>JAZUJT010000053.1:0-31264 GCA_045642905.1 Lachnospiraceae bacterium | reverse complement strand
TGCCTGTGCTTTACCTGCAAACACCATACCTACAGGGCTTGAAGATGTATCATCGTAAAGCGGAATGTAGTATGCATAATAAGGTGCTCCGACAACGTCAACGTTTTCAGCGTGGTATTCGTTTCCGCCCTTTAATACCTTTTCGATAACTCCGGAACCTGCCTGAGTATAAAGAACTCTTTCGCCGGTATCCTTGGTAACGGATGTCTGATATCTTGTATCTCCGAAGAATACGGTAAGAACAATTCCTGTATTTTTCTTAACAAGGTCGATGTTTTCCGTATCATTTGTAATATCTTTGGAGCCATTCCAGAGAATCTGATTCTCGTCTACGTAAAAACTGTTTCCTTCATCATTTGAAATATTGGCACGAAGTTCATAAACCGCTGCCTGTAAAGATGTGAATATTTCGTTCTTCATCGCAGTAGATACTTTTAAACCCGTAACAATACATACAATAACAGAAAGAAGTACGATAGGTATAAGTGCGATTGCGATGAGTTTTCCTCTAAGTCTCATTTTAGTCCTCCTAAACTTTCCCGAAAAATACAGTAAAATTTTCAACTGCATGTAGAGATTAACACTACATTATTAGCAGATTATTATAAATAATTTGTTTTTTGTTGCTTTTTTCGCAAATACTAAATAAAAAAAAAAAAAAACAGTGCATTTTCTAAAGAAAACGCACTGTCAAATACTGATATCAAAACATCATCTATGCAAGGAATGCTTTTACATCTTCATATACACCCTTGCCGTCAAGCTTGTACTTCTCAACGAGCTGTGAAGCAGAACCTGATTCACCGAACTTATCCTGCATACCAAGCTTCTTAACGGGAACAGGGCACTTAGCGCAAAGTGCATCGCAAACTGCGCTTCCGAGTCCGCCGATAACGGAATGCTCTTCAACGGTAACAACCTTGCCTGTCTTCTTGGCTGAAGCAACAACAAGCTCCTCATCCAAAGGCTTGATTGTATGGATGTTGATTACTTCTGCGCTTACGCCGTCAGCTGCAAGCATTTCTGCTGCCTGAAGTGCTGAGTCAACGCAAATACCTGTTGCAACGATTGTAACGTCTTTACCTTCGCGAAGAGTAACACCCTTGCCGATTTCGAACTTGTAACCGGGCTTATCGTTGATTACCGGAACAGCTGCACGTCCGAATCTAAGGTAAACGGGGCCGTTCATTTCAAGTGCTGCACGAACTGCTGCCTTAGCTTCAACATCATCCGAAGGAACGATAACTGTCATTCCGGGGATTGTTCTCATTAATGCGATATCTTCGTTACACTGATGTGTAGCACCATCTTCACCTACTGTGATTCCGGCATGTGTAGCACCGATCTTTACGTTAAGGTGAGGATATCCGATAGCGTTTCTTACCTGTTCAAAGTTTCTTCCTGCTGCGAACATGGCAAAAGAAGAAATAAAAGGAATCTTTCCGCATGTAGCAAGGCCGGCTGCAATGCCTGTCATGTTACATTCAGCAATACCGCAGTCAATATGTCTGTCGGGATATGCTTTCTTAAATGTACCTGTCTTGGTAGCGCCTGCAAGGTCAGCATCGAGAACAACCATGTTAGGGAAATCCTCAGCACATGCTACCAATGCATTACCGTAACTTTCTCTTGTAGCAATCTTCTCTCCCATCTTACTTGCCCTCCTTTAACTGTGCTTCAATAGCGGCAAGATCAGCCATAGCTGTAGCATACTCGTCATCGTTGGGAGCTTTGCCGTGCCATCCTGCACTATTCTCCATGTAGCTTACGCCCTTGCCCTTGGTAGTCTTCATAATAATAGCGGTGGGCTTTCCTGCACACTCTCTTGCGTTCTTCATTGCTGCACGAATCTGATCGAAGTCGTGACCGTCAATGTTGATTACGTTGAAGTTGAATGCTTCAAACTTCTTGTCTATCGGGTAAGGAGAACATACGTCTTCGATCTTACCGTCAATCTGAAGTCCGTTGTTATCTACGATTACAACGAGGTTGTCAAGGTTTCTTGCGCCTGCGAACATAGCTGCTTCCCAAACCTGTCCTTCCTGGATTTCACCGTCGCCAAGAAGTGTATAAACTCTGTAATCTTTCTTATCAAGCTTAGCTGCAAGTGCCATACCTACTGCTGCCGAAATACCCTGACCGAGTGAACCTGATGACATATCAACGCCGGGTGTTTCCTGCATGCAGGGATGTCCCTGAAGATATGATCCAAGCTTACGAAGTGTCTTAAGGTCTTCAACGGGGAAGTATCCGCGCTGAGCTAATGTTGAATAAAGTCCGGGAGCTGTATGTCCCTTTGAAAGAACAAAGCGGTCTCTTGAATCCATCTTGGGGTTCTTGGGATCGATATTCATTTCTTCAAAATAGAGGAACGTAAACATATCTGCTGCAGAAAGCGATCCGCCGGGATGTCCGGCTTTAGCGGAATGAACTGCAGTAACAATACCTTTACGTACTTCATTAGCGGTTTTCTGAAGTGTAAGGTTATCCATTTCTATTCTCCTTGTCATTTTTGATTATAATTTAACGTGTAAACTTTAACACACATTAATTAACAGGTCTATTTCGTTTAATGCTAAACGTGTCCTAAATATTGCGGTTTTGATTATTGGTTTTGACCATTAATTCTGTTTATTGGTTTTGTCCATAATATGCGTTGGCGCCGTGTTTTCTGTAATAGTGCTTGTCCTGAAGCTCCTGCGGAGCGGGACGAACAGAAGGATTGATAAGCTCTGTTCTGAACGCCATCTTGGCAACTTCTTCCAATACTACTGCATTATGTACTGCTTCGAAAGCATCCTTGCCCCACGCAAAGGGTCCGTGATTCTTGCAAAGAACGGCGGGTACTGCCATGAAATCCTTATCCTTGAAGTAATCGGTAATAAGTAATCCCGTGTTGGTCTCATATGCATCTTCGATTTCGTCCTTGGTAAGACAACGAAGACAGGGAACATCTCCGTAAATGTAATCCGCATGCGTTGTTCCGTAGCAGGGAATTGAACGTCCCGACTGTGCCCAGCTTGTGGCGTATGATGAATGTGTATGAACAACTCCGCCGATTTCGGGACATGCCTTATAAAGTTCAAGATGTGTAGGTGTATCGGATGAGGGCTTGTATCTGCCTTCCACCTTCTCCCCGTTAAGGTCCATAACTACCATGTCATCGGGAGTAAGCTTGTCGTAATCAACTCCCGAAGGCTTTATTACGAAGAGTCCGGATTCCTGATCTATACCGCTTACGTTACCCCATGTAAATGTAACAAGACCATACTTGGGAAGCATCATGTTGGCTTCGTAAACTTCTTTTTTCAACTGTTCAAGCATTTTGGGGCCTCCTTACTTAATGGCTTCTATGGCAGCGCGTTCAATTGAAAGTCCTGCCTTGTAGGTTTCGATGTATTCGTCAAATCCCTTAACATCGTCGGGATCGGGATTCATGGTAACGGCGTTCATGCCCTTGAATACTTTATCGGAAAGGTAATCTTCAAGTGTTTCGCCGGCGTTCTTTCCTACCATGTATGCGGCAAGAAGTGCCATTCCCCATGCTCCGCCTTCGCCCGCGGTTTCCATTACGGAAACGGGTGCATTCAAAGCTGCGGCAAGAATGGACTGGCCGACTCCCTTGGTCTTAAACAATCCGCCGTGTCCGGTTAAGGAATCAACCTTTACGCCTTCTTCCTTAAACATAATATCACATCCGATTTTAAGTGTTGATAAGGATGCATAAAGATGTGTACGCATGAAGTTCGCAAGGTTAAGCTTTGCGTTCTGCTCACGCACGAAAAGGGGACGTCCTTCATCGAACTTGGTTACGCCTTCGCCCGAGAAGTAATTGTAGGAAACAAGTCCGCCACAGTTCTTATCGCCTTCAAGTGCCTTGTTGTAAAGTGTTGAGAAGAGCTTGTTCATATCGACTTCCATGCCGTAGCTTTCAAGGAAGTCTTTGAAAATGCCGACCCATGCATTTAAATCGGATGTACAGTTGTTGCAGTGAATCATTCCTACAAGGTCGCCCGAAGGGGTTGTAACAAGGTCAACTTCGGGATAAACCTTTGAAAGATTCTTCTCGAGTACTACCATTGCAAATACGCTTGTTCCGGCTGATACGTTTCCTGTACGAACCTTAACCGCGTTGGTGGCTGCCATACCGGTTCCGGCATCACCTTCGGGAGGACATACGGGTACGCCTGCCTCGAGGTCGCCTTCGGGATCGATAAATTTGGCACCTTCTGCCGTCAGGTATCCTGCGTTTTCTCCGGCTACAAGTACCTTGGGGAAGATTTCCTTGAGGGTAAATCCGTAGCCTGCTTCTTTAATAAGTGCATCGAATTTCTTAACCATTTCGGCGTCGAAATCGTGAGTGTTGATATCAATGGGGAACATTCCCGATGCTTCGCCGACACCCATAACCTTCTCTCCTGTGAGCATGAAGTGGATGTAGCCTGCAAGTGTTGTCTGGAAAGCAATGTCCTTTACGTGAGGCTCTTTGTTGAGCATTGCCTGATAAAGGTGTGCGATACTCCATCTCTGGGGAATATTGTAGTTGAAAAGTTTGGTAAGTTTGGTGCTTGCCTCTTCGGTAATGGTGTTACGCCATGTACGGAAGGGAACAAGAAGATTATTATCCTTGTCAAAAACAACATAACCGTGCATCATTGCACTGATTCCGATAGCGGAAAGCTTCTTAAGTGTAACGCCGTACTGTTTCTTAACGTCTTCCTTAAGGTCTTTGTAGCAGTCTTTAAAGCCTTCGTGTATTTCCGTAAGAGGATATGTCCATATACCGTTGTCGAGATGGTTCTCCCACTCGTGGCTTCCCGATGCTATGGGGTTATTGTTATCGTCCACAAGTACTGCCTTAATTCTTGTCGAGCCGAATTCAATACCCACTACGGCCTTTCCGTTTTCAATAAGTTTACTGATTTCGTCCTTGGTGTAACCCATTTTGATTTCCTCCTGAAAAGATGTAATCTCGCTATCTCAACGCTTTTCGCGTTTATTCTCTGTAACGCTGTCTCTTTCAACAACTCCGGTTCTGAACCGGTAATTTACCTGCGCACCCGGATTGTTCATAAGTATAAGAAGATTCTTTGCCGCAAGCCTTCCGAGTTCATCTGCGGGATGTCTGTAGGACGTAAGCTTAACCGGCGATAACATCGCGGTAACCGAATCATCCACACCGATAACCGAAATCTGCTCCGGAACCTTAATCCCCTCATCGATAAGAATATTCGTAAGACTCATCGCCGCAAGGTCATTATAGCAGAATACCGCCGTGCAGTCTTTGAAACGATCGAGCATTCTGTCCTTTAGCTTATAAAAATCCGCGCCGTCCACTGTATCATACCACAGTATGTTCTCGTCTTTCACCAAAATTCCCGCTTCCGTCATTGCTCTTCGGTAGCCCGAAAGCCTCAAATGTCCCTGACTGTCGTCCATTTTCAAGAGCGCGCCGATTTTCGTGTGTCCCTTTGAAATAAGATATTTGCAGGATTCATATCCCGCATTCTCATCGTCAAGCGAAATAAAAGGAATATTTGCTTCTTTATAATTGGCATTTATAAAAATGACATTGATTCCGCGATTAATAATCTTGTCGTACAAATCCCGATTCGGATTGGGGAGTGCACTCATGGAAGGCTCGATAATAATACCCGCAATATCGTCCTTGGCGATTATTTCTTCGAGCACCTGTCTTTCCCGTTCAAACCGGTTGTTGGTAAACGAAAGCTGCATAACGTACCCGTTTTGCGTCAAAACTTCCTCTATTCCCTTTATAATGGGCGGAAAAATATAGTTGTCTACATATGTTGTTACAACCGCAATTCTGTTGGAGTCATCAACGCGACGCTTTTTAACGTATGTTCCGCTTCCCCTTACACGTAAGATTATGCCCTCGTTTTCAAGTGTCGCCATCGCATGGCGAACCGTTTCGCGGCTTAAATTAAAGCGCGCCTTTAAAGCATTTTCCGAAGGCATCTTGTCTCCCGGCTTCAGGTTTCCGTCTTCTATTTTCTTGTGGATGTAATCCACGATTATTTCGTATTTGCCACCGTTCATATCATTACCAAGTTGTCTGTACACCACTGTTGATTTTTCTGAAAAGTTGTCCGATAACTTACTTTCAGAATATATCCTTATTTCCTTAC
Source organism: Lachnospiraceae bacterium (assembly GCA_045642905.1). GTDB lineage: Bacteria > Bacillota > Clostridia > Lachnospirales > Lachnospiraceae > UBA1258. The sequence goes on along the minus strand of JAZUJT010000053.1, from coordinate 25,115 downwards.
AGTCAAGCAAAAGAAAAACTTCAAAACCGATTGCTCTTACTTTTTTCTTATGTTATTTTGGCTTTATGGATGATTCGATTAAAAAGAGACTTACAGAGCTTTCACAAAGAAGCTACGACAACAATATATACACCTTCACGGATTTTTTGACGCTTTCACAATTAAGCGAATATTTTGATTGTGAGAGTTCTCTTTCTTTTGCCCATCCCACGCTGTTTGGAGGAAACGATTTGTGCGAAAGAAAGATGATCAGATTCGGAAGCAGCGAGGAGTTCGTGTACGAGGCGCCGTTTCCGATTAAGGCTGTCATCATTAAGCCTTTGATGCAGAAGTTTTCGGACGATCTGTCGCACAGGGATTTTCTGGGCGCACTTATGAATCTCGGAATCAGAAGAGAGACGCTTGGGGATATTTTCGTCCGCGAGAACGTGGCTTGTCTTTTCTGCCTCGACTCCATTTGCGACTACATTGTCGAAAATCTCACGCGCGTGAAGCACACGAGCGTCACACTTTCGGTTGCCGATACCGACAGCCCGCTTTTGTCGGAAATCACGGCTCCCACGCTCGAAGACAAGACGGTTTGCGTCGTCTCCTGCCGTGTCGACGCCGTCATTTCAAAGGTCTATAACCTTTCGCGAAACGCGTCGCTCGAGCTTTTCCCGGTTTCGTACGTTTCCATCAACGGGCGAATCTGTACGGACAACTCCAAGCTTATTAAGGAAGGCGACATCGTAAGTGTCAGAGGATACGGGCGCTTTTTTCTTACAAAGATTCTGGGAATTAACAAGAAAGGAAAACAGAACGTACTGGTAAGCATATACAAATAGAAAAGGATAAAAAAGGGACGGTCCTTCTTGTCATATCTTTGTATGACAAAAGGACCGTCCCCACTATATATACTGTTTACTTTACAGTAACCTTAACCTTTACCGCTTTTCCGGACTGCGCAATCGCATATACGTATGTGCTGCCCTTCTTCTTGGCTGTAATCTTTCCGCTTGTCTTATCAACCTTGGCGATTGATGAATCGTACGAGAAGAAACGAATCTTGTATCCGTACTTGGAAGCCAAGTAAGGTTTTGAAGATTTTTCTTTGGCCAAAGTTGCCTTAAGCTTGAAGGTCTTGCCCTTCTTTAAAGTTACACTGTCTGCGTTGAGCTTGATGCTCTTTACGTTGGTGTACTTATTCTTGGGGCCGGCTACATTGATAACCTTGGAAGCACCGATGTAAACCTTTTCGCTGCCAACCTTCTTGTATGCCTTAACCTGGATTCTTACGATATTCTTTGTCTCGATTGCCTTGCTCTTAAGCTTGCTTAATGTGGTCGTAATGGTCTTCTTGGAGCTCTGCTTTACGGTCTTTTCAAGTTTTCTTGAATCGGATTTGTTGGCATAGTATGCATATACTTCATATCCCGATGCATCTGCAACACGGCCGAATGAAACTGAAAGCTTGCTCTTGTTGAACGAACCGTTGAGCTTCATGTCAAGTGCGATAGTGTTCTCTTTGTACTGAGCGTCGGTTATTTTGTATGCCAATGTCCACTTTGCATATACAGTAACATCCGTAAGCGTATTCGCGGGAATTGATGTAATCTTTTCCTTGAATGCTGCATCCTTGTACCAGCCTTCAAACTTATAGTTCTTGCGTGTAGGTGCTGCAAAACCGGTAAGTCCCTTCAACTCATCAAACGTTGCGGGGTTTGATGACGAATTCTTGCCGCCGTTAAGTACGTAGTTAATCTTGTGCTTATAGCCTTCCCAGCCCGCATAAAGGACTGTATCCTTTGTAAGAAGCTTGGTTGCGTCAAATTTCTGTGTACATGCTGCGTCGGTAAACCAGCCTGTAAATGTTGCACGATTGCGAGTCGGGTTTGCGGGAAGAACAGGAAGTTTATCTGCTCTTACAGTCTTTCCGGCGATAGCTGCTGCTCCGTTTGTGTTAAAGGTAAGCTTGAAGTTCTTTGCAAAAACAACTGTCTTTGCGGGATTATCGCCGACGAAGCCGGTTCCGATTTCTCTAGCCGAATTAAAATTACATACGACAGGATCCTCGGCATCTTCATAGTCGGCATCGATGTCTTCCGAGCCAAACATGCCGATTCCGTTTTCGAGAATTATAGCATCATCCTTATATATTTCGAGCGCTCCGCAAATATAGCCTTCGTAATCACAATTACCTTTAGCATATACAAGACCGTTTTTAAGTGTAAGAAATCTTTCGGTTCCGAGAGCAGTACCACTGTTGTTATTTTCAGCCTTGATGCTTCCGGTTGTATTAATTACCAGGTTATCAGTAGCCCAAATTGTTGTCAAAGCACCGTTTGATTTCGCATCAATAGAAACATTATCTGCTATAGTAAGTGATTTACTGGAATCAAGAAAACATTCACCGGACGTACCGGATATATTTATATTGCCGCCTATGTACAAATCGGATATGGTGAAAATGCCTTCTGCTCCTGTCTGCGTTGTAACCGAAACATCCGCATTGCCCTTTATCGTAACGTCTTTTTCTTCCCGAGCATACAATTCAATACCACCTGCAAATGTACATTTCCCATCAAAGGTCAATGATAAATCTTTGGCAGTATTAATATATAAGCATGCATACTCTTGGCTTAAATTCACATCCTTTATTGTTAAATTGGAAATGCCTTTGTCATCGGAATAAATGTTGATGCGTTCCTGCTTAGCAGGATCACCTTTAACAGTAAGTCCGTCTGTAAATATCTCAATACCTGATACACTTCTATAGTAATCCTTATCGAGTTCTGCGGGAGTTCCGTCTGCCTTAAGTACCGAAAGAGAAGCGCCGGGATAATTTGAAATTACTGACTTGAAATATTTTTCACTATAATTTTGGTCTGTAACATAGGAAGGCATAAATTGCTCATAGTTGTCACCATCATTGCACGCCCATATAAACGGATAATCCGTAGAGAATTTTTCTGTTCTGAACGCCGGGCCGCCACCTTTAATTGATACATCAGCATTTGAAATATGGAAATCTTTCGCCCAAAATGCCCCGACTTCATTTACAATAGTAACAGTTCCGCCGGTAATATTGAATTTCTTCATTTCATCAATAGCGACTTCCTCTCCATTTTTAGGAGTATTGATGTTAAGAACGCCACCTGAAATATCTATTGACAAACCGGTATCCGCTGTATCGTGGATTCCGTCTATAGCCATTCCGTGGCTATTGGCATCGCTCTTTATATCTATTTCACCACCGCTTATTGACAATTTGGCAGTAATTATGGAAGATGAATCCTTTTTTAAGTTATTATAATCAAATGTCATCTTTCCTGCGGTATTTGTTACGGAACAGTCTGCTTGTATACCAATAACATCCTCTGCTCCGTCAGCAAGAAATTCTAACTCGCCACCTTTATTGGTTAAGTTACCGCCAACATTTCCGCTACTCTGAACTATCCACATACCATATGGTGAATAAATATTAACTGCCGGGTCACTATCTTCCCATCCGGCATTTGTTCCAAAATCAAATTCAAGGTATGAATCTTCATTAATGGTAATATTACCATGCTCAACTTCTATTCCATATGTAGAATCCTCAAGCCCCTCTTTATGAGTAAAGTTGAAATAGTATTGACCTCCGTTAATGGTTAAATCGGCGTCTGTTAAATATATTCCATGAATAACCGTTGATGAATCTTCCTTTATATTATTAAAGCTAACCGTTGATTCATCTCTATCGCCTTCAAGAGTAAGGTCGCACCACGCACGAATTCCTGCCACTGCAGTACCATCGAAAACATTGTCACCTTCAAAACGAATAGTCGTAGCCGGTTCCATTTCTTGAAGTTCAAATTCCTTAAGTGAAACATTTGTAAGTGTATATACACCGTTTTCAGCGAGCGTAATAGTACCGTCACCTATCGTATATGTACCGGGTTCGGTTATATCTACCGGATCTTCCCCTGATACATATACTTTTGCCGGGTTAATATCTTCGGCTCTTGATTCCATCTTGGGAATTAGTGAAAGAACCATAAGAATTACCATTGTGCTCAACAAATAAATACCCTTTTTCGCGCTTTTCATTTTTTCCTCCTTGTGATGAGTTGATATCAAATCATCAAAACCTTGGAAAATAATACAACAAAAACATTAACGAAAAAGAATAAAAAAAGGGACGGTCTTTTGTACCGTCCCCTAATAACTCGGGTCTACTTTATTTTAACCTTCTTCACTGCGCTGTAATCTGAGTAAATCTTCTTGCTTCCGCTCTTCTTATATGTTCTTATCTTGAAGTAGTATGTCTTCTTGGAAGTAAGCTTCTTGATTGTTGTGCTTGTTAAGGTTTTCTTTACAGTTACCTTCTTGGCTTTATTGAAGTCCTTATTATTAGCATAAGAAATTTCATAGCCGTCGGCATTTGAAATCTTCTTCCAGGTAAGCTTAGCAGACTTCTTCAAAGCCGTAGCCTTCGTAAGCTTTGTCTTTGATGAGGTTACCGTTAATGTTACTGTCTTTGTTGCTGCACGATATTTATCTGTTTCTGCGGACTTAATTGTAAGCTTTACTGTTCCAACAAACTTTGCGGGAATTGTAACCTTTCCGCTTCCGTCTACCTTAACCTTCTTATTGTTGGAAGTATATGTAAGCTTGGCGCCACCGTTAACCTTGGCATTTAACTTAACAGTCTGCTTCTTGGTGCTGTAATCTTTAAAAATATCCTTAGCAGTAATTGTATTGTCTGTCTGATTGCTTATCCACTTTGCGTAAAGAACGGTATCCTTCGTAAGCTTCTTTGCAGCATCAAATTTCTGTGTTAATGCCGAATCCGTAAACCATCCGCCGAAGGTGTAATTCTCACGTACGGGGTCTTTGGGAAGTACAGGATCTAAATCGCTTCTTACAGTATATCCCGCAATCGGTGCGGCTCCGTTTGTGTTAAAGGAAAGATTGTATACATTAGTAAATACAAGCGTCTTGGCAACCTTGTCGTTAACGTAGAATGTATAATAATCAGGGTTCGGACTTAATTTAAATTCTGCCTTATCGTTTACTTCATCGTAAGGAGTATCAATGCTATCAGAACCGAAAACGCCCATGTTTTGTCCAAGTTCTGTAACTCCTTCCTTCCAGAAAAAGAAAGTTCCATCTTCTACAGTACTTTTTAAATATACTGTTCCGTTAAGAATGGATGCATCTCCAAGAACTATAATAGCCTTGTTCACCCCGGTAGTTTCAATTCGTACCACTCCGCTCGTGTCAACGATTACATTAACTCCATATATTCCGAAACACTTTTCATCTTCTGATTCCTTCGGAGGATTACAGGTTATATCAATTGATGCTTCTTTTTCTATAGTTACTGTATTAGTACCGCCATAGCTGAAGGCGTGAATTCCATCTCCTTTACACTTTCCCTTTACAGAAGCTTTATCGGAGAGAGTAATATTTCCAGATGAACTAATAATATACCAACCTGTGTTTACATCAATTATTGCATTACCATATACATTCACATTTTCCACAGAATTAATAACAGAAGATATAGCCTGACCTAAAAGCTTTACATTTCCGCCAATATTCACTTCACCGGCTTTGTCAAGAAAATATATAACATTATCACATCCGGCGCCTGTATAAACAGTCAGGTTTCCTGAAAGAGTTATTCCTACCGAAGAATCACGCTCCCCGTTTCCGGAGCAAAAAAGATCCTGTCCACCTAATTCCGTATCCGGTTCAAAATTAATTCTACCTGTGTTTTCTGCGGTTACAGTAACAGTCTTTTTCGATTCTGGTTCAGTCGAATAGAAAAGACATAATCCATTAAGTTTATTGTTACCTTCAATATTAAGAATGAAATTTTCTTGATTGTCAGTTACGGGAATTTCAAGTGCGCAACCTTCATATCCAATATTCACATTCTTAAGTGTTAACTTGGAAACAGGACAATTATTAGCACGGCAAATTCTCAATTCTTCATGTACCGACAGGTCGCCAACAATTGTCATGCCGTCACCGCATACTTTGAGCAAATGATTTGTTTCATCAATTGAATAATCACCATTACCCGTAACATCCTGACCTGATGAATCGTAAACTTTAAGCGATGCACCAAGCATAGATTCCGCTCTTGATTCCATTTTCGGTAATGCCGAAAGCACAAAAACCAGTGCCAGCATTCCCATAAAAACTGATACTTTTTTAATCCTCTTCATAACATTCTCCCTTTCACTCATTTATGAGGTTAATAGTTCGTTAATATAATATAAATTGCGTTTACTATTGTCAACAATTTTTTTGCATACAAAAAATCCCGCAAACATGCATATTTATGCACGTTTGCGGGTGTTCGTCACCATCTGTCTGCCTACGTAAAATCCTCCTTGGTCGCCTCATATAATGCTATGCTGGCGGCAATGGGAAGATTCAGGCTGTCTATGCGGTCGGAGTGCGGAATAATTACGCTCGTTCCGATTTCTAAAAAGCTGTCCGGAAGTCCTGTTGCTTCATTTCCGAAAATTAGTGAAAACGGCTTTTGGGGCTTAAGCTTATGTAGGGTAGTCTTGGCCTTTAACATAAAGGGATAATAGTGTCTTTCGCCCATTTCTTTTTTATAATCCTCAAAAGAAGGATATACGGATATATTTAATCTGAATACCGCACCCATGGAAGCTCTTACGGTTTTCGGATCAAACTCATCAACTGCAGGGGAAATAATAACCAAGTCTGTAATCCCGAATCCTGCTGCCGAGCGCATAATCGTTCCCATATTTCCGGCATTTGAAGGATTAACAAGCACCACATGTGATTTTGCCGGGTCAACGGGTCGACTGAACTTCTTAAATTCACCTATAATAAAACAATTTTCTTTTTGCGAAAGAATGTTAAACGGCTTATCGGAAAATTCCATGGGAATGGATGACGCATCACAAAGCTTCTTGAGTTTTTCAAAGGATTCGCCTTTATCCATTTTCGAATGAACATAAACTTTCGTGCAATATTCGGTTGAATATTTCAAAAGCTCGAATGTAAGGGTAATTCCCAATGAATAGGATACTTCGTCTTCTCTCTGGTAGCGTTTCATCAGTTTGCCTCCGCATCATTTTCGGTGGCGATTACTTCTTTATCCTTGCGGTTAAGTACCCAGACAAGCAAAAGCACTCCTATGATAACCGTAACAATCGAACCTGCCTGTGAAGTAGAGAAAATGCCTATGTTTCCGCGGGCATCGTCGCGCAAATATTCCAGCAAAAATCTTCCGATGCTGTAGAAAATAATATACATTGCTCCCACAAGGCCTTTCTTCTTGGAACGTTTTGCGATTACAAGAAGAATAATCATGTTAAGCAAATCCCCTGCAGAAGAAATCAACTGTGTGGGGATAAGCTTTACGCCGTTGGGAGCATAATTCGAAGAATGAAAAGCTATTCCGATAAATGAATCCGTTTCCCTTCCGTAGCAGCAGCCTGCCATGAAGCATCCGATTCTGCCGATTGCCTGAGCGATTGCGATGGAAGGTGCACACAAATCGAAGTACTCCAAAAAATCGGTCTTTTTTATTTTGCAATAAATCATGACTGCCAAAAAGCCGCCGATAAGTCCACCCATAACAACGAATCCGTTCTGTCCCAGAACCAGCTTGGGGTCGCGAATAAAGGTCTTCCACTCAATGAGTACATATGTCAGCTTGGAGCACAGATATCCGAACAAAACTCCCACTATCAAAATGCCGTATATCATGTCTTCATTAAGGTTTTTCTTCTTGGCGCGGGCGCAGGCCAAAAGCAGTGCGGCAATCAGCGCAAGTCCCGTGCATACGCCGTATGAATGAATTGTTATCGGTCCTATCGTAAATAAATCGTTGTACATTTTTACTTCCTTTCAAAAGAAAAATGCTCCGGTGCGTAACCGGAGCAAATCATAGTTTCAATTACTGGTCTGTATATTTCTTGATGAACTCCATAATATCTCCGACTGTTGAAATTCCTTCAAGTTCTTCGGGATTAAGTTCGATGCTGTATTCTTCTTCGAATGCCATCACCAATTCGAGAAGATCAAGTGAATCAACTCCAAGGTCATCCTTGAATGAGGTATCCTCCGTAATATCAACGTCGTCAATATTAAGCTGCTCTCTGATAATCTCTACGATTCTGTCTAACATACCATTTCTCCTTTATATTTAAACGTAAAAATTATAAACCCGTTATTTAACGCAAGTATATGAAAACACTAATAAATTGTCAATCAATGTAACAGACTTTTAACAAATTATTTAAATCTGCCGCATATTAATAACCGTAAATGTCGTATATTTCGTCGCTGTAAACGCCTTGAGATTTGTAAACGATTAACGGCTTTTCCACCGTAAGTCTCGATTTTCCGCCGCGTCTGGCCTCGATGAGCACCATGTTGGGCTCCTTATCTATATAAGGATATACAAGCTTCATGCGCTTCGGCTCCAGCTTATACTCGGAAAGCTTGGAAAAGATTTCCGGAAGTCGAAACGGCCGATGCACCATGTAAAACGCTCCGCCCGGCTTTAAAACCGCAGCCGCGTTTTTCACCACATCGTCAAGCGTGCATAAAATCTCATGCCTTGCAATTGCCTTCGGAGACTCGGGATTTACAAGTCCGTGCTGCCCTATCATGTAAGGGGGATTGCACGTAACTACATCAAACGACGCTTTCGGAAAAATATTTGCCGCGTCCTTGATATCGCCGGTCACTATGTTTATGCGCTTAGAAAGGTTGTTCAGGCATACGCTCCGTCTTGCCATGTCTGCCGATTCGGGCTGGATTTCAAGTCCCGTCAACGACTCGGCGCGTGTCTTTGCAGACATCAATATCGGGATAATTCCCGTGCCGGTTCCCATATCAAGAACCGTGCCGTTTTCCTTGCACGTTGCAAATCCCGACAGTAAAACCGCGTCCATGCCAAAACAAAAACGGTCGGGATCCTGAATTATCTTTAACCCGTTTCTTTCCAGGTCGTCTACTCTTTCAGTCTTCTTGACCAATTCATCGAGAGAATTATTCATCGAGTTTTGATCCGCCATTTTCTTTTTCCAATTCAGCCACAGCCTTCTTCTCTTCCTCGGTAAGTTCGAGCTTTCTGTTCTTTCTGCGCTTGAATCTGAGTTCCTCGGGCTTGTACTCTTCCATCTGCTTCTCGTCGCCTTCGTCAACTATAACCTTGACTATCTGGCGAAGTACGTTTACGGAAGAAACCGTTCCCTTCTTGTTGCCTTCTATTATAGTAACTTCGTCTCCCACGTTCGGAAGATTTCTGTTGAGTTCTTCGTATGTATCTTCTTCGTTCTTCAAGCAGCACATAAGTCTCGAGCATACACCCGAAATCTTGGTTGCGTTCAAGGAAAGATTCTGTTCTTTGGCCATCTTAATGGAAACAGGCGAGAAATCAGCCATATATGAATGGCAGCAAAGCGGTCTTCCGCATATACCGATTCCGCCTCGAAGCTTGGCCTCATCTCTGACGCCTACCTGGCGCATCTCGATACGTGTATGGAACACGCTTGCCAAATCCTTTACGAGTTCTCGGAAGTCTACACGTCCGTCGCTGAAGTAGTAGAACAAAATCTTGCTGTTATCAAAAGTATATTCGGCATTTATAAGCTTCATGGGAAGATTTCTCTTCTCAATCTTCTCTCTGCAAATCGGAAGTGCTTCCTGTTCCTTCACGCGATTTGTAGCTTCGCGCTTGTCATCGTCGGGGGTTGCAATTCTTACAACGCTCTTCAAAGGCTGAATCACGCGACTTTCCTCAACCTCTGTTACCCCTAAAACTACCAGTCCGTACTCAAGTCCTCTTGCGGTTTCTACGATAACGTGCTGGTCTCTTTTAATATCAAGGTCTCCGGGTGCGAAGAAATAAGCTTTTCCGGCCTCGCGAAACCTTACACCTACAACTTTAACCATATCTGACTCCATTGTGTTTATTTATCCCGAAACTATTTGCCCTGAAGTGTCAGGAACAAAAGTTCCATCGTAAGATCGAAATTAACATTGGCGGATATTCGCTTCTTAGCCTTGTCGAGAGCATCGATAATGTCCTGCAAGTCTTCGTAAGTGCTCAAATCAGCCACTTTCCTAATATACTGTATTTCATCCCTGAAAATCAAGTTATTTGCATCGGCAGTTGCCTTAAACATAAGAACATCCCTGTACCATACGCAAATAAGGTCGATGTAATCATTTATCTCGAGCTTGAACTCGTTGGCGCGTTTAACAGCCTGGGTAAGCTCGTAAATTTCCATCTCTCTGATGTGTTTCATAAGATGTCCGGCTTCTTCGCGAATCTCGTCGAACTCCTCGTTCTTGGCCAAAAGCTTGGCTTTTCCCAAGTTACCTCTGGCAAAAGCAACACAGATGTCAGCCTTATAATCCGGAATCTGTTCATATTCCATAAGATACTTCTTGACATCCTTGTCGGGAACCGGACGCATGTTAAGTACGACACATCTTGAACGGATGGTCGGCAAAAGTTCTTCAAGATTGGTGGTAAGAAGAATGATAACCGCATATGCCGGAGGCTCTTCCAAGGTCTTCAAAAGAGCATTCTGTGCCTGAGGATTCATTTTCTCGGCTTCGTTAATGATGTATATTTTCCTGCGGCCTGCGTAAGGCTTAATGGAAATATCGTTATTTACGTTTTCGCGAATGTCATCGACACCGATGATGTTGGGCTTTTCGTGAGTAACCTTAATAATATCGGGATTATTATTGGAAAAAGCCTGAACACAGCTTTTGCAATTGTCGCAAGGTCTGTCGGAATCGCTTTCGCACAAAGCTGCGGCTGCAAAAATCTTTGCAATGAATTCCTTACCGCTGTAACGCTCGCCGCAAATTATGTAGGCGTGCGAAATCTTGTCTTCCCTAACGGCGGTCTTGAAGTGTTCAACGATTTGCGGTTGTCCGATGATGTCATCAAAATTAGGCATATTTGTGTCCCCTCAAAATTATGTGAATATGTCGAGGATAAGTCCTCTTATGTCTCCGATTTTCTGGAGAATCGTAATGTTGTCCTTTTCGTCCTTCAAAAGTTCCTTGGCAAGCTCGTCCAAATTCTCATCCACAAGGCGGATAATTCCGTAAACTCTGTGGCGTCCTTTCCTGTCGAGAAAGTTCTCTCTGGAAAAAGAATGTGAACGCGACACAATCTCGTTCATGAAGTCCTTTATAAGACTTCGATAGCGCCGCATGTCCTTGATATCCTTGTGCTTGGCAATCTTATCGCCTTGCATGGTTATCTCTTCCATAAGCGACACCAGTCGCGCCTGAAGATTTTCTTCACCTATTTTGCTTGTCAGAACAAACTTGAAATCCCCGTTCGCTTCCTCAACCCTTTTCGTCTCGGCTGCCTGCGTAATCTGGGATAATCCGTCAATCTTAACGTCCATTTGCTATTCCCTATGCTAAGTTTCTGAAAAGATACTTATCGATTTCATTAAGACACTGCTCAAGGTCTTCGTTCTTAAATCTCTTTGCAATGCGGGCTTTAATAATTTTCTCTTCCGAAAAGTCCGCCGAGTCGGCCAGAAATCTTCTGCACAACTCTTCGTACGCGGGATGATCCTGTTTCTTTTCCCTGTTGATGGCTCTGAGTAATCGGATGCCGTCATCAAGTTCAATCAAAACCGGTACGACCTTATCCTTGCCAAAATATCTGCAAACGCTTCTGTACGATTCAAGCGTTCCGATTGTAATGTAATCTTCCTTAGATAAATCTATACTACCGTCATCAACCGTAAAATAACGCCACAAACCTTTACAGGTGTCGTAGTGTCTTTCCTCCACAACCTTTCCGGCATCCTTTAACTTTCTGTATCCGTCCTCGTTAACGAAGTGATACTCCACGCCTTCGTGCTCGCTTTCTCTAATCGGGCGCGTCGTGTAGGATACGATGGTTTTAAAGTGATACTTGGAATTCTTCAAAAGCTGTTTGAAGATAGTATCCTTTCCGGTTGAACTTTTTCCCATAATGTAAACAATCTTACCCAATGGTCAAACCTCTTACTGTCAAATTAGTAAATGATGCACTTCTTTCACGTGCAATCATTTTATCTTAACATACTTTCATTAATTTCATCAACAAAAGTAGCATTTTAGGCACTTATTCGTAGGAAATTTCCGTAACCTTTCCGTCTTTCCATGACAGTTTCTTGATGGTACGACCATCTCTTGTACAAAATCCCGTAAGTGAGCCTTCCGACCATGCCTTGGGAAGCGCGGGCAAAAGCTTCACCTTGTCTTCATCGCTGTATACAAGCATCTCCGCGATAGCCGCACAGCCACCGAAGTTTCCGTCAATCTGGAACGGCGGATGGTTGTCAAAAAGGTTGGGAAGCGTTGATTTTTGAAGAAGCGCAACAACGTTTTTGTAGCTTTCCTCTCCGTCTTCAAGTCTTGCCCACATATTTATTATCCATGCGCGGCTCCAGCCCGTATGGCCTCCGCCGGCACTTAATCGCCTGTTTAACGTAACCCTTGCCGCCTTTGCAAGCTCGGGAGTCTTGTCGACAGAAATCTGTCTTCCCGGATAAAGTGCGAAAAGGTGTGAAATATGTCTGTGTCCGGGGTCGGTTTCCTCGTAGTCCTCGTTCCACTCCATAATCTGTCCGTACTTTCCAATCTTTATGGGCGCAATTCTTTTAAGTGTTTCCATAAGTTTATCGGTAAATTCCGAATCCTTTTTATCCTTATAAAGAATATCTTCCGCCTTTATGCAAGCCGTAAACAGTTCGCGAATTATCTGGTTGTCCATGGATGCGCCCTTACATACAACACCCTTCTCGCCGTTGGGAAGAACATACTCGTTCTCGGGCGAAATGGTCGGACAGGTAACAAGATACTTCTCGCAGTTTTCGTTTACATCGGCTCCCGCACTTCTGTCCTCCACAAGGTAGTCGAGAACGAATCGTGCAGCCTCCTTCATGGACGGATAATGCTCGCCGAGGAAATCTTTTTCTTTTGTAAAAAGAAAATGATCCCAGACATGCAATGCAAGCCACGCCGCACCCATTACCCAATACGTGGAGCTTAAGCACACATCCTGGGGCGCCGTATCGCACCACAGGTCGGTGTTGTGATGTGCCATGAAGCCGCGGCAGCCGTACATCACCTGCGCCGTACGCGTTCCGTTCTCGCGAAGGCCTTCGAAAAGGTCTATGAGCGGGAGGTGGCACTCCGAAAGATTGCATACAAGTGCCGGCCAGTAATTCATCTGCGCATTGATGTTTATCGTGTATTTGCTGCCCCACATGGGTCCGAAGCTGTCGTTCCAGACGCCCTGAAGGTTTAAGGGAAGCGAACCGGGGCGGCTTCCTTCGATCATAAGATATCTTCCGAAGTGGAAGAAAAGCTCGGGAAGTGCCTTCAATTCATTGTCCGAATCCTTGTCTTCGACATACTCGCCTGGAAGGCCCTCGTCGCAAACTGTCTTCTTTAATGTTGCCTTGTATTCAATTTTCTCATGGCCGCACAGGTCGAGTGAAACTCTTTCAAACAAGGATTTGTAATCCTCAAGATGCTCCGACAAAAGCTCTTCATATGAGCACTGGGCGCCTTCGGCAATTCGTGAAAGTGCGCTCTTTAAAGGTTCGCTTTCGCGGTAATCGGTATCTGCCGCAAGTAAGATTGTTGCGCTGTCGGCACCGTCAACGATGATGGTATTTCCGATACCCTCTCTCGTACCGCCTTCGTTGATAACCTTTATTACGCAGGAAAGTTTAACTCCGTTACAGCCCGTGGACGCAGTCATCAAGGTCATGTCATCCGAAAGATTTCTCGTCTCATCAACGTTTCCGTTATATCCCGGATTTCTGTAGACCTGTTCTTCAAACGGTCCGTAGTCCCATGTTGCGCCGCCTCTTGCTATCTGTGTACGAAAGCTCACCGCGCCCTTTCTGTCGGCCTCGATTCTTACTACCAAAAGTCCCTTGGGAAAGCTTGCGAAAACCTTTCTCGTAAACTTAACGCCGTCGCGGGTATATGAAACCGTTGAGATAGCGTCGTTTAATGAAAGCTCTCTTCGGTAGTTTTCTATCGTGCCCTTCTTTCCCGCAAACTGAATATATAAATTGCCCAAAGGCTCGTAATGTCTCTGTTCCTCGGGGATACCCGATAAAGCAAGTCCACACAAATCCTGTGCCTTGCCGATTTCGCCCGCGAAAATGTAATCGCGTATTTTCTCGAGATTTTTTAATGCGTCCGGATTGTTCCTGTCGCGCTTTCCGCCGAACCACACGCTGTCTTCGTTAAGTCCGATAAGCTCTGTATAGACCTTGCCGTAAACCATGGCTCCCAATCGTCCGTTGCCCACCGGAAGCGCTTCGTTGAAATTGCCGGCAGGTTCGCTGAAAGAAATTGAATAATTTTTCATGAAACATCCCCCAAAACTATTTATTTCGGTGATTAATTATAGCATAAAGCGTAATTTACTTTTACAATATTTTTTGTTAATAATTGTATCGTTTATTTAAGTGGAAAAAGAAAAACATATTTGATATAATCCCAATCAAACAAAGATAATTTTTATGCAGTTTTTATTTTGCAAAGGAGAATAACTATGCGTTACAATACTCAAGGCGTTTGCGCCATGGCTATTGACTTTGAAGTCAACGACGGCAAGGTCGGCGATGTTACTTTTATCGGCGGATGCGACGGCAACCACAAGGGCGTTGCGGCTCTCGTAAAGGGTATGCCCGTGGATGAAGCAATTGAAAGACTTTCCGGCATTACATGCGGATACAGAAATACTTCCTGTCCCGATCAGCTTGCCAAGGCTTTGGCAGCATACAAAAACAACGCAATATAATAAAGAAGGCGATTAAAATGGCACAGAAAATTGTTCTTACCGGTGGCGGTACGGCGGGACATGTTACCCCCAACATCGCGCTTATCCCGGAACTTTTGAAATCAGGATACGAAATCGTTTATATCGGTTCGAAGGACGGAATCGAGAAGAAGCTCATTACCGATTTGGGAATTACCTATTACGGTGTTTCAACCGGAAAGCTTCGTCGTTACTTCGACCCGCAGAATTTCAAGGATCCCTTTAAAATCATAAAAGGATACGCTGAGGCAAGAAAATATCTTAAGAAGGAAAAGCCCAATATCGTATTTTCCAAGGGTGGTTTCGTAAGTGTTCCGATTGTACGTGCTGCTCATTCACTTAAGATTCCTTGCGTAATTCACGAATCGGACATTACTCCGGGACTTGCCAACAAGTTGTGCATTCCCTGTGCTGAAGCTATATGCTGTAACTTCCCCGAGACTCTTACTTATGTTCCCGAGAACAAGGCCGTTCTTACCGGAACTCCCATTCGTGCGGAGCTTTCCGAAGGAAGTGCCAAGCGCGGCAAGGAGCTTTGCGGATTTATTGAGACCAAGCCCGTTATCCTCGTTATCGGCGGCAGTCAGGGTGCCGGAAGCATCAATAAAATTATCCGTTCAACTCTTCCCAAGCTTTTGAAGGATTTCCAGATAGTTCATATCTGCGGTAAGGAGAAAATCGATAATCTTCTTTTGAATACTCCGGGTTACAAGCAGTTCGAGTACCTGACCGAAGATTTGAAAGATATTTTTGCATTGGCCGACATTGTTATTTCACGCGCCGGAGCCAATTCAATCTGCGAGCTTTTGACTCTCAGAAAGCCGAATCTGTTAATTCCGCTTCCTTCTACCTCAAGCCGAGGCGACCAGTTGTTAAACGCAGCTTCTTTCGAGGCTCAGGGCTTCTCGCTTGTGCTTCACGAGGAAGATTTGGATGAAAAGAGCCTTTTGAATACCGTTGCACAGCTTTACTGCAATCGTCAGTCATTTATTGAGGCCATGAACAAGAGCAATCAGATGCAGCCCATTTTATCCATCATGAATCAGATTAAGAAATACACAAAGATAACTGATGACGATGAGGCTTCGGAAAGCGAAGAACTTCCCGAAGACGATTCCCTGACTCCCGAAGAGCTTGCGGCATTAAACGAGCTCGAAGAGACAGAAAGCGAAGAATAATAAACGGATATATTATAAGAGCAATAGAATCATAAAAGGGGCTGTTTACAGCCCCTTTTAAAATTTTACTTTACATTAACTTTGATTTTCTTATTCATACCGTCAATCGTGACAGCGTATACGTAAGCGGTTCCTTTCTTCTTACCGGTAATCACACCTTTATTGTCAACCTTTGCAATCTTCGAATTGGAAGAAACATATCTTATCGGTGCGCAATGATCCTTGGAAAGAAGCTTCTTTGCATTGTTCTGTTTGGTCAGTGTAGCCACAATGGTGAATTTCTTACCCTTTTTGATAGTGACGCTCGTTTTATTGACCTTAATGGATTTGGGATTTGTACTCTTCTTGTAATTTGCAAGAGTCGAATGACCCGTAAGTGTTCTTCCAAGCTCTATCTTTTGGTTACCGACATATTTGTAAGCTGCAACGTAACCCTTTATCGGAGTCTTCGGAAGCTTACCTGTGCCAATCTTCTTTAATGACTTTGAAAGATTCTTTTTATTGCCTGCCTTGACGATAGCCGTAGGCTTACTCTTGAAAGCAGGACCGCATTTCTGAAGGAAAATGCCGTACTCATCTGCTTCTTTTTCCCTGCCCCAGGTAAATTTAACGCAACCCTTACTGTAATTTACCCTAAAATCATTCAGCACATGTGCAGAATATTCTTCATACTGTTCGTTTGAAACCTTCCACTTGGCATAAAGAGTAATGTCCGCGTTAACCTTATCGGATTTAAAGTTCCAGGGAGTTTTTAACTTTGCATCCTTGTACCATCCGTCAAAGGTAAGTCCCTTGAAGGAAGGATTCGAAGGCTTTGTTACAAGTGAACCTAAAATAGCCTTTGCCGACGAGACCTTGGACCCGCCATTGGTTTCGAAGTTAACTGTACATTCTTTTTGATAAACCGGTTTGGATAACAGCACACCTGATATATCCTTCGGCTTATAAACATCGCTTTGTCCATCCCGTGAAAGCATCTTTCTTTCGTAAATTGCCATACAGGAAGTGTACCCACCATGAGGACTTGATAACGTATTTGTTGCCCGCCCGTCAATAGGATAATTGATATCGTAACAGTTAAGGGATATTTCAGCTGTAACGTCTTTCGAAAGTCGGGGAATAATTTCCATCAAACCTTTGAAAGGAATTTGAACAGTATATGTTCCGGGTTCTGAAATATTAAGAGTTCCGAGAGATATATCGTAGTCCTCTGACATGACTGTCAATACATTGTACCCATTTGGCGTATATCCACCTGCCAAGGGAACGTCGTGAAGTTCCTTAACCTTAATAACCAATTCCCCGTAGTCATGCTCCTGACTAAAGGAAAATCCCTTCTTGGCAGTCATTAAATACCATTCATTTTGAGAGGAATCATATGTTCCCTGACCGATATTTGTGTTAGCATCGGTAAGCATATACGTTGTAGGAGTAACATCATACCACTGATATTTAACCGAGCCTTCTTCGCTAATTTTCATAACCGGAGATTCTACGGTAGGTTGCTTGTCAATATTTCTGCAGCCTATATAATAATTTCCGTTCAGTTCATCGATATAATAATATCCCACAGCAGGAACAAGAAATTCCGATATTTTCCTGTTAGGGAAACGTTCCTTAAAAACCTCGGCACTTTTATTGCCCTGACCATCCGGTTCAAGCATCAAAATATCGCCGACTTTTTCATCTTTTAAGAAAAAGGAGAACGGTTTGTTCGGTAAAGTCTCAGGCATTCCCATTTTTGAATCTTCTAAATAAATCTGAGGATAATCTTCTTTGGCAGCAAGTGTAACATTTCCCTCTACCCATAATTTGCTTCTCTCACAGTATATGGGATAGCCGGGTTTAAGTCCTTTCCCGTTAACATACCCGCTTTTCGATTCAATTACGGAATTTGCGATTTTTAACGGGGTATTATACAGAAAAACGGCATTATAATCAGCAGTAATATTACAATCAGTTATAGTGGCTTGGGTGTTACTATTCCCAGTGAGATCTACTGCATTATCCATGGCTGATATTTGTGAAGAGGACATGCTAAATTCCCTAAAAATTTCTATATACAGCGCACTTAAACCTTGTGCTTTAATAATACATTCATCTATCAAAATATCTTGGGTCTCACCGCAATATATTGCATAATCACCTGTTACCGATATATTGGATTTTTTGATATTAACCTCTTCGTCAGCATGCACTTCCACTGCACAATTTTTAGCAAAAATATTGGCATTTTCTATGTTTATATTTGAATTAGCCGCGACATAAATACCGTCTTGATTTGGTGCAATAATAGAGCCGCCGCTCATATTAAATTGAAAATCAAACCCTCTATGAAAGGCACCCCAATATAAATTCACAATAGAAGCCTCGCTTTCCCCTCCGGATGACTTCAAAGTTCCGGCATTAATGTAAAGTGAAGCACTCGCCCATTCTTCAGAGATTCCTCCTTTATTTGCAGCTACTACCGAGTGACCCGTTGATGCAATAATCAGGCTTCCGTTTTTTTCCGGGGTGCAATCATCAATTACGAGTATCGAACTCGGATTAATCGATATTACCTGATTCCCGGAGGATGTTAACGAATGACCGTTAAGACACAGGGTAACCTCGGCCTCATCGGTTCCGTTACCGATTATCAAACTGTGTGTGGTTGTTATATTTTCCGAAAGATAATACTTGCCGGAAGTTAATACAAAATCCGAATTTGCCAAATCGGTGCTTTGTATTTTAGTCCAACCCTCATGATTATTATGCAAATCTTCGGCATATGCATCTGTTTTTCCAAAAGTCAGAACAAATCCCAGAAGCAGTGCAAACAATGCCGTTACTTTAAAAGCTTTTCCCGTTTCCTTCAAAACGAAATACCTCCATAACTCCACATAAAAAGGCAGCGAATTACATTTTCAGCAATTCGCATACTGTTTTCTGATCTTCATCGGAAGGCTGTGTGGGATTCCACGTAATACTCTGCTTATCATTCTTGTAACGGGGAATAACGTGAAGGTGATAATGCATAACGCTCTGTCCGGCAACTTCACCGTTGTTCTGAACAACGTTTACGCCATCGCACTTAAGTACATCGTTCATCTTAACAGCGATTTTCTTGGCAAGAACCATGGCCTTTGAAAGTGTCTCATCATCAAGTTCATAAATATTTGTAGCATGATTCTTGGGAAGAATCAGCGCATGTCCTTTAGTAGCGGGAGACGCATCAAGAATAACCTTAAATGTATCGTCTTCGTAAATACTGTTTGTGGGAAATACCCCATTTGCCAACTTACAAAAAATGCAATCGTCTTTCATATCTCTCCAATCCGCTCCGGCCAAATCATCCGGGCTCTTGTTATCGTGAATTTATGCAAAAACAAAAAGTGAATCGAGAAGCCGTAAAGCTTTAAAATCGCCTTTCATTTTTATTTCGCCTGCCATAAATGCTCTCTGGAATGTAGCCGAGCCCTTCATAATGTCGTGAAGCCTTTCAGCGGAAAGCGACAAATCCACATCAGCCTTCTCGGTATCCTTAAACAGACACTTAACGTCCGAGCCTTCAACAGTTACCGTAAGAGGAGTTTTCATGCTGTCGATGCGGAAAACATAAACCTCTTCGGCGCCGGGTTGCGGTCTGTAGGCCTTTTCAAACGCCTGAATGATGGTCTCCTCGTCCTCGTTGCTGCTCTCGCCCATCATCGAGCGGAACATGGATGCAAGCTCGGAAATGTCTTCCTTCTGCTTCTGAACATATGACTCGTCCGAAGCGTATACCGAAAGCTGCTCGGATTCCTGAGGCGTAAGATCGATGTTCTTGGTAATATAAACCTTCTGCTTAACAGCCTGATTGCTGGCCGGAAGGCTTGCCACCTTCTGCTTGATGGTGCGATACATATTTTCGGCCTTCTTCTCAATCAATGAAAGGTAATCCTCATTGGTCTCCAAAAGCGACGTATCTTCTATATATCCGCAAATTCCGCTGCAGGGAAGTCCTCCCAGAATTTCCCACGCGGTTGAAAGATTCAGCTTTCCCTCACGCTCGCCGTAAGTTGTAGCCATAACGATAGGACACATATAAATACCGGTAATCTTTTCTTTATCGCCGTAAAGCCAGCAGGCATCAAGAAACTGCTGCATATATCCGCCTATTCCGTACCATTCGACGGTAGTCGCGAAAATAACACCGTCCGCATTCTTCAAAGTCTGCGGCAGTGTAGTGATTGTATTCTTCAGTTCATGCAGGTTAAAGCGTTCCACGGTAACGTGAAGTTCTTCCAAAACCGCCTGCATCTTGTTGATGACAAACAGTGTCGGATCGTCAATAAGTCCTCGTCCGCCGTAGTAAATGTTAATCTTCATATAATATAACCCTCATTTCCGTTCTTGCCTTTTTTATGCTTAACAAAAGCACAATAAATCATTCCGATAATCAGACCCGACACAAGTCCTCCGACATGTGCCGCATTGTTGATTCCGGCCGACCTAAATCCTACATAAAGTGAACACAGCACCGACAAAATAACTCTCTTGGGGCTTACCGTCTTTCCCATGACTCTTTTTGAAAAAACAAAAGCAACGAATACTCCCATTATTCCGAATACAGCACCGCTTGCACCCACCGATGCGGAGTAATTCATGGAATATTCTTCCCAGTACAGTGAAACAACATTTCCGATTATTCCCGTTGCGAAAAAAGAAAAAGTAAGGAACACTCCGGATGATGCATTTTCCACTATCTGTCCCACACAGAACAGAAAAATCATGTTGTTGATAATATGCTCTATGTCCACATGTAAAAACATGGCCGAAACCAGCCTGTAATAATCCTTCGGGGAATCAATCAAATAATATCCCGTACAACCAATATTATATAGCATTTCACCCTTAAAAGTACATAATATAAAAACAATTACATTTATCGCCAAAAGCGTAAAGGTCGCTACGGGAAACTTATAGGGTTTTCTCTTTTCGTTCATATACGTATACCATCCGTTTTCATCTTCACCAATCATCATAATCGTATAGACATTATTGTTACTTGTCAATCAAAGTTATATTTCAGTTGAAGACCTTCCAAATACTTATTTCTCCTATATATTTAAAGAGGCCATGCATGGCGCACAGCCTCTATAAAATGTGATTCATTCAATCTTTACTTTTTGGTTTTTACCGACTTAGCTGCGCTATAATCGGAATATATCTTCTTGCTGCCCTTTTTCTTAAAACTTCGAATCTTTACGTAATAGGTTTTTCCCGCATTAAGTTTCTTAACAGTAACTGCTGTTGTCGCCTTCTTAGCGGTTACTTTCTTGGGCTTTGTAAAATTCTTATCTGTCGAATAGATGATTTCGTAGCCGTCTGCGTAATTAGCTTTCTTCCACCTTAACGTAAATGCTTTCTTTCCCGCGATAGCTTTATTGATCTTGGGTTTAGCCGAGGTTACGGTTATTGTAACCGTTATAGTAGCAGGTTTATATTCTTCGGTTTCGGCTGAAAGAATCGTAATCCTTACAGTGCCGTAGTACTTCTTGGGAATTGTAACTGTTCCTGTAGAGCTTACCTTAACCTTCTTATCGCTTGACTTATATGATAACGTTGCTCCGCCGTTTGCCGTGGCATTAAGATTAACATTCTGCTTGGTTTTCTTAATTTCCTTAATCTGATTTTTAGCGATAATAACGTTAGCTTTCTTTTCTGCATTATTCTTAAATAAGGTCTTTGCAACGTAATATGTTCCGCCGACAGGTGTATGCTCCATCACCGCATCACCGGGAACCACGGAAGCCGTATTACACCTAAACATGTCCTTATACGCATCAGTAACATTAGATGCATCAGGGAGTTTCCATTCACACTCGATAAACAAATCATCTACCGGCTTTTTAGCCACACGTAACTGAGGACAGTTCGCGAACATGTTCTTGTAACAGTAATCTGCCATCTTTTTTGCGGGAAGTTCCGGCATTAACTGCAAAGAGATACATCCCACAAACATACTCTCATAACAAGAATTGGTTAAAGTTGACGCAGGTAATACAGGCGCATCGGCTAATGATATGCAACAGCTAAACATGCGCTTATAACAATCGGGTGCTAACTTGGTTGCCTGTAAAGAAGGAGCTTTTTCCAGTGAAACGCAGCCGGCAAACATATCACAGCAACAATTATTTGCTAATGATGTTGCAAACATTGATGGTGCTGTTTTCAACGATATACAATCTTTAAACATTCTGCCATAGCAATCAGGTTTCAATGAAACGGCCGGTAAATCAGGCACTTCCATCAATGATGTACAGCCGTTAAACATATCATAGTAGCAGTTATCCGCTAACTCTGTAGCAGATAATAGAGGAGCTGTTTTTAATGCCGTGCAACCGCTAAACATACCATAATAGCAATTATTTGAAAGAATATTAGCCGGTAATTCGGGTGCCTCCACTAAAGAAGTGCAATTGAAAAACATGTACGAAAAACAATCGTTAGGCAAAAGAACATTAGAATCAGAACCATCTTTATCAAGTAAACTGGTAACGCTTCCGCTTACTTTGATTTTCCCCGTCATTACAAAATGATTGTAATAATCTGTCCGAATTCCGTCGGCGCAAAACTTAACACTTTCTCCCTCTTCGAGTTCAATCAAAGTACCTTCATAATAACGTTCCAGTTCTTCTGCATTTGCTTTCAAAACGTAAACCTTATTATTCATTTCCACCCATTTAAATGATATTGATGCCGGTCCATCTACTGCAGTCAATGTCAAATAATTCGCATTAGGCTTTACAGTTATTTCACGAGGCAATAAAGTATAAAATGTTCCTCCGCGAAAAGAACTCGGCAGCCTTTCATCATCGGATAATGCTTCGCCGCAACCTGAAAACATATCTGAATAAGCTGCAGTTTCAGTGCTTGAACTAGGAAGTTTTCGTTCAAAACAAATTCCCAAATCATCAACCGGGTTTTTTGCCACTAATATTTTTACACATCCAGAAAACATTCCTCTGCAGCAATAAGTTCCCAAGGTTTGTGCAGATATAACTGGTACGTCCTCAAGAGATGTGCAGTTACTAAACATATTATTATAGCAATTCCTTTTCAGCTTTGAAGCAGGCAGAATTATTGGTGCTTCTTTCAGTGAGACACATGAATGAAACATATTTTGATAGCAATCGTTCTCCAAAGATGTCGCAGGTAACTCCGGTGCCCTTTCTAATGACGTGCAACGGTAAAACATTTCCTTATAACATCCTTCACTCAGTGTGGTAGCCGGAAGCGATTTAGGTACATCGACTAATGAGTAACACTCATCAAACATTTCACCGCAACAGTCCTTTGCCAAAGATATCGCAGGTATTGCTTTCGCTTTTTTTAATGAAGTGCATCCTTTAAACATGGCATAATAGCAAGCTTCTTTCAAAGAAGATGCGGATAATAGAGGAGTTTCTTCTAAGGAGGTGCACTCAACAAACATGCAATAATAGCAATAGTCCGCTAAGGTTGTCGCAGGTAACGCAGGTGCTGTTTCTAATGACGTGCATCCTCTAAACATGGCATAATAGCAATGGTCCGCTAAGGTTGTCGCAGGTAACGCAGGTGCTGTTTCCAATGAAGTACAGCCGGAAAACATACAACTGTAACAATAATCAGCTAAGGTTGTTGCAGGTAATTCTGGTGCTGTTATCAATGAAGTACAGCCGTAAAACATATAATTGTAACAATAATCAGCTAAGGTTGTTGCAGGTAATTCTGGCGCAGTTATCAATGATTTGCAGTCCCTAAACATTGATGCAAAACATTTTTCACTTAACTCAACCTCTGAATTTCCGCCATCGCAATCAATTAAACTTGTTACACTTCCGCTTGCACTAATTTTTCCGGTCATCTCAAAATGTTTATCTTTATCGGTTTTGATATTATTGCCACAAAATGAAACCCGCTCCCCTTTTTCTAACGAAATTTTGTTTCCGCTAGTATATCCCTTATATTCGGTATCAGTGGGTGTTTTAACATATACACTTCCAACGCAGTTGAACGTAATTTCTGCAGGGCCATCTACCGCCATAAATGTTAATGGATTTGAAGGATTAATTCCCTCCGCTTTTACTGTCACGCCGGAAAATAATACTACAACTGCCAAAAGAACCAATCCCCAAACAACCCTTTTGCTCATCGCTCTTATCTTTCCTACGTACATTTTCCAAAAAACTCCTTCACTAATTTTCTTCCCAGATGAATGACTTTACAAAGTTTTTTGCCACCTATTTTTTCCCTGAGAATATATAAACAATTGTACTCATTTCAATAAATTGTGCAATGCTTTTTTGCAATGCATTATGCTTGCAAGGTTCAGTGCATACATTTTCGTGCACTTTGCAATACATTCTGTATTGAGGGAGGTGCATAAAAATGGCATTTGAAATCAAACCTAATCGCAAAGAGAGCGAAAACAAGACAATTCGTTTTCCCATAGAAGTTATTGAGAAAGTCAATAAAGCTATAACGGGCAAGGATGTCTCATTTTCATATTTTGTAATTCAAGCGGTTGAGTACGCTTTGGAAAACATGGAAAAATAAAAAATGTCCCTACTGCCATCACTCTATAGTGAGTAGCAGTAGGGACTCTTCATATTGTAATTAGTGTACCCAACAGACTATTTATGAATGTCTTTCTTGCAATCGCAAATGAACTTCTGATGCGCCATATAAAACATCTGTTACGGTAACAACTCCCAAATCAATCACATAACAGACAAGATAGTTATCAACTACCATTCGTCTCATCCCCCAAGAATGCTCCGGTTCGAATTCAAATAAAGCAAATCTGTCCGGAAAAGAAACTAATGACAGAATTGCATCTGCAATACGATTATACTGTCCAATAGCGTACTCCGGTGCAAGCAACTCAATTGCGATATACTCATAGATTCTTTCCATATCATCGAGAGCTTCATCTGTAATCTTTACTTCATATTTAATCATTAAGAATGATTCTCCCTGAATTTTGCAAATGCATCTTCAGCATTCTGTGTTCTACCGGATAAATAATCATCATAACCTCGGCGAAGTTTTGCATGAAGCTGTGCGTCTGTCATCTGTGATGCATCTATATCTTC
>JAZUJT010000052.1:0-98612 GCA_045642905.1 Lachnospiraceae bacterium | reverse complement strand
CTCCGTGGTCAAGCGGTTAAGACATCGCCCTTTCACGGCGGTAACACGAGTTCGATTCTCGTCGGAGTCACTTAAAAACTAACCAATCGCTTGGTTAGTTTTTCTGAATAGAAGATGGTTCTTCAGATTATCTTTTATTTGGACCTTTAGCTCAGTTGGTTAGAGCAACCGGCTCATAACCGGTCGGTCCTGGGTTCGAGTCCCCGAAGGTCCACTTAATCCTTGTTGTCTTTGTACAACTCGGAAAACCAGTGCAAAAACACTGCAAGTAAAATTTTTGAAATCGATCGTTAGAGCATCGAGACGATTTCAGAGCAAAATTTTTGTTTTCTAGGCCTAGTGGCTCAGTTGGTTAGAGCGCCGCCCTGTCACGGCGGAGGTCGCGGGTTCGAGTCCCGCCTGGGTCGTCATATGGGGTCTTAGCTCAGCTGGGAGAGCATCTGCCTTACAAGCAGAGGGTCACAGGTTCGAGCCCTGTAGGCCCCATCAATTAAATATTTTATTATGGATGGATTCCCGAGTGGCCAAAGGGGACAGACTGTAAATCTGCTGCAAATTGCTTCGGTGGTTCGAATCCACCTCCATCCATTAGCCGGAAGGCATTTTTCTTATTGACGCGGGATGGAGCAGTCTGGAAGCTCGTCGGGCTCATAACCCGAAGGTCATAGGTTCAAATCCTATTCCCGCTACTCAAGCTTAAGGCTTGTTGATTTTTCGCCCAGTTAGCTCAGTTGGTAGAGCAAAGGACTGAAAATCCTTGTGTCTTTGGTTCGATTCCGAAACTGGGCACGAAAAATTTTGACCATCGATTTTATCGGTGGTCTTTTTTTTATATTTTCTGATAGATTTTATAATTGATTAACCTGTTTTGCTTAATATACTATATATGAAACAAATGTAAAAAAGTAGCGTTAGGAGAATGAATGAACAGTAAGCTTGTTTTTTTTGATTTGGATGGAACCATATGGGATTTTAACGGTGTCATTCCTCAAAGTGCCATGAAAGCAATTGAATTATTGAATGCCAAGGGAAATATTCCGGTTATATGTTCTGGAAGAGCCAAGGGACATATAAGAGATAAAGCTCTTTTCGATATGAATTTTAAAGGAATTGTTGCGGCATGCGGTGCTCATGTCGAGTATGATTCCAAAATGATATATGAAAAATATCTTACCGATGATCAGGTAAAAGAGATCATCAGGCTATCAAAAGATTGCAAAGTACCATTGGTACTTGAAGGACCTAAGAAGCACTGGATTTCATCTGAAGGATTTGAAAAAGATGATTTTGTTCACAGAATGTATAAAGTAATGAAGGAAGACGCACTTTCTTTGGATGATTTTAAAGAAGGAATGAAAGTAAACAAATTTTCCGGTGATTTCATCAGAATCTCCGACGCGGACACCTTCAAAAACGAAATCAGCAAGACCTACAAAGTAATATGGCACGGACTGACGCCGGATGTAAATCAAAATCCCGATATGAATCCATCCGCAATAGTCGGTGTTTTCGAAGCAATAATACCCGGAATCACGAAAGCAGACGGAATACGTATGTTTTGCGAAAACCTCGGCGCCGATCCGTCCAAAGCATATGCCATCGGCGACAGTAACAACGACCTTGATATGATAGAATGCGTGGGAACCGGAATCGCGATGGGAAACGCCTCACAGTCACTTAAAGAAGTAGCAGATTACGTTACGGATGATATTCATAAAGACGGAATATTCAACGCACTTAAACATTTTGATTTGATATAAACAGGACAATACTTATCATGCCAAAGAAAAACGTCACATTAACATACGGATTGAACTCAGCGGCCTATTCCATGGGATATGTTATTCTCTGCTCTTTTTCCAGCGTATATCTGTTAAGCATAGGATTAACCAACAGAGCAATCGGACTGTTGCTGGGACTGGGCGGAATAATAGCTGTAGTACTCGAGCCCATAGTAGGAGCATTGATAGATAAAAGCAAAAAGATATCAACCCGAAAAGTACTTATGTTTATGAGCTTACTTACCATAATCGTAGCAGTACTGTTAATACTTCTGTCTCAAACGGGAGTGTGGGTAAAGACCGTGTTGTTTGGTTTTGCCATAACATTTTTGTATCTTGCACAACCATTTTTGAACGCACTGGGAACCGATGCCATAAACATGAAATACCCGATAAATTTCGGTGTCGGCAGGGCAATGGGCTCCATGGGATATGCAGCCGGCTCGTACTTTTTCGGAAAGCTGTCGGTAAAATACGGTCCGAAATGCGTTCCCATAATAGCTTTATTGGTATTTATGCTTCTGATGGTATTTTTGCAGATATATCCGGTAAATAAAACGAAAGCATCAATACAGGAAAAGCCGGCAAAAGAGAATCCATATCTGTTTTTGCTGAAATATAAAAGATTCGCGGTGATACTATGTGGATTAATATTGATATATTTCAGCCACATGTTGATAAATACATTCGCCCTTCAGATAGTATTAACGAAGAACGGAACGAGCGCCGACATGGGAACCGCATCGGCAATAGCGGCAGTGTGTGAGCTGATAACAACGCTTCTCTTTTCTTTTTACATGAGCAAAATAAAATTGTACAGGCTGTTGAAGATTTCCGGCATATTCTTCATATTAAAAACACTGTTTTCACTGCTGGTGAAAACGGTACCGCAGTTTTTCCTGATACAGGGATTTCAGATGTTCGGCTGGGGCTTTCTGTCCGTAGGAATAGTACTGTACGTAAACGATTTGGTGAAAGACAATGATAAAGCGACAGGACAGGCCTACGCAGGAATGGCCATGACGATAGGAAGCGTACTTGGAACATTTTTGGGCGGATCAATCATAGACTTTTACGGAGTAAACGCGATGCTTATAGTAGGAACGATAGCAGCGACACTCGGCTCCGTGATACTGTGGTTATCGGTTAATGAGCAAAAGAAAAACGACAATAAATCGGAGGTTACGAAATGAGTGATTTGTTTAAAGAAAGCACGAAGCGATTGGGATTTGGATTAATGAGACTGCCGCAGGCGGACCCGAATGACTATACGTCCGTGGATATCGAGTTAACCAAGAAAATGGTGGATTACTATCTCGAACAGGGATTTACGTATTTTGATACAGCCTGGATGTACTGCGGATTTAACAGCGAAAGTGCAATAAAAGAAGCACTCGTGGACAGATATCCGCGCGATAAGTATACACTTACAACAAAGCTTCATTGCGGATTTTTCGATACACCGGAAGGCATGGATAAAATGTTCAATACCCAGCTTGAGAAAACCGGCGTTGAGTATTTTGACTATTACCTGATTCATGATATCGGAGAAGACCATTATATTAAGTATACAAAGTTAGGCGCCTTCGACTGGCTTATAAATAAGAAAAAAGAAGGACTTGTGAAGCATATAGGATTTTCATACCATGACGGAGCGAAGCTTTTGGATAAAGTACTTACAGAGCACCCCGAGATGGAATTTGTACAGCTTCAGATAAATTATCTCGACTGGGAAAGCCCGGCAATACAGTCAAGGGAATGCTATGAAGTATGCGTTAAGCACAATAAGCCCGTAATTGTAATGGAGCCGGTAAAAGGCGGAACGCTTGCCAACGTGTCGGATAAAGTAACCAAGCTGTTCAAAGACTATGATGAAAAGAAATCGGTAGCATCGTGGGCAATAAGGTTTGCCGCAAGTCTTCCCAATGTAGCAATGGTACTTTCGGGAATGGGAAACATGGAAATGATGAAGGACAATACAGAGTTTATGAAGAACTTTGTACCGCTTACCGAGGAAGAAAAGAACATGTGCTTCAAGGCAGCATCCATCATAAACGAAAACATAGCAATACCCTGCACGGGTTGCGCTTACTGTGTGGACGGATGCCCCAAAAAGATTGCGATACCCAAGTATTTTTCACTGTATAATGCGGATTTGCAGGAATACGAGGGAAAAGGATTTACACCCCAGGGAGAATATTATGCAAGACTTGCCACACAATACGGAAAGGCAAGCGATTGTATAGGATGCGGAAAATGTGAAAAAGCATGTCCTCAGCACCTTCCCATAAGAGAGAATTTAAAACTTGTTTCAAAACACTTTGAGTAAAAAGAAAAAAAGCGTTATTATAGAAATACCACCACAAATAAAATATTGAAGAAAAAACACAGAAGGATTAAAATTCCAACTGTCGGGCACAAAGCCCAATATTACGGAGGAATAAGTAATGGTAAAATGGAATAATCTTGATACCCTTTCTTCATTCAAAGAACTGGGTAAATTCAAGGATAGCGTTAAGCTTTCACAGGTAATGGCATCCGAAGAGGGAGCAAAGAGAGTTAAAGAATACAATGTTCCCATGGCAGCCGGATTATCATTCAACTACGCAGCAAAGGCAGTAGATGATGACGTTTTGGAAGCGCTCGATAAGCTTTCCAAGGAAGCAGAGCTTACCGATAAGTTTGCAGAGCTCTATAACGGAGCGGTAATCAATACAGGAGAAAAGAGACTTGTACTTCATCAGCTTACAAGAGGACAGCTTGGAAACGATGTAATAGCTGACGGAATAAATAAAAGAGAGTTCTACGTAAAGCAGCAGGAAAAGATTGCAGAGTTTGCAGCTAAAGTACATAACGGTGAAATCACCAATGCCAAGGGCGAGAAGTTCACAACAGTAGTGCAGATCGGAATCGGCGGAAGTGACTTAGGACCCAGAGCAATGTACCTTGCACTTGAAAATTGGGCCAAGGTAAATAACACCTTCAAGATGGAAGCCAAGTTCATCAGTAACGTAGACCCCGATGATGCAGCCGCAGTACTTAATTCGGTAGATGTAGAGCATTCAATATTTGTACTTGTTTCCAAGTCGGGAACAACACTTGAAACACTTACCAACGAATCATTCGTAAAGGATGCCCTTAAGAAAGCGGGGCTTGACGCATCAAAGCATATGATAGCGGTAACAAGTGAAACATCACCCCTTGCGAAGTCGTCGGATTATCTTGCAGCATTCTTCATGGATGACTATATCGGCGGACGTTATTCATCATGCTCTGCAGTAGGCGGTGCAGTATTGTCACTTGCATTCGGTCCCGAAGTATTTGCAAGATTCCTTAACGGAGCGGCAGAGGAAGATAAGCTTGCTACCAATAAAGAAATGAAGAAGAACCCCGCAATGCTCGATGCACTTATCGGAGTATACGAAAGAAACATTCTCGGATATCCCTGCACAGCAGTATTACCCTACTCACAGGCACTTTCAAGATTCCCCGCACACCTTCAGCAGGCTGACATGGAATCTAACGGAAAGAGCGTAAACAGATTCGGAGAACCCATTAACTACGTAACAGGCCCCGTTATCTTCGGTGAGCCCGGTACAAACGGACAGCATTCGTTCTACCAGCTTTTACATCAGGGAACAGATATTATTCCGCTTCAATTCATCGGATTTAGAAACAGCCAGATAGGAACGGACGTTGATATCCAGGGCAGCACAAGCCAGCAGAAGCTTTGTGCCAACGTAGCAGCTCAGATAGTAGCATTTGCCTGCGGAAAGGATGACGAGAACAACAATAAGAAGTTTGCGGGAAACAGACCTTCAAGCATAATCGTAGGCGACAAGCTTACACCCGAAAGTCTGGGAGCACTCCTTTCACACTTCGAAAACAAGATTATGTTCCAGGGCTTCTTGTGGAACGTAAACAGCTTCGACCAGGAAGGCGTACAGCTTGGAAAAGTACTTGCCAAGAAAGTTCTTGCACACGAGACAGACGGAGCACTTAAGGCATACAGCGACTTACTTAACATCTGATAAGAAAATAATCGCATAATAAAAGAAACCGTTAAATCTGATATTTTCGGAGTTAACGGTTTCTTTGTTTTTAGACTGAAATCAGCCGCCTATGAATTTGGCAAAAGAAATAATCAAAGTCATTGTAACAATAGAAAAAAGACTCGAAACGGCCACAAGCTTGGATGAAAGCGGCTGGTCCTGATTATATTTTATGGCAAACATTGTAGTGATAGCGGCTACCGGAGTGCTGGCGGAAACCATTACCGCAAGAAGAAGAGTACCTCTGTAACCCGTAAAGTATAAAAGGGCGAGCAGTAAAAGCGGCGCAACAATCAGACGCATAAGGATTGAAACAAATTCCGTTTTTATCTTGAAAATGGATTTAAGATCCAAAGTTGAAATAGTATAGCCGATAATAAGCATCGGAACCGGAGTATTTAAAGCAGCCAGATAGGAGATGGGTGAACCGATAATCTCCGGAAGTCTGAAGGAAGTAAAGAAGAAAATGAGACCGATAATAACCGAAATAACACCGGGATTTAAAATAGCCTTCTTTCCTTCAAAACCGTCGGTTCCCTTAGCCATGGAATACTGGCCGTACGACCATGAAAGAATATTGAAAACGGCAAGATAGCCCGCGCCGTAGAAGACACCCTCACTACCCAGTAAAGCTTCAATTAACGGTAAAGCCATGAAACCGCAGTTAGGGAAGATAATTGCGAAGCGCAAAACCCTTTTCTGTGCATCGGGATACTTTCTTATAAAAATAAGTCCCAAAAAGAAGCACAGAAGATGCGATACGAAAGAAGCCAGCATGGCAAGAAGAAGGTTTTTAAGCATCGAAACATCAAAATCTCTTTGAAAAGCATTAATGACAACGCAGGGAGTAACGAAATAAAGCATAATGTCATTTATGCATTTAACACCGTCTTTGGTGAGCATTTTTATTTTGCCCCCGAAAAAACCGAGAGCAATCAAAACAAACAGGATAGCAACCTGAGTACCTACAATAATAAAGCTTTGAAGCATGTCATTCTCCATTCCGACCGAAAAAACGGGCTGTAAAAGCTTAAGATTTCGAGAGAAGTATACAACCAACAAGGTCTTTTAACAATAAAAGATTTGTCTATCATTAAAAAATCGGGTTTTTCATTAATTTTAGATTAATTACAAACACAAATTCTTGACCGCTTAGGAAACTCGAATTAATATATGGTTAACACGTTATGAATTACCAAAGGATATTTTATGAGCGGAAATAAGAAAAACAAAAAGAACAAAGTCGGTACCTTATATATATTGGCATTTTTTTGGCTCTTTTGGGGAATCGGATTTGATTTTTACAAAGTCAGTCATATAGTCATTTGTGCCATCATATCATTATTTATCATTAAGTTATCGAAAGCTCTTTTCGGAGGAAAGAAAGACGAGCAGCAGGAGAAGGATCCTACGCAGTTTGAACGTCCCGTGATGAATGCAATTCCCGAGCCCGCAAAGTTTTCTACAGGCGATGAAGAGCTCGATAAGATGATAGATGATAAGGATAAGGCAATTGAGGAAATGCACAGATTAAACGATGCAATTCCCGATCCGAAGGTTTCCGAGCAGATTTCTCACCTTGAAATAGTTACTACCAAGATTGTTAAATACGTTATGGAACATCCCGAGAAGAAAGTACAGGTCAGAAGATTTTTCAATTATTATCTTCCCACCACGTTAAAGCTTCTCAATGCATATGACAGAATGGATGATGTAGGAGTATCCGGTACGAATATTGACGGAACAATGGGCAAGGTTGAGACAATGATGGATACGGCGGTAGCTGCATTCGATCGTCAGCTTGATTCTTTGTTTGCGGATGAAGCAATGGATATTTCAACAGATATAACTGTAATGGAGAATCTTCTTAAATCGGAAGGCCTTGTAGATGACGGCATAACCGAGGAAGCCATTATGAAAATGGAAGACTTCCCCGATGCACTTACAATTGATGATGTTTTGGGTAATTCTTCAAAGCTTGAAGAAGCAGCCAATGCAGTAATAAACAAATAACTTAAAGAAAGAGGACTAACATGGAAAACGCTAATTCAATACCTTCTTTAACACTTGAACCCGAAGTATTTGCAGAAGCTCCCCAGGCAGAAGCAGTGACACTTACAACACCGGCCGAAGAAGCAGCCAAGGCAGTCGAAGAGAAAAAGCCCGAGGCAAAGCCGGTTATTCTTGATGAAAACTTACTTACCGAGGAAGAGAAGAAGGTAGTAAACGAGTTTGCTTCAAAGATTGATATTACAGACAGCAACATGGTAATGCAGTATGGTGCAGCCGCTCAGAAGAATATCGCCAACTTCTCGGAAACAGCATTAAACAGCGTAAAGACTTCCGATTTAGGCGAAATCGGCGATGACCTTGCAGCCCTTGTTGTAGAGCTTAAGACCTGCCAGGAACCCGAGAAGAAGGGTCTTGCGGGAATGTTCCAGAAGAAAAAGAATGAAATCGAGGCT
This sequence comes from Lachnospiraceae bacterium, assembly GCA_045642905.1. Classification (GTDB taxonomy): domain Bacteria; phylum Bacillota; class Clostridia; order Lachnospirales; family Lachnospiraceae; genus UBA1258. The sequence goes on along the minus strand of JAZUJT010000052.1, from coordinate 90,314 downwards.
ATGAAGGCTGCATATTCCAAGGCAGAGACGAACGTAGACAGAATCGTTGCCAACCTTGAGAATCATCAGGTAATCCTCATGAAGGACGTAGCATTATTCGACCAGATGTATGACTTGAACCTTAAGTACTATAAGGAACTTACAATGTACATCATCGCCGGAAAGAAGAGACTTGAAGAAGTACGTGCTACCACACTTGAAGACCTTCGCAAGAAAGCCGAAGAGACAGGCGATCAGGCAGATGCACAGAATTACAACGATTTTGCAAATCTTTGCAATCGTTTCGAGAAGAAGCTTCATGACCTTGAGCTTACAAGAATGATTTCCATTCAGATGGGACCTCAGACCAGACTTCTTCAGAACAACGATACACTCATGATTGAAAAGATTCAGACTTCAATCACAAATACCATTCCTCTTTGGAAGAGCCAGATGGTACTTGCACTCGGTATATCACATGGTCAGCAGGCTACGGCAGCTCAGAACGCAGTTACCGAAATGACCAATCAACTTCTTAAGAAGAATGCCGATACATTAAAGATTGCAACAGTTGAGACAGCAAGAGAAGCAGAGCGCTCAATCGTTGATATCGAGACACTTCGTCATACCAATGAACAGCTCATCGCTACACTCGATGAAGTTATGCAGATTCAGAAGGATGGCGCAATTAAGCGTAAAGAGGCAGAAGTTGAACTCGGAAAGATTGAAGGCGAGTTAAAGCAGAAGCTTCTTGAACTTAGAAGTAACAAGTAATATATAAACATTGGCGTGAGATAAACGCCGATATGGAGAACTACGGTTAATGAAATTATTTAAGCAAACATGGTTTGCCGTTTTGGTACTTATTCTTTCTATCATTTCGGCAATAGTAATCGGCCAGGTCAAGCATAATCACGAGTTGGCCGCTATGGCACAAACCGAAGAAGTGCCGCAGCCGGAAGCCGAGCCGATACCGGATCCCGAGCCCGCACCCGAAACCTTCGAAGAAGTACCGGAGGAAATTGTTACATTCGATACTTCCGTAAATGAAGACATCGAGGCTGCCAAGGAAGAAATTTCCAAGGAAATCGACGAGGCCAAGAAGGAAGTTAAAGAAGAGCTTTCGGAAGCCTTCAAAGACGATGATGACGATGACGACGACGATTACAGGTACGAGAAAGAAGAAAAGAAAGACAAGAAGAATAAAGGAAACATATTCGGATTGTCCAAGTGGAAAGCAATATTGATTGTATGTATTGTGTTCCTCGTTTTCAGAAAGAAAAAGAAATAATAAAAATAAAGCAGACTAAGTTCATTGAACAAAGTCTGCTTTTCTTTTGCCTGATGATTAATGAATAATAAGAAAAAACAATCGATAATTTCTATTTTCAAACGATTATAATAGGTATATATATTTATGAGACAGTCTTTATCTATATAAAGGAGCAGACCCATGAAGAGATTATTTATTGACAATTGGAAATTTGCGGAATTTGACTTGGATTTTTCTTTTGACAAAATGGTTGAATACGAAGGATTTAAGAATGTAAATATCCCTCACGATTATCAGATAGAGCACGTTAAGGATTTGTATAAAGACAGCTTCGGATTTTACAGAAAGGAATTTGAGATTACACCCGAGGCGGATAAAGTGTATATTCTTCGCTTTGAAGGAGTCTACATGGATGCGCATGTATACTTAAACGGCGAAGACATTTTTCAGTGGAAGTACGGTTATTCCACCTTTGATGTGGATATGACCGTAAAGCTCAGAAGCGGAAAAAATGAGATTTATGTTGTATGCAAGTACCAAAGCCCCAACACCAGATGGTACTCGGGAGCGGGCATTTACAGAAATGTATATTTTATCGAGAAGCCGAAGGCGCATATTTGCATGGACGGCTGTTATTTCAGTGCGGTTAAAGAAGGCGAAGCGTGGAAATTTACGGCGGATTGCGATGTGAGTGTGGATATCTTTGGATGCTGCTTAAGGCATACGATTATAGATAGTGACGGCAGCAGTATTGCAACACTTGAGGGCGCGATTGACGGGACGATTTCGACTGTAAGGCTTGAAAAGACACTTAACGATGTGAGGATTTGGGATATTGACGATCCGCATTTATATAAGGTAAAGACGGAGCTTATTAAAGAAAATCAGGTTATCGATACCGAAGAAAACAGTTTCGGTTTCAGGACTATAGAATTTAATAATAATGAAGGCTTTTTCTTAAACGGAAGAAGAGTTCAGATAAACGGAGCCTGCCAACATCATGATTTGGGGGCTTTGGGTGCGGCAGTTAATAAAAGCGCGTTAAGACGCCAGCTTAAAAAGCTTATGAAAATGGGCGTCAATTCCGTAAGAACGTCTCATAACATGCCGTCGACGGAGCTTATGGAGCTTTGCGACGAGATGGGTATTCTTGTGTGCTCGGAAGCTTTTGACATGTGGGAAAAGCCCAAGACCGAATTCGATTACAGCAGGTTTTTTGTCGACTGGTGGGAAAAGGATGTTACGTCCTGGGTGAAAAGAGACAGAAATCATCCGTCGGTAATTATCTGGAGCATAGGTAACGAAATATACGATACACATGCGGGAAACGGGCTGATGTGGACGCAAAAGCTTAGCGAGGCGGTGAGAAAGCTCGATTACATGCATAACGCATACATAGGAATCGGGTCCAATTACATAGAGTGGGAAGGGGCTCAAAAATGTGCCGAGCTTCTGGAGCTTTCGGGATACAACTACGGGGAGCGACTTTATGATGAACATCACAAGAAGTATCCTCACTGGTGCATTTTCGGAAGCGAAACATCCTCGACGGTTCAAAGCCGAGGAATATACCATTTTCCTTATGAAGCAAGGCTTCTTACGCACGAGGACAGACAGTGCTCGTCTCTTGGAAACTGCACCACAAACTGGGGAGCGAAGGATGCGGACATTGTTGTTTCCAAGCACCGCGACAGAAAATTTGTTTCGGGACAGTATATATGGACGGGCTGGGATTATATCGGAGAGCCCACGCCCTATTCATCCAAGAATTCCTATTTCGGCCAGATAGATACCGCCGGGTTTGAGAAGGATACATATTATTTATATCAGGCGGAGTGGACCGATGTTAAAAAAAATCCCATGGTTCATCTTCTTCCTTACTGGGACTTTAACGAGGGGCAGATAATCGACGTATGCGCCTATACCAACGGCGCGTCCGTGGAGCTTTTCGTAAACGGCGAATCGAAGGGCCGAAAGGAAATCGACCATAACGGAGACATTTTGCATGCCCGGTGGAAGGTTTCGTATATTCCGGGAAAGATAGAAGCCGTGGCATACGATAAGGAAGGAAATATTATTGCCCGAGATGAGAAGAAATCGTTTGGCGAGCCCACTAAGATAGTGCTTCACACAGACACAAAAACCGTGAACGCAAACGGCGAGGATTTGATTTTTGCGGAGATATCCGTTGTCGACAAGGACGGAAATGAAGTGCAAAACGCCCGAAATCGTGTGAACGTAAAGGTCGAGGGACCGGGTCGCCTTCTCGGTCTTGATAATGGTGACAGCACCGATTATGAGGAGTATAAGTCCGATTCAAGGAAGCTGTTTTCCGGAAAGCTTCTGGCAATCGTTGCGCCCACGTTTGATGTGGGCAAAATAAAAATATCCGTTACCGGAAACGCTTTGTGCGGGGAAGAAATAACCGTAGAAAGCGTAAGCCCGTCAGAAACCAAGGGAGTTTTGTACGGCGAAGAGGTTATATCGTGCGGCAGCAGTGATGATATACCGGTTCGCAAAATCGTACTTAAAAATTCAGGCTCGACGACGCTTACCAAGGAACTTCCGAGAACAACGGTGCAATATGAGTTTTTCCCGAAGAACACGACATATCCCGACATTTATTTCAAGGCCATGACATTGGACGGAATCGAAGCCAATTTTGTCAACTTAACGACGTCCGCCGGAAGTGTTGAAATCGAGGCAATCGGAGACGGTGAATTCAAGCTTGTGGGATATAGCAATAACGGCAAAGAACATGCCGAAGTATTTTCGGAGCTGGAGTTTAGCGTAACAGGCCTTGGAAAAGCAACGATGAATCCTTACGAATTTACCGCAGGCATTCTTTGTGCCAAATGCTCTCATCCAACGAAGTTAAGCTTTGACGGAGGCGTATTTGTCGATACCGCGGAAAAATCGTGGATTACCTTTGAAAATGTCGACTTCGGCCAAATCGGTTCCGATGAAGTGACTGTTCCCGTATTTTCCTTTGAAGATGAAATGGGCGTATCGATTTGGGAAGGGCAATACGGCGAAGGAAAGCTTCTGGGCGAATTTGTCTATAGCGCCAAGTCGATATATAACGTTTATCAGCCGAATACCTTTAGCCTTACAAGGAAAATTCGCGGATTAACGAGCGTTACTTTTTGTTTTGACTCAATAAACAGATATTCGGTAAAGGGATTTTCCTTCAAAAAGTATGAGAAGGCGTACGAAAAGATTGATGCGCTTAACTTTAGCTCCATCGTGGGAGACAGCTTCACGGTCGGTAAGGAAGCCGTTACTTCCATAGGAAATAACGTTTCAATCGACTTCGATGATATGAATTTTGCTCTCGAAGGCGTTTCGGCCGTTGAAATATGCGGAAGGTCCAACAACGAGAAGACTTCCGTTCACATTGTATTCGAGGACGGCGAAAGAAAAGACAGGCAGCTTGCCGAGATGAGTTATTCCAAAGAGTACGAGACCGTAACGGTTCCCCTTTCGGATGAAAGAACAGCGGGGAAAGTTTCTTTTGTCTTCCTTCCGGGAAGTAATTTCGATTTCAAGTGGTTCAGATTTGTAGGAGGGGCGTTCCTTTTGTAGGAGGGGCGTTCCTTTTGCCATGAGGAGTGTCCCTTGGTCGTGCTTAATAAATTCTTAATCACTGTTAATGGTTTTACTACTATTTTTATTTTTTTAAATATGTATTATAGTGCTTAGATATTATATTTTAGATTTGTACGGGAGAAAGACATGAAGAAAAGATCAGGTAAAATTTTGGCAGGAATTTCAGTGGCTGTCATGGCTTTGGCACTTGCAGGATGTGGTAAGAAGCCTGCTACAACCGTTGAACTTCAGACGGATGAGTACGTTTACATTCCTTCTATCGAGAACTACAATTTTAAGAAGGCTTTTGATAAAGGCAGTACGAATCCTCTTTACTTTACCAAAGACTATGCAGGTTATATGGAATATAACTACGGCGAGGATGATGAACTTACACAGACTCTTTTCCATGAAGAAGACAGAAAGACCGGCGAGGAAGTTTCTTTTGCTCTCGAACTGGGAGAGAATGAATATCCGACCGATTTCTTCAAGGCGGGCGATGAGTATGAAAGCATCTTCTGTACTTATAATTACGAAAACGGCAATCAGAGCTATGTACTCAAGAAATTTTCTAAGACAGGCGAATGTGTCAGCTCTGTAGATATCAACGAAGTCATTTCCGAGGCAGGCACCATGTATGTGGGCGATCTGGCAGTCGGAAAGAACGGAGAGATTTATATTGCTGCAGATACAAACATTTTGATTATTTCTTCCGATGGTAAGAAGCTTGGCAAGATTGAAACCCAGAACTGGGTAAGCAGTATGGTATCTGTTGAGGACGGTTCTGTTTATTTTGTTTCATCTGATCCTGAAGGATATAATCTTTACAAGATAAATCCCGATACATATAAGGAAGAAAAGATTGCAATCGAAGGCGGCGAGAAGATCGGTTCGCACGGTTCGTATCTTATTATGGATGGCGGAAACGGCAAGCTTTTCATTTCCGATTCCGATTACGCATATATCTATGACACTGTAGGCAAGACACTTGAAAGATTATGGAACTGGATGGATATCGACGTATTTGATGCATATCCGACCAATATCATGATGAATGACGACGGAACATACCTTGTTGCAAATCCGGTATACGCTACGGAACAGAGTGATTCATATTTGGAAATGATTACTCTTAAGAGAGAACTTGCCAAGGATCAGCCTGCGAAGGCAACTCTTGTCATGGGTACCATGTATATTGACGATGATGTAAAGAAGCAGGTTTCTTTCTTCAACAAGAACAGTCAGGATTACAAGATTGTCATTAAAGAGTATCTCAATACATACGAGTACGATTATCAGACAGCTTATGACGTGCTTACAACGGATGTTGCTTCCGGCAGTATCGACATTGCGATTATGAGTGATTATCCTTCGGAATTGATTACCAAGGGTGCATATGTTGATTTAACTCCTTATCTTGAAAAGAGTGAGAAAATCAATAAAGACGATTTGTTTATGAACGTTTTCGATTCTTGCAAGATTGGCGACGGAATGTATTTCATTTCACCCCGTTTCAGAGTCGATACCATTTACGGAAATTCCAAGTATTTTCCGAATGATACTTGGGAATTAAAGGATTTGGTGGAGATTATTAAGGCTAATCCCGATAAAGAGATTGTTCCTTATGCATCAAGTTTATATATTCTTTCCCTTTTCTTAAATTCAAGCAGTGAATTCATTGATTGGGAAAACAGTACCTGTTCATTCACCGGGGATGATTTTAAGGATCTTTTACAGGTAGCGGCTTCGTTTGACGAAGAGCCCAAGTACTCGGATGATTACGATGAATGGGAACTTATGCAGAGTGAATCCATCATTCTTACCGGATTGTCACTTATGGATACGGATTACATCTCGCTGTATGATAAGCTCTTCAACGGCGAAGGAAAAATTATCGGATATCCCGGTGAATTTAAGAACAAGATTTCATTCAACAATTACGTTTCAATTTCCAAGAAGAGCAAATATCAGGATGTAGCCTGGGAATTTGTTGAATCGCTTTTCTCGGATAATTATTATAATAACAGCTATTCATATATGGGATTTCCGGCTAAGAAGTCTGTATTCCAAAAGGAAATGGAGAATCTCATTTCCCAGAGAGGTGAAGGTTCAAGTACCTGGGGTAACGGAAAGATGGAAATTACTCTTGATCCTCCCACCAAGGAGACAATTGACTTAGTTACATCAGTTATAGAGAGCGCGGAGAAGTCCTCCAATTTCGATCAGAAAATTGTGGATATCATTACCGAAGAAGCTGAACCATTTTTAAAAGGACAGAAGACTGTAGACGAAGTATGTGATATAATTCAGAGCAGAGTGTCCATTTATCTTCAGGAAATGAAGTAAAGCACGGGGAATATCAGGAATGACAGGTAAGTCAAGTAAGAAAAGTCAACTTAAGAAAAGAACACGCCAGCAGAGGGTCGGAAGCTTGTTATTTATGCTTCCGAGCCTTTTGGGCGTTTTTATTTTCTTTGTTCTCCCTTTCTTTGTAGTTATTTATTATTCACTTATCGATAATCCCATTTCAGCTGAGTTTGTCTGGTTTGATAACTTTATTAAGGTATTCGAGAACGGAGCGTTCAAGCTTGCCGGAAAGAATACTTTGAAGTTTTCTTTTGTGGCGATGCCTTTGTCGGTTGTTCTTTCATTGCTTCTTGCAATGATGCTCGACAGAGAGATTCCTTTCAGAAGCCAGTTCAGAACATTTTTCCTTACGCCCATGATGGTTCCCGTTGCATCGGTTGTTTTGATTGTACAGGTTATTTTCCATTATAACGGTGCGGTAAACAGTGTTCTTGTAGGACTCGGAAGTGCCAAGATTGACTGGCTTAAGTCCGATTACGCTCAGGTTGTTATTGTTTTTCTTTTCCTATGGAAAAACCTCGGATATAATATGATTTTGTTCCTGTCGGCATTGGAATCGATTCCGAGAGACATTCTAGAGGTTGCAACGCTTGAAAGTGCCAACAACTGGCAGATTTTCTGGCAGATAAAGATTCGTTATCTTTCACCTACAATTCTGTTTGTAACGATTCTTTCGTTAATTAACTCATTTAAGGTATTCCGTGAGATTTATCTTCTTACCGGAGATTACCCGTATGACTCGCTGTACATGCTGCAGCACTTTATGAACAATACGTTTAAATCGCTGGACTATCAGAAGTTGTCCACGGCGGCAATTTTTATGTCCTTTGTCATGGTTATTATTATTGGAGCGCTGTTTCTTATTGAGAACCACTTCGGAAAGGATGTGGAAGAATGAAAAAAGCGCATACTATTTCTCAAAGACGAAAAAAAGAACTTATTCAGAAGCTTATTATCGTTATTGTAGCTACATTTTTTGCGGTAATTTTCTTAACGCCCATCGTGCTTACAATAACCAATTCCTTTATGTCGCAGACGGAAATCAATGCCAATTACGGTGCGGTTTTTGCCAAGACGGAAAAGGGAAGTCCGGTATTTATTTCGGAGAAGGTTAATTTGAAATTTATTCCGGATATGGTTTCTTTTTCCCAGTACATCACGGTACTTTTGAAGAGCCCCGAATATCTTATAAAGTTCTGGAACTCCGTAATATTGGTACTTCCGATTGTTGTGTTCCAGTTGTTTGTGGCACTTCTGGCATCCTACGGATTTACCCGTGCCAAGGGAAAACTTAAGGAAATAGTGTTCTTTACATATATTATTTTGATGCTTATGCCTTATCAGGTTACGCTGGTTCCCAACTATCTTGTTTCCAACTGGCTTCACCTTCTTGATACAAGATGGGCTATCTGGCTTCCGGGTATAGCATCTCCGTTTGCGGTTTATCTGCTTACGAAATTTATGAGACGTATTCCTTCATCATATATTGAAGCGGCTCAGATTGACGGCGCCGGGGAGTGGCAGATTTTCAAACAGATATGCTTCCCACTTTCAAAAAGCTGTCTTTATTCGGTTGCAATTCTTGTTTTTATCGATTACTGGAACATGGTTGAGCAGCCGCTTATTCTTTTGAGTGATGCCGAACAGCATCCTTTAAGTGTATTTTTGTCGCAGATTAACAGCGGTGAAACAGGTCTTGCTTTTGCCGTAGCGACTATATATATGATTCCCGGTCTTTTGGTATTTTTGTACGGCGAAGACTATTTGGTGGAAGGTATCATGTATCAGGGCGGAATTAAAGGCTAAACGTTTATTATAAGGAAGGATTTTCAAATGAACGAGTCAAACAAAAAAAGAGAATGGATAAAGAACGTTGCGATTATTTTCCTTGCAGTATTGCTTGTGCTGACGTTTTTCTCCAATACTATCCAGAACTACTCTCTTCCGGAAGTAGCTGCACAGTATTGTGAATCCGGAAGTATTACCAATAAGGTAAGGGGAACGGGTGTAGTTAATTCGGCAGAGCCCTACAGCGTATCCATAAAGGAAAATCGTAAAGTTGCTTCCGTTAAAGCCAAGGTAGGTGACGAAGTTAAGAAGGGTGATGTTCTCTACTATCTTGAAGAAGGCGAAAGTACAGATTTAACCGAGGCGGAAAATGCTTTGAAGACAGCCAAGACCGCTTACGAAGATAAGATTATCGAAGAAGGTTATTCACTTGAAGAAAGTAAAGCTTTGGAAAGCGACGAAAAGGGCGAAAAGAGCGTTTATCAGGACAAGGCATCCAAGCTCGTGAAGGCCAAGGACGCAGCCGAAGAAGCTTACGAAAAGATTGAGGATGAAATCGAAGATTTCAAATACTATACATACAATAAGTGGAAAGACGGAACTTCGGAAGAGGCCATTGCTTTGGATGAAGCCATTGCTGCCAATGAAGAGGCAGTGGAATATTGGAAAGAAATAATGGACGACAACGAGGAAGCTTATAAGGAATACTCGGAAGCTTACGAGGCATATGTTGCAGCCAAAGATGCATATGAAAAAGCCAAGAGTGCTTACGAGAAGAAAAAGTCCGAGTCCAATAAAGAGAAGAAGGAAAAAGCCAAGAAGACTTACCAGGAAGCCAAGGCAGCTTATGAAGCGGTTTCCGGCTCCAAAGATAAGTATGAAGCATATAAAACCGCTACCGAAGCTTACAATTCAAGCAAGTCGGCTTTAGCAGCCAACAAGAAAGCCAAGGAAGATAAAGATAAAGAACTTGAGGTCAAGCTTATTGAACTCGAAGACAGAGAGTATGCCCTCAATAAGGAAAAAGAAAGAACGGCGAAGGAACTTACCGATTTTCAGTCCGATTACTCGGGTGAGAACGAAATAGGTGAATTGTATTCAACATATCAGGAGGCTCAGAAGAGCTACGACAAGATTAAAGAAGAAGTAACCAAGACGGAAGTTGTTTCACCCGTATCCGGTACGATTCTTTCACTTGCCAAGACAGCCGGTGAAAGCGTTGAAGCCAGCGAAGAAATCGCTACGATTCAGCTTGCCGGAAAAGGCTTTACATTGGCATTTAATGTTACCAACGATCAGGTTAAGTATCTTTCGGTAGGTGATGAAGCCGAAGTAACCAACTCATGGTGGTACACGGATGTTCACGCAAAGATTATTTCCATCAGACCTGACACAACAGATCCTACCGCAGGAAAGGTAGTTACATTCCAGCTTGAAGGTGATGTTACATCCGGTCAGTCACTTACACTTACTGCCGGAAAGAAGACGGCCAACTACGATTACATTGTTCCCAACAGTGCAATTCGTGAAGACAATAACGGCAAATTCATCCTTAAGGTAGATGCAAAGAGCACCCCTTTGGGTAACAGATATATCGCTAAACGTGTAGACGTTACGGTTCTTGCCGAGGACGAGACACAGAGTGCGGTAAGCGGACTTTTGGAAGGATGGGAGTATGTAATCACGACATCTTCCAAGCCTATCGAAGAAGGTCAGCAGGTTAGATTAAAAGACTAAGGACATAGATAAGTAATGAATTATTTGCGTGAAGTATTTGGTAAAAAACAAATAATACTTGCAATCACGGGCTTTGTTTCATTGCTTCTGTTCGGATTACTGACACTTATTTGTGTCAGAACTTCGAATAAGCTTACCAGTCAGCATTTTGCAGACAGATGGTGTACGGACGGTTCCTTTGCACAGGTCAGCGCATACATGTCGGAGCTTTCGGGATTTAAAGAAGAAAATCTCGAAATGATAGTACCGTTTTTGAACAACAGACTTCAAACCGATTCCATTGTTCCCAAAAACGAAAATGCCAGACAATGTATCGTAGCCTATTGTGCCGAAGGAGAAGCAGAGGTTTCTTCCGGAAAGAATACCGTATCCGTTAAAGCATACGGTGTAGGCGGAGATTTCTTTATGTTTCATCCTTTCGACATTGTGTACGGAAACTATTTCGACGGAGCCGACTTGATGGACGACATGGTTGTTATCGATACTACAACCGCATGGAATCTTTTCGGTTCACCCAATGTTGTCGGTAAGGTTATTAAGGTCGGAGACAGAGAGCATGTTATTTCCGCTGTAGTTGAAAGAGAAACCGGAAGACTCAACGACCTTGCGGGAAATGATGTTGCAACAATATATGTTTCGTTAAACTCCCTTAAAGAGTACGGAACGTTTACTTATATCAACACTATTGAAGCATTGCTTCCCAATCCCATAACCAATTATGCGATAAACATTTTAACGGAGTGTCTTGAGCTTGAAGAAGAGAGAGTTTCTTTTGTTGAAAACTCAGGAAGATTTCATTGGAACAAGCTTGTCATGAATGCCAAGAATTTCGGTATAAGAGGTATGAACAATAAGGGTCTTGTATATCCTTATTGGGAAAACGTTGCCAGAGGTACCGAAGATATTTTAACGCCGGTTTGTCTGCTGGCTATTCTGTTTTTGGCATATCCGGCTTTCCTTTTTATAATTCTCTTGTTTAGAATGTGGAAGAAGCGTACAATCCACAAGAAGGATGTATGGAACTTTATTCAGGACAGAATCGAAGACTATAGAGAAGAACGTAGAAAACGTCTTGAAGACGGCGAATTTGATTAATATAAGGAGATAAACGATAAATGAGAAGAGACTTGATGAAAAAGCTTCTGCTTGTTGTTTCACTTATCGCAGTTACGCTGATGGCGGGCTGTGGCAAGAAGCAGGATGCGGAACACAGGATTAATAAAGAGGCAATTTACAGAGAAAATGTTATTCCGATTAAGCTTCCCGAAGAGGTTTATGCTTCGGGTATAAGCATGGGTAACGATCTTATGTACATTAGAACATATTCCAACACAGGTGAGACAAAGCCTTGTTTCTACACCTGCAAATCGGACGGAACGGAACTTACCGAGCATGTTATAAACGATCCCAATGCTTGGATTGAATATATTGCTCCTCTTGCCGATAACAGTGCTTACATTCTTTATTCTTCATATGTGGAAGATGATTCGGATCCCGAAAACTATGATTATATGTCATATTATTATCTTTCACTTTATGACAGTAAGGGAAATGAAGTAAAGAAGCTTGATGTTTCCGATAAGTTTTCTTGGGCATCTAATGTTTTGGTATTGGAAGATAAGCTTTTGATTTCTTCCGACTCTTCATTGTATATGTTTGACAAGGATTTGAATCTTATCAAGCAGAAAGATGATGATTCCTCCAACCTCGGCTCAATTTACAAGCTTCCGGACGGTTCCTTTGTATGCACCTGCTATGGTGATGAAGGCGAACTGTTGAAGAAGTTTGATATTGATAAGCTTGAGATGGGCGAGGAGATTGTTCTTACCAATGTTGAGCTTTGGAACTATCAGATTTACGAAGGAATGGGATACGATCTGTTCCTTAAGGACAATACTTCGATTTACGGATTAAAGTTAAGCGATTCTTCACTTACCGAAGTTCTCAATTTCGTTGATTCGGATATCAGTACTTCATACTTTGAGGTATTTGTTCCCCTTTCCGATAATGAATTTTTGGGAGCTTACTACGATTATGAGGAATCCGAAGACGGCGGTATGGTTATTGCCAAGTACACAAAGATTCCCGCTTCCGAAGTAGTTGATAAAAAGGTTATTACTCTCGGATGCTTATACCTTGACAATACCGTACGTAAGAAGGTTATTGACTTTAACAGAAGCAATCCCGATTACAGAATTACGGTTAAGGATTATTCAATATATGACAGCGAAGATGACTACGAGGCTTCTTCAAGAACATTCAACAATGATGTTGCGTCGGGAAAAGCTCCGGATATCGTTATTTCCAATGACTCAACTTTGATTCATAACTACATTTCAAAGGGCCTTTACAAAGACCTTACCGAATATATTAATAACGACCCCGAAATCAACTTTGATGACATGTTCCCCAACATTGTACAGGCCGGTTCGACGGATGGAAAATTCTATGAAATCATTCCTTCCTTCTCAATTCAGACGATGGCTGCCAAGACTAAGCTTTTGAACGGTATCACCGGATGGAACATGGAAGAACTCAGAGCATTTGAAAAGACTCTTCCCGAAAATTCCAGTCTTCTTTACGGTACAACGAGAGAAGAGTTTATGGATTACATGCTTTCCGTAAACGGAGAGTCGTACGTGGACAACGTTAAGGGTGAAGTTTCCTTTGACTCACCTGAATTCATTGAACTTTTGAAGTTTGTTTCGGAACTTCCCGAGGGAAATGACGAATTTTACGAGAAACTCGAGGAAGAAGGTTACTGGGACAATTACGATACTCTTTGGAGAGACAATCGAGTTATTTTATACCAGACTTATACTTCTTCTTTCAGCGGATATAACTATTATCAGCAGGGTACTTTCGGCGAGGACATTACTTTCGTCGGCTGCCCGAGCGAAGACAGAAACGGTTCCTGCATCAGCTATTACTTCAGTGCGGGTATGTCCTCCAAGTGCAAGGATCCCGATGCTGCATGGCAGTTTTTAAGAACTTATCTTCTGCCCGATTACCAGAAGGAAGTCGGCACCTATGAGTTCCCGGCTCTTATGAGCGTATTTGATGAGTACGGCAAGAAAGCCATGGAGAAGAAGTCGTATCAGGAAAACGGCGAAATGATTTACGATGACGACACCTACTACAGAGACGGTGAATGGGTAACACTTGATCCCATAAAGCAGGCAGATATTGATAAGATTAAAAATCTTATCGTTAACACTACCAAGGTCAGCGGTTCCATGAACGATATCAGTGAAATCATCAACGAAGAGGCGCAGGCATTCTTCGAAGGTCAGAAGACTGCTGAAGATGTTGTTAAAATTATTCAAAGCCGTGCATCAATATTTATCAAAGAAAAGAGATAACATCAATTCTTTTACACCCTGTCGGGCAACCGGCAGGGTGTTTTTGTTTATATAAAGCGCAAAGTCCAAATGATTAATTGGTTGATAATGAAAAATAATTACAATCAACTTCCAGGAGGATTTTTCGGAAATGAAACAGGTGCAGTTTGATTATGAGAATGCGGATGAACTGAAAAAACAGTTAATCAACATTCAGAAAATATGTAAAGATATTCCTCATGCAAAGCTGTTATTTCACATCCTGTCAGATGAACCGGACAGTGAATATATATGGCTTATTTGTGATGTTATAGACCGAGAACTCCCGGATGCTCTGTATGTGGGTTGTTCAACGCGCGGAAACATTATGAACGGTTCCTACAATCAGCAGGGAATCATTATTACCTGTACCATATACGAATACGAGACGACTGCTATTAAGGTATTTCAGCATGAAGTTGCCGGTTTCGATATTGATAAACTCAATGATGTGGTTGCCAGGGAAATCCATTCGGTACAAGATGCAAAGTCTGCAGAGATTCTTTTGACAGCATCCAGTATTTCCGAGAAGAAGCTTCTTAGAAATTACAGGCGTGATTTATCCGATGTAAAGATTTATGGCGGCGGAGCGCTGAACGTAGACGTAAATACCATGAATACGATGGTATTTTCAAAGGGCAACAAGGCAACTTACGGCGGCATGGTTTTCGTGGTTGTCGGCGGTGCCGATTATAATGTTAATCTGATCAGAGTTGTAGGCTGGAAACCTCTGGGTAAAAGGTTTGCAATTACCAAGTGCGAAAACAACAAGCTTATCGAGCTCGATAACCAGCCCGCTTTCAATGCTTATTCAAGATACTTAAATGTCGAAAACGATGAGTATTTTGCAAAGAATACTTATGAATTCCCGCTTTTGACTCAGACAAGAACGGGCGAAATCATTTTAAAATCTCCCGCGATGGCCAATGCCGACGGTTCGCTTGAAATGTTCAGCAATGTTGAAGGTTATCAATACGCTCAGCTGGCATACGGCGATCCGGATACTATTATGGATACTGTTTACGAAGCGGCTCATTCTCTTCGTGAAATGTCTCCCGAAACGATTTCCATTTTCTCCTGCTGTGCCAGACTTTCCTTCTGGGGCGATCAGGCGAGCGTGGAAACAATTCCCTTCCAGAAAGTTGCATCGACCTTCGGTTTCTATACTTCCGGAGAGCTTATGGGCTTAAACGGTAACCTTGAGGTTCACAACGAAACAATGGTTATCGCTGCGTGCCGTGAAGGCGAGCCGGACAATAAGTTCGTATCGGTTGCCGAGAAAAAAGAAAAGCGTCACGAGTATATTCCTCAGAACCGAAGACTTATGAACTTCATCGGTATTGCCACCAAGGAACTTGATGAAAACAACAGGCAGCTCGATGAACTCGTTAAGGAAATTGAGGCCAAAAGAATAGAAGCCGACAGAGCAAACATGGCGAAGAGTGATTTTTTGGCAAACATGTCTCACGAGATCAGAACGCCTATTAATGCAATACTTGGTTTCAATACGATGATTCTTCGTGAAACCAAGGACAAGAGCATCATAGACTATGCCGTTGATATCCGTAATTCAGGTAATAACCTTCTTGCCATCATAAATGAGATTTTGGACCTTTCCAAGATTGAATCCGGTAAGATGGAAATCATTCCCGTACAGTATTCGCTGGCAAACATGATAAAGGATGCGGTCAAGATGGTTTCGTTGAAGGCCGAAGAAAAAGGTCTTGAAGTCAAGCTTGATATTGACCCGAACCTTCCCGCAATTCTTTACGGTGATGATATTCGTATAAAGCAGGTTATTATTAACCTTATAAATAACTCAATTAAGTACACCAACAAGGGCTCCGTTACATTAAAAATCAGCGGAACGGTTAACGATTTCGATATCATTCTTCACATTGCGGTTATCGACACGGGTGTGGGAATCCGTTCCGAGGATATGGACAAGCTGTTTGAAAAGTTCAAGCGAATAGAAGAGAACCGCAACAGAAATATCGAGGGAAGCGGACTTGGCATGAACATTACCGCCAAGCTTTTGTCCCTTATGGATTCAAGCCTCCGGGTTGAAAGTGAGTATGGTGAGGGTTCGACGTTCTATTTCGATCTTCAGCAGGTTATCGTAGACGAAAAGCCTTTGGGTAATATTTCTTTTGCCCCCGATGATGAAGTTGAAACATCCTTGGGTGTAGATTACAAATCAAGCTTTTCGGCACCGGGTGCAAAGATTCTGCTTGTTGACGATAACTCAATGAACAGAAAGGTTTTCATCAACCTTTTGAAGAAGACCGAAATTCAGATTGACGAGGCCGACGGTGGCTACAAGTCTCTGGAAATGACGGCTGCCAAGAACAATGATATGGTTTTCATGGCTCATATGATGCCCGATCTTGACGGTATTGAAACCTTCAAGCGAATGCGTGCAAGCGAGGACGATCTGAACCGTGAAACACCGGTTATTATCCTTACTGCCAACGCTATTTCGGGTGCCCGTGAAGAGTATATAGATATCGGATTTGAGGAATTTGTTTCCAAGCCGTTTAACCCTGAAAAGATCGAAGAGTTGATGGTTACTTATCTTCCTTCCGAAAAGGTTATCAAGAACAAGTACGGCAGTACTTGTGATGAGCCCAAAGAAAAAGTACCGCTTCCGGAGATTGACGGCATTGATATCGAGAATGCTCTTAAAAACCTCGGCGACGCCGAAATGGTTATTGAGGCAATGAAGATGTTTGCCACTAACGGAATTTCGGATGCGGCCGAGCTTAGAAAGCTGTTCGATGCTTTCAAGGCCGAACAAAACGATTCGACTTATGATGCGTTCAGAATAAAGGTGCATTCGATGAAATCATCCGCTGCGTACATAGGTGCAACTACTCCTTCTTCCATGGCGAGATTTTTGGAATTTTCAGCCAAGGACAAGCGCGGGGAAGACATTCTTGCGGTTACGGAACCTTTCCTGGGAGAGTGGGAACGTACCAGAAAGAAAGTAGAAGAGGCTGTTTCCGTTTCCGGGGAAAACAAAAAGCCGTTTGATGCCGAAGTTTTCATCGAAAAGATTCCGTTTTTGAATGAAGCGGTATCCGAAATGGATATAGACAGAGCCGACGACATAATGACACTTTTAAATGACTACGAGATTCCCGACAATCTGAAGGAGATTTATCCTTCGCTACAGGCAGCGGTATCCAATATTGAAGTTGATACGGTTGATGAGTTGTGTCAGAAGATTGTCGAAATCCTTCTGGATTAACGGACAGGAGAGTGTGAAAGATGAGTTTGGATAAGAAAGTGCTGATTATCGATGACAGCGGAATGATTCTAAGAAACATAAAAATGATTCTTGAGGGCAGTTATACCGTGTGTCTGGCTGTTTCCGGGAAGGTTGGCTTAACAATGCTTGAAAAGCATAAGCCCGATGTTATACTTCTTGATTATGAGATGCCTGAAATGAACGGCATAGAAACGTTTGCCGAAATCAGGAAGAGTCCTGACGGCGCAAATGTTCCCATCATCTTTTTATCCGGTGTGGATGATGAGGAGACCATTAATAACATTAATAAGTGTAATCCGGCCGGATTTATTATGAAGCCGCCCGGATCGGCACAGCTTTTCGAAGCTATAGAGAAAGCTCTCGGTTAAAGCTTCGGGGCAATATTTATGGGTACATTTTGAGGGAGGTACATATATGAGATATCCAAAGTTTCTTGGGGAAAATGGGACAATAGGGTTTATAGCGCCTTCTTTCGGTGCGTTTATCGAGCCTTATCATACGCGTTTTGAAAGCGCTATCGCAAAGCTTTCGGCTATGGGCTACCGTACAGTGGAAGGACCCAACACCAGATGCGGAGACGGAATAGGCATAAGCTCAACGCCCGAAAACTGCGGTCGCGAAATAAACGATTTCTTTATAAACGATAAGAGCGACATCATTATTTCCTGCGGTGGCGGAGAGCTGATGTGCGAAGATTTGGAATATGTTGATTTCGAAGCAATAAAGAAAGCCAATCCAAAATGGTTTATAGGCTATTCGGACAATACAAATCTTACCTTCATGCTTGCGACCAAATGCGATATAGCCTCGATTTATGGTCCGTGTGCATCGGATTTCGGTATGAATCCGTGGCATGAATCGATAGAGGATGCATTTAAACTGCTTAAGGGCGAAAAGCTTTCCATGCACAACTACGATAAATGGGAGAAAGCCAATTCCTCCAAAGAGTTTGAATTTACGGCACCCTACGACGTTACCGAGAAGTATTGTCAGACCGTTTGGACCCCCACGGGGGATAAGAATGTTTCTTTGGCCGGACGGCTTATAGGAGGATGTCTGGACGTTCTTGCAAATCTTTCGGGGACACGGTTCGACTGCGTTGACGAGTTTAACGAAAGATATAAAGAGGACGGAATTATCTGGTATCTTGAAAGCTGTGATTTGAATGTATTTAGCATGAGACGCGCGTTGTGGCAGCTTAAGAACACGGGCTGGTTTAAGTATGTAAAGGCATTCTTGATCGGAAGACCTTTAAAAATCGATGATTTTTGCGGGGACTTTGGACCGCACGATGCCTATCTCGGTATTTTAAAGGAATTTAACGTTCCGGTTGTAATGGACCTTGATATAGGTCATCTTTCACCGATGATTCCGATAATTTGCGGCGGTTTCGCCAAGTGTGAAGTCGGGGAAAATGAGTTTTCAATCGAATATATTCTCAAATAATACGGAGGCTGTGCACAATTATTGTGTACGGCCTTATTTAATAGCAAGAAATGATTACGATAAAGCACATTTTCAATTGCAAAAATTGTGCTTCAAATGTAAAATCGAAACTAGCACAGTATATTATTTTCAGAGGAGGAAAACTATGTACTATATTGGTATTGACCTTGGTACTTCGGCAGTTAAATTATTGCTGATGGATTCTCAGGGTAAAATCGTAAACATTGTATCCAAGGAGTATCCTTTATACTTCCCCAATCCCGGTTGGAGCGAGCAGAAGCCCGAAGACTGGTATGAACAGAGTATGGCAGGATTAAAGGAACTTACCAAGGATATCGACAAGAGCCAGGTTGCAGGTATAAGCTTCGGCGGACAGATGCACGGTCTTGTTATTCTTGACAAGGATGACAATGTTATTCGTCCCGCTATTTTGTGGAATGACGGTCGTACAACCGAGGAATGCGATTACCTCAACAACGTTATCGGTAAGGATAAGTTAAGTGAGTATACCGCAAACATTTCTTTCACCGGTTTCACGGCTCCCAAGGTTTTATGGGTTAAGAACAAGGAACCCGAAAACTTCGCTAAGATTCCAAAGATGATGCTTCCCAAGGATTATCTTGCTTACAAGCTTTCAGGTGTTCATTGCACAGACGTATCCGATGCTTCCGGTATGCTTCTTTTCGACGTAAAGAATCGTACCTGGTCCAAGGAAATGTGCGATATCTGTTCTGTTAAGCCTGAATGGCTTGCAAAGATTTACGAAAGCTACGAGAAGGTTGGAACATTACTTCCCGAAGTAGCCAAGGAACTCGGATTCCCCGAGACAACAATTATCGCAGCAGGTGCCGGAGACAATGCGGCAGCAGCTGTAGGTACAGGTACCGTCGGTGACGGAAGATGTAACATCTCTTTGGGAACCAGCGGAACTATCTTCATTTCATCCAAGAACTTCGGCGTTGACTCCAATAACGCTCTTCATTCTTTTGCACATGCAGACGGAACATACCACCTTATGGGATGTATGCTTTCAGCCGCTTCCTGCAACAAGTGGTGGATGGATGAAATCATCGGTACCAAGGATTACGCTGCAGAGCAGAAGGCTATTGATAAGCTTGGAAAGAATCACGTATACTTCCTTCCTTACCTCATGGGCGAGCGTTCTCCTTTAAATGATCCTTACGCAAGAGGAACATTTACCGGTCTTACAATGGATACAACACGTGCAGATATGACACAGGCCGTTTTGGAAGGTGTTGCATTTGCTTTAAGAGACAGCTTTGAAGTTGCCAAGAGTCTCGGTATCAAGATTGAGCGTACCAAGATCTGTGGCGGCGGTGCAAAGAGTCCTCTTTGGAAGAAGATGATCGCCAACATTTTGAATGTTAAGGTTGATGTTATCGAAAGTGAAGAAGGTCCTTCAATGGGCGGTGCAATGCTTGCGGCTGTTGCGGCAGGCGAGTATGCTTCCGTTGAAGAAATCGCAGATAAATTTGTTAAGGTAGTTGACACGGTAGAACCCGAAGCTGACTTGGTAGCTTTATATGAAGAACGTTATCAGCAGTTTAAGGAAATCTATCCTGCACTTAAGCCTGTTTTTGCCAAACTCAAATAAAGGAGACGAATATCATGAAAATTTATTCGGTAAAAGACGCAGAATTCAAGAAATACGGACGTATTGTCGACAATGTTGACTGGTCGGAACTTGTAGATGCCATGCAGGATACTCCCTGCCCCGACGATGTAGTTTACGAGCCCGGTATCGCCAATCTTGAAGCACTTAACATCGCTAAGACGGTATCCGATGTAGTTTACGGCGAAATGCCCGTTCAGATCGGTTACTGCAACGGTCACAACTGCATGCTTAACGCTTTGGAATATCACAGAGATTCCGAAATCAACGTTGCAGCTACAGATGCAATTCTTATGCTTGGTTTATTAAGCGAAGTAGAATCGGATTTCACATACGATACCAAGAATGTTAAGGCATTCTTCGTTCCCAAGGGAACTGCTGTTGAAGTTTATGCTACAACTCTTCACTATGCTCCCTGCGGTGTTGACGGAAACGGTTTCCGTGTAACAATCATTCTTCCCAAGGGAACCAACTATCCTTTAAAGGCTTCACACGCTAAGCTTAATGCTGACGGAAGCGCTCCCAACGAGGATGCACTTATCACAGCTACCAACAAGTGGCTTATCGGACACAAAGACGGTGGTCTTGATGCAGGAAGCTTCTTAGGACTTAAGGGTGCTAACCTTAACATCAACGATTTTGAGAAATAAGTTGTACGTTTTATGTAGTCACTTCCCACGGGTTATGATAAAATAAGCCCAGTGGTATTTTAAAAAACTATTATTTTAGGAGGAAATCGAAATGATTAATATTCCCGAGATTAAACTCGGCATCGTAGCAGTAAGCCGTGATTGCTTCCCGATTGCTTTGTCCGAGAAGAGAAGAGCAGCCATCAAGGCAGCATTTAAGGGCGAATTATATGAATGCCCCGTTACAGTTGAGAACGAAAAAGATATGTTAAAGGCAGTTGAAGACGTTAATAAGGCTGAGTGTAATGCACTTGTTGTATTCCTTGGTAACTTCGGTCCCGAAACTCCCGAGACATTGATTGCAAAGAACTTTGACGGTCCTTGCATGTTCGTTGCAGCAGCTGAAGGCGACGGCGATATGATTAACGGCCGTGGCGATGCTTACTGTGGTATGCTTAACTGCTCATACAACCTTGGAATGAGACACTTAAAGGGATATATTCCCGAATATCCTGTAGGAACAGCTGATGACATCGCTAAGATGATCGCAGACTTCGTTCCCGTTGCACGTGCTATCGTTGGTGTTAAGAACTTAAAGATTATCACCTTCGGTCCCCGTCCTCAGGACTTCTTCGCTTGCAACGCTCCTATCAAGGGCTTATATGAATTAGGCGTTGAAATTGAAGAGAACTCAGAGCTTGACTTACTTGTTTCTTACAAGGAGCATGCTAACGATCCTCGTATTCCCGCTATCTGCGATGAGATGGCCAAGGAAATGGGCGAAGGAAAATATTATCCTGACTTAAATGCTCGTATGGCACAGTTCGAACTTACTCTTCTTGACTGGGCTGAGAACCACAAGGGCGCTCGCAAGTATGTTGCTTTTGCTGACAAGTGCTGGCCTGCATTCCCTTCACAGTTCGGTTTCGAGCCTTGCTACGTAAACAGCCGTCTTGTAAGCAAGGGTATTCCGGTATCTTGCGAAGTTGACGTTTACGGTGCTTTATCAGAGTACATCGGTATGTGCGTATCTTACGATGCTGTTACATTACTTGATATCAACAACTCAGTTCCCCAGTATATCTACGATGCAGATATCAAGGGCAAATACGATTACAAACTTACAGACACATTCATGGGATTCCATTGCGGTAATACTCCTCAGTGCAAGATGTGCGCTGACCGTGCTGTTAAGTATCAGCTTATCCAGCACAGAGTTCTTGAGCCTGCAGGTTCAGAACCCGATATTTCAAGAGGTACTCTTGAAGGAGATATCGCTGCAAGTGATATTACATTCTATCGTTTACAGTGCAATTCAGATGGCGAATTAGTATCTTACATCGCTGAAGGTGAAGTACTTGATGTACGTACACAGTCATTCGGCGGTATCGGTATCTTCGCTATTCCTGAAATGGGACGTTTCTATCGTCACGTTCTCGTTGAGAAGAGATATCCTCATCACGGCGCTGTTGCATTCGGTCACTACGGAAAGCTTCTTTACGAAGTATTCAAGTTCTTCGGAATTAAGGATATTGCATACAATCAGCCTGCAAACCTTCCTTATCCTACAGAGAACCCTTTCAAATAAGGTAAGCCGGATAAACGTATAGTTTTTGTACGCTAAGAGTATATTTTTGGAAAACCCCGCGACAAGTGTTGCGGGGTTTCTTGCCCGAATGGTATAGTGAAATATAGTTTTGTAATTTATTGATTTCGGAGGGTTTTGCCATGAAAATAGTAATTCTTGAAAGATCCAGTGTGGGTATGGATATTTCGGTTGATTGTTTTAATGATTTCGGTCCGGTCAGCATTTACAATAATACCGCCTACGAAGAAATTAACGAAAGAGTTAAGGATGCGGATGTTGTTATTGCCAACAAGAGCAAGCTTAATGCCGAAACCTTGAAGGGTGCCGACAATCTGAAGCTTATTTGTGAGTTTGCTACCGGATTTGATAATGTTGATCTTGATTATATCAGGGAAAAAGGTATCGGTTTGTGCAACGTAAGAAATTACAGTACGGAGATGGTTGCACAGCATACTTTTGCCCTTGCATTATATCTTCTTGAAAAGCTTGAGCATTACGACAGATATGTAAAGTCGGGTCAGTACGGTAACCAGAAGCGTTTTTCCAACTTCGATATTCCTTTTAACGAGCTTGCGGGTAAGACCTGGGGCATTATCGGAATGGGCAATATCGGACAGAAGGTGGCTTCTATCGCCAAAGTATTCGGCTGCAAGGTTATTTTCTATTCGGTAACAGGTAAATCTACCGTAACCGAGTATGAAAGAGTTGATTTTGATACGGTTTTGAAGGAATCTGATTTTCTTTCGATTCATTGTCCGTTATCGGATATTACAAGAGACCTTATCGACGGAGAAGCTTTATCCAAGATGAAGAAAACTGCATTCCTTATCAATGTTGCCAGAGGTCCCATTGTTAATCAGGAAGCTTTATATGAAGCTTTGGTTACCGAGGAAATTGCAGGTGCCGGTCTCGATGTTTTGTCCAAAGAGCCTATCGACAAGGATAATCCTCTCGGAAAGATTCAGGATTCGAACCGACTTATTATTACACCTCACCTTGCGTGGGCTTCCGTTGAAGCTCGTACAAGATGCGTAAGCATGACATATGATAATATTAAGGCTTACATTAACGGCGAAAAGTTGTGCCGTGTTGATTAATCGATGAAATCCCTTAAGGGTTTTCATATATATACATTATCTTTTTCACTTAAAGGAAGAAAATATGAGCAAAATTATCGGTATTATCGGTGCCATGGATTCGGAAGTCGAAATTTTGATTAATTCCATGGACCATAGAAAAGATGTCGAATACGGAAAACGAGTATTTCATATCGGTAGAATAAACAATACAGATGTCGTTCTTGCCAAGTGTGGTGTCGGCAAGGTAAACGCTGCCATTACCGTTCAGATGATGGTTGACAAGTTTGATATTGAAGCCATTATAAACACCGGTGTGGCAGGTTCTTTGGATGCCCGAATCGACATCGGAGATATTGTTCTTGCGACCAATGCCGTTTATCACGATGTTGACAATCTTGCGTTCGGATTTGAGCGCGGACAGGTTCCGTACATGGATGTTTTTGAGTTTCCCATGTCCGAAGAATTGATATCGATTGCCGAGGCTTCATGTAAGAAGGTTAACTCAGAAGTAAAGGTCTTTAAGGGAAGAGTTGCAAGCGGAGACCAGTTTATTTCGGGTAAGGAGATTAAGAAAGATATAAAGGATTATTTCGATCCTTTATGCGTAGAGGAAGAGGGTTGCGCCATGGCACATACTGCTTACGTTAATTCGATTCCCTGCCTTATTATCAGAGCCATTTCCGACAAGGCCGATGATTCGGCTGAAATGGATTATCCTTCTTTTGAAAAGAAAGCCGCTGTTCACTGCGCGAACATGGTGTTAGAGATAATGAAAAGTATTATTTAATGTTAGGAGTGATTAAAAATGTTTGTTTCACAAAGTATGTATATACAGAGTAACAGGCAGTTATTCAAGAAATTGCGCGATAAGCTTTTGGAGAGCTATGAGTATGTTTCCATTCTTGCCTGTGATGCCGTAGGAAAGCGTTACAGCGTTTCCAAAACCGGTATCAACATTTCGGAAGATGATATGTTTACTCAAAGAGGTTATGTCATAAAGGTTTACGACCGCGGTTGCTACGCTGAGTATTCTTCCAACGAGATTTCGGAAGATTCTATTGAAAAGATTGTTAAGCTTGTGGACGAAAACCTTGTAAATCTCGGAGCTGATTTTGAAAAATCACAGTATGAAATTCCGAAGGACGAACCTATTTCTTTTGCCAAAAGTACCGAATACAAGATTGCCCCTGAAGATATGGGGGATGAGGCAATTGTTGCCAAGCTTAAAGAAATTTACGAGGCAGGTATGGCTATTGACGAGCGTATCATTAACGTCAACGTTCCTGTTTCTTACCAGAAATATTCTAAGCTTTTCCTTTCCAAGAACAGAGAGCTCGAGCAGAACGTTATGTGGTCATGCGGTTACGTTGCGGCCATGGCGTTAAAGGGTGAAGAGGTCATGGACCATTTCTCATCATTCTCGAATCTTGGCGGTATGGAAGTTCTGGATACTATGATGGATTCCGTTAAGAAGACTATCGATATTACTCTTGAGCTTTTGAAGAGTGAGCCTTTGGTGCCCGGTGAATACGAATGCATTTGCGACCCTGAAACTACGGGTATGATTGTGCACGAAGCTTTCGGTCACGGCGTTGAAATGGATATGTTTGTAAAGGACCGTGCACTTGCCCAAAAATACGTGGGTGAATATGTTGCGTCTCCTTTGATTACCATGCATGACGGTAATGCGGTTGACCAGACCGCTTCTTACTTCTTCGATGATGAAGGTACTCTTTCAACCGATACGGTTATTATCGACAAGGGTATTCTTGTTGCCGGCATTTCCGATTTGCAGTCTGCCATGGCATTGGGTACCGTACCTACGGGTAACGGTCGTCGTGAAAGCTACGAAAGAAAGGCTTACACAAGAATGACCAATACTTACTTTGAGGCGGGAACCGACAAGGTTGAAGACATGATTGCTTCCGTTAAGAACGGCCTTCTTCTTGAGGACCCTTCATCGGGAATGGAAGATCCTAAAAACTGGGGCATTCAGTGTATGGTTAACTTCGCACGTGAAATCAAGGACGGTAAGCTTACGGGAAGAATTTTCTCGCCTATCGTTCTTACAGGATATGTGCCCGACCTTTTGAAGTCTATTTCGATGGTTTCCGATACGAAGAGACTTTCGGGAACCGGATACTGCGGTAAGGGTTACAAGGAATGGGTTAAGGTTTCGGACGGCGGCCCTTATATTAAGGCCAAAATTCGCCTTGGTTAACTTCATATTGAATTAGTTTTAAGGAGATTTACTAAAATGAAAAATAGATTTGCTTGTTTATTGGAAAAAGCAGGTGTATCGGAATATCGTATTACCGAGACAAGCGTAGAAAGTACGGAGCTGTTCTTTATCAAGAAGAAACTTGATATGCGCAGAATGAAGAACAGCACAAATGTTACCATTGATGTCTTTAAGGACATTGAAGAGGACGGAAATAAATTTAAAGGTCTTTCCGAAATTATCGGTAATCCGTCCATGTCAGACGATGAATGGCTTGATAAGATTAAAAGCGCCCTTTATTCGGCAGGTTTTGTCAAAAACAAAACTTATACTCTTCCCGAGGGTGAGAAGTCTGACGAAATTGTTATGGAAAGCGATTTAAGCGATATGTCGCTTTCGGAAATTGCAGATAAATTTGTCGAAGCTATCTATGAAGAAGACAACGACAGTAAAAGTTTCATTAACTCGCTTGAAGTATTTTCCGAGCGTAAGCACGTAAAGATGATCGGCTCAAACGGTACGGATGTTTCTTACGTTAAGACTTCCTTCAAGGGTGAATTTGTAGTGCAGTGTAAAGAGCCCATGGATGTTGAAACATATCAGAACTTTGAATACGACAGTTTGAATCTTTCGGATATTAAGTCTTTGGTTAAGCGTACCATTACTCTTACAAAGGACCGTGCCCGCGCCAATGAAACTCCGTCGACAGGTAACTACGACATTGTCATTTCCCACAAGTATATGGCTGACTTGTTCGGATTTTACCTTGAACGTGCCAATGCAGCATATATCTATGCGGGATATTCAGAGTATAAAAAAGGCGACAACATTCAGGGCGAGGACGTTAAGGGTGAGAAGCTGAACATTGATTTTCTTCCCGATGTTCCTTTCGATGAACAGGCTATCAGAAAAACCGTATGTCCGTTCATCGAAGAAGGTAAACTTAAGCTTATTCACGGCGGAATCAGATTCTGTGAGTATATCGGCGTTGATAAAGTCGGTATCTATTCCAAGGTTCGTGTTAAGAACGGTTCCGTATCATTCGACGATATGCTTAAACGCCCCTGCATTCATGTAGTAAACTTTTCGGATTTCCAGGTGGATTCTTTTGACGGTCACTTCAAGGGAGAAATTCGCCTCGGATATCTTTACGACGGTAAGGGAAATGTTACTCCCATCACGGGAGGCTCCATCAACGGTTCGTTTATTGAAGCTCAGAGGGATTTTTCTTTTTCCAAAGAAACTCAGAAGCTTTCAACCTACGAAGGACCGATGGCGTTGTTTATTAAGAACGTCCCCGTTGCCGGAAAGTAAGCTTGCATGAATCGCCTTACGGCTGTTTTCCTTTATTATGCCGATGAAACAGAGGTGATTATATGAACTATTACAATAATGATACTATAAAAGAATCTTTCATCCTTGTGGGAGTTGAACTTCCGGGGGAGAAGAACATTGACGCGTCATTGGACGAACTTGAACGACTTATCGATACGGCCGGTGCCGAGGTGGTCGGAAGAATCTTTCAGAAGAGAGAATACGTAAGCCCGGCAACCTATGTCGGCAAGGGAAAGATTGACGAAATCAAAGCACTTTTGGCGTTAACGGACGCTACAGGAATTGTCTGCGACGACGAACTGTCGCCGGCACAGTTTAAGAATCTCGAAGACGAGCTGGATGTAAAGGTAATGGACAGAACTTTGGTTATTCTCGACATTTTCGCCCAGCACGCAACTACGAGCGAGGGCAAAATTCAGGTCGAAATGGCTCAGCTTAAGTATCGCGCTACGCGTCTTGCAGGTTTCGGAAATTCGCTTTCCAGACTCGGCGGCGGTATCGGTACACGTGGTCCCGGTGAAAAGAAAATCGAAGTCGACCGTCGACGCATACACGATCGTATTTCACAACTCAAGAAAGAGCTTTCGCGCGTGGAACGTGTTCGCGAAACGAACAGAAAGCGCCGTGAGGACAATCGACAGAAGGTAGCGGCTATCGTAGGCTACACTAACGCCGGCAAGTCGACTTTACTTAATCGACTTACCGCGGCCAATGTTCTTTCGGAGAACAAGCTTTTTGCCACGCTTGACCCTACGACCAGAGCTTTGACTTACCCTACCGGCAAGAAGCTTTTGATGACCGATACTGTCGGATTTATCCGTAAGCTTCCTCACAATCTTGTTGAGGCATTTAAGTCTACCCTTGAGGAAGCCAAGTACGCGGATATCATTATCCATGTTGTGGATTCTTCGAATCTCGACTACGAGCGCCAGATGGAAACGGTCTATTCGACTCTCGAAAGTCTCGGAGTCAGCGGAAAGCCGATTTTCACGCTGTTCAACAAGGCGGATTGTGTTGAAGGTGAGAATGTCTTCAAGGATCCCATAGCGGATAAGGTGTTTATGATTTCCGCAAAGAGCGGAACGGGAATTGCAGAGCTGAGAGAGTTTCTGGAAGAGTTCGCGAAGTAAATAATATGTAAGGCTATTGCAGGCGGTATATCAAAAACCGCCTGCTTTTCTTTTGGCAAAGTTCCATTAAGCATATTAAGGTATTAATGTCGATATAATACCTTTTTGATAAAATTTACCGGTAATCGGTAACTTTTGATTTGGAGAGAATAAATATGAAAAAGAGAGCAAAAAGTCTATTTTCGTTATTTCTTTGTGTGGTTCTTGTATTGGCGATGATTCCTTCAGACACAGCTTATGCAGCAGCAAGAATGACTAAGTGCAAGATTACTTTGACTAAATCCGTTTATACGTACACAGGTAAAGAAATCAAACCTTCTATCAAGGTCAAGTACGGAAAGAAAACTTTAAAGAAGGATGCGGATTATTCTGTTTCTTACAAGAATAATGTAATGCCCGGTACAGCTACAATAACTGTTAAAGGTAAGGGAAAATATTCCGGAAGCATTAAGAAGACATTCACTATAAAAAATGCTTTCGCAGTGACTCTGTCTAAAGAAACGTATACATATAACAGAAGTGCATGTAAACCTAAAGTGACTGTAAAAAGCGGGAAAACGACATTGTCCTCGTCCAATTATTCCGTCACATATAAAAATAATACCAAGGCAGGAAAAGCTTCGGTTACCATTGCAGGAAAGGGTAGCTATAAGGGAAAAAAAGCTTATGTGACATTCAAGATTAATCCTAAATCCATTAAGGATATGAGCGTCAAGCTTTCAAAAACAAGCTATACATATGAGGGCAAGGCATGCAAGCCTACGGTTACCGTTAAGGATGGAAAAGTAACGCTGAAATCCGAAACGGATTATACGGTAGAGTACAAAAATAATAATAAGGCAGGAACGGCTACGGCAATTGTCAAGGGCAAGGGCAACTATAAAGGAACCATTGAGAAGACATTTACAATAAAAGCAGGAATATATCTTTCACCGAGCAGTATGACAATCAAGTCGGGCGAAAGAAAATATATTAAGGTTAAGGGTGCGCCTGCAGATTCTACAATCATCTTTTCAACCGAAGACAAGAATGTAGCCACGGTCGACAGACAGGGAGAAGTAATCGGTAATAATGCCGGCAAAACAAAAATTAAGGTTAAGGTAAATGATAAGATATTATATTGCGACGTTACGGTAAAACAGGCGGAATTGCCTCCACAGGAAGATGACTATCTTGATGCTGCAGGAAAATCCGGATATATCGGAGGCGGCGCGGATATCGGTCTTAGGGGAAAACTGAAGGAAAGTATTAAGCCGGTTACATGGAAATCTTCGGATGAAACGGTTGCCAAAGTAAGTCCCTATCCGGACGGTGTAATAGTTGGCTCAGACCGAAATGATGCGTATATTGAATTTATTGGTCCCGGAAAAGCTATTATTTCGGCTACCGACGGAGAATATACAGGTAAGTGTGAGGTAACCGTAAAGGGTCTTGATAACGGATATATTAAATTTGCAGGAGGAACCGAGAAAAAGTCGGTAGATTTCGAAAACTTAAGTCCTACAGGTTTTTTTGAGACCGGACAGGCAGCAGCAAGCGTTATAGGTGCGCCTGAACTGGAGCAGGCTGAAGGATGGAATTATAACCATCAAAACGGAATGGCCTATTATTACGATTCGGCAAATAAAAAAGCGTATTTTGCAGTGTCGGACGTATACAATAATCGAGTTTTGATATATCGCGGCGGATCTTTGGAAGAAATCTTGAAGAAAGATTGGAGTATGTATTCCAATGATATTATAGTACTCGGCCAGACTGATATTAATGGAAACACCGGCGGATACACAAAGGATAAAATGAATTGGCCGATGGATGTAGCAATCGATAAACAGGGCAAATTATATGTTACCGATACACGAAATCACAGAATTCTTGTTTTTGATAACATAAATACTCTTGAGACAGGAATAAGCGCCGACCATTCAATTGAGTGGTATAATCCGGATCACGGTACTCATTTAAATCATATTCAGTGGCCGTGGGCAGTTTCAACGGAATATGACGGAAAACTGATTGTAACGGATACGGCAGGAACAAACGTGCTTATTTGGGACAATCTTCCTTCAACCTGGGAGGAAGGAGAAGACAATTATTATCCGAACCTTATTCTTTCTTTTGCCCAGTCGACCACACCAAGAGCAATCAGTTGGACCGGTTCTCAGCTGTTTATCGGTGATGAGAATATTCCGGGATTCGGACCGGGTGAAAGAGTATTTAACGGATGGCCTACTACGGATAAGCTTGATAAGAAGGTGGGATCAAAAGTTACAAAGACTCAAAAAACTATCGGTGGGTATTTTACACAGACAAAGTATTCCGCGAAAGCGGGTGAAAACGGATTGGAAGATTTTATCTATAATCCGGGAAATATGAATTGCGGATATGGTTCTGCCGTTAATGTAGGAGGAAGATTATACTTTTATTTTTGCAATAATGTTCACATCTTTGAAGACGGAAAAGTAGATTCGGCAACGGACAGACCGGATTTGGTGCTGGGAACAGTGAATGCAAGATATAGTGACGAAACGGGATTTTTCTTCTGCGGAGGCGGTTCAAACCGTATGATTTACGCGGAAAACAAGTTGCTTATTAATCTGCATCAAATGGGAGAAATTGTAGGATTTTCTTATAAACCGACCAAATTTAACGATAAACCGGATATCAGGTTCGGTGGAGAATCTCATTTTGCAATAGACGAGATAGTATCCCACAGTGATGTCCTTGTAGGAGGAGACATTGCCGTAGGAGACAATTATCTTGTTTCGTCAAACGAGCTTAGCAAGAGACTTTACCTTTACGACGGAATTCCCACCTCCTCCGGCGTTAAGGCTCAGGCAATGTTTGACTTCAATTATCTTGTGCCCGGACCGACGACGATTCATAAGGACAATAAGTCCGAAAAAACTATCTTAATGACGGTTACAAGAACACACGGTATTTTCTATATTTGGCATGATTACAAGGATGCTCTTTCCGGTAAACTTCCCGATACGGTATTCGGAAACAGAGTCGGTACCTTGTGGCTTACGGGTCAAGTAACGGATATAGAATTTGACGGAAACTATACTTATCTCACTTTACAGGAAAATCAGTCATCGTCGGTTTATATATTTGATGGCCTGATTGAGAAAGAGAAATCTCCTTTTGCAGTCATTAAAAAGGGTGGCAGTATGTCTCCGGGTGAGGATTATCTTGCTGTTATTCCGGATTTCAACGAAGACGGATCCAAGTCGGAAGGCTCATATTTATCCTTCTATAAAATGAGTGATATAAATGAGGCAAAAGAAAAGTCCGGACTTACCGAAATTCGTCCACATGGCAAATTTACTCAGATTAATATAGGAAGTATGGAAGATGCAGAATTGTTTGCCGAATTTGATATCAGGAAAGTCTATAAGTTTGGAGATGTTTATGAAATGACTGATTTCCACGCAATGGATTTAATTGTGGCAGCAGATTTGTTCGCATTTTCCGATCTTAGCGGAAATCGCATTCTTATTTGGAACAAGGTTGACGATGCATTGGAAGGAAAAGCGCCCAGAGTTATTCTCGGAAACGGCGAAGGTTACTATTCGTCTAAAAAACTGTACGGTGACGAGGGCGAAGAAAACTTGGCGGACCTGATTCCCGTAAGTAATAAAAATACTATAGTAATGCCCAAGCAAATCGGATATGACGGTACGAATATTTGGGTAAGTGAGTTTAAGTTTGCCAACAGAATACTTAGATTCGCTAAGAAATAGGATAAAAAACTTTTTGTTTTGCCACGGGCACCATATCAAGGTGTCCGTGGCTTTTTTTGTGTGATAAGGCGTCAAGCAGATATCGTGCTTGCACGAATATCTTTTTTGACGCCCAACAGTCAATCGAGTAGGATTCAGCCTACTCGATTGCGAAATCAATTATTTTTTCGTTAATGAAGATTTTATACAATTACTTTACTTATTCGGTTTTGTAGTAAAAAGGAGGCAAATTTTATGAGGATGAAACGAATAAAATCCATAGCATCGGTTTTTGTTGCTGCATGCATGGTGCTTTCAACTATGGTTCTTTCACCCATTAAAGCAAACGCTGAAGGTAATAAAGAATTATGGATTGAAATGAGGGATCTGTTTGATTCCGGTGATAATATGAAAGGTAGTGTTTCGTATTCTGTAGTTAGAGGCGAAGACACTATAGTACCGGAAACTGATATTGAACTTTCCGATTGGGATAAAGATCAGTCTAAGGGAAACTATAAGATAAACAGTTTACAGGAAGGAGATACAGTAACTGTAACATTTACCGCCGGTGAAGGTTATTACTTCAATTTTTGCAGCGATTTTAACGGAAATGCCGACGTAAATAATAACGTCGTTACTGTTACTATCGAAGATAACAAGCACATTGAATGTGAGTTTACCGCAAACACTCCCGGCGGCGGTGGCGGTGGCGGAAATCCCGGCGGAGTATTCTGCCTGAAAGTAAATGGTGTTGAACTTACGGACGATAACGGTGACGTTTTATCTCCTGATCCCGGCGATTGTCCTATGCTTGACAGCGGAAACATAATTGTTTCGAAAGACGATGATGGTTGGGGAAGAATAATAATTAATGATTTTGATGCAGAGGAGTTAACAATTGGTGGAGATGTTCATGTCTTAGTAGATGGTATAAACAACATTACAGCAGTTAAGCTTAAAGGTGGCGCCAGAGTTGAGCTGGATGGCCAAAACCAATTAACTGTAAAAGATGGTTTTGCTGCTGAAGATTCTGATAAACCTGCAAATAATGTTCGTTTTGACGGCAGAATCGAGCTTTCAATAGGAGAAGATTCTGATAATCCTGCTATTAATGCATTTTCCGGCATTAATTCTGTTGATATCAGAAACTATGATTTTCATAATAGAGAAATGATTAATGCCGTTGTATATGCAGACTCTTTGCTTTGTGATGTAAAACAGTTAACTGTTAGAAGTGCAAAAATGCAGGTAACACAGACAAATATACAGGAAATGAACCCCGCCGAACTTGATTTGTTTGCCGGTAATCCAGAACGCGGAAGAATTGACATTTACGAAGAAGCAGAAATTCATGTTGAGCTTGTCGAGGGTGCCCAATTCGGCCCTGCGAATTACATGGTAAATCATTATTATGAATCTTACCCCGAAAACGGACTGGCCAAGTATGACGATGTCAGGGATTGTCTGTATCAGCCGGGACTCGCTACATATACGATTTCAGATACGGATATTGAAAACGGTATTTCCGAAGAAGACAATCGTGGCGTAATTCTGTCTCATGACGAAAACGAATATATCATTAAGAATATCGACCCGATTCTCTATTCTGTAAGTTATCATCCCGAAGAAGGCGGAAAAGAGAACAGCGATAAGGGAATCGTAATGCTTACGGGATACAAGAAAGGTTTTTTCATTCAGTTTCCGGATCCCCAAACCGGAAGAGATACGTTCGAAGCTTGGATTGCAGCCGGAGAACCCGTAAATGTTGAAATCCTTCCCGATGCGGGATATCAGTATCAGAAAGACACCTTAAACATCAACGGAAATACGATTGAAAACAATACACCCGGAGAAGAAAGAGGTTCTTATTCATTCATCATGCCGGCTAATGCAGGACACATGAGTGCCGGATTTGCCAAGACAGAGGATGCTGTTGAAAACAGCTCCGAGGCAGTTAAGAGCGCAAGCGTATCCAATACCGCAGGCGCAGTTTCAAACGGTAATGTTAAGCTTGAAGTAAGTGATACTACAGTTTCCGATGCAGACAAAGCAAAAATTCAGGAAGCAGCGGGAAAGGCTACAATTGATTCGATTCTCGATATCGACCTTTCGGAAATGGTAGTAAAGAATTACGATCCTCAGAAGGCAAAGCAGGATTCATGGGATACGGAAATCCATGAACTTACAAAGCCTGTATCAATCAGTGTAGCATTAAGCGAGACACTTAAGGACGGCGAATCTGTTCAGATTATTCGTGAACACGAAGGCAAGGCAGAGGTAATTGATTCAACGTATGATGCAAAGAGCGGAACAGTTTCTTTTGCCACAGACAAGTTCTCTACATACGCAATTGCCAAGACCGAAAAACCCGTCGAGAAGAAGATTGCTTCCGTAACGGTTAAGACTCCTTCCGTTGCATATACAGGCAAGGCACTTACTCCCAAGCTTGTTGTCAAGGACCCTGCAGGAAATACCATTTCATCCAAGTATTACAAGCTTAAGTGGTCCAACAACAAGGCAATCGGAAAGGCAACCGTTACAGTAACCGGTAAGAGTGGCTACACAGGTTCGAAGAAGGCTACGTTCTCGATTGTTCCCGGTAAGGTTAAGTCCTTTAGCTCGGCTAAGTCTACGAGCAAAAAGAAACTGACACTTAAGTGGAAGTCAAGCAAGGGAGCAACCGGATTTGAAGTTCAGGTATCAACTGATAAGAATTTCAAGAAGAGCGTAAAGAAGTCAACTATAAAGAACGTTAATACAGTCACCAAGACCTTCACGGGACTTAAGAGTGGCAAGAAGTATTACGCAAGAGTACGCGGTTACAAGAAAGTAAGCGGAAAGACCTATTACTCGGATTGGACCGTAAGCAAGGCAGTTAAAGTTAAATAGTAAAATAAAGGTTTTAGGGCGGATCTAAGGATTCGCCCTTTTCTTTATGCTCCGGGCAAAAGAAAAACGTTGACAGGTCGAACATACGTGCGTATAATTAAATCAGAGGCGAACGTATGTACGACATTATTGAAGAACAGACACTTGATCAGAAACTTAATATTCTATCCGATGCGGCCAAGTATGATGTGGCATGTACTTCCAGCGGTGTTGACCGAAGGGGCGAGAAAGGGAAACTCGGAAATTCATGTCAGGCCGGAGTCTGTCATGCTTTCGCTGCGGACGGAAGGTGCATATCTCTTTTGAAGATACTTATGACGAATCATTGTATTTATGATTGTAAGTATTGCAAGAACAGAGTATCCAATGATGTGGAAAGGGCGATTTTTACACCGGAGGAGATTTGCACGTTAACGATAGAGTTTTATAAACGCAATTATATTGAAGGCTTGTTTTTGAGTTCGGGTGTTATTAAAAGTCCCGACTATACGATGGAAAAGATATGTGAGGCATTGAGACTTTTACGTACCAAGTATGCTTTTAACGGCTATATTCATGTTAAGGCTATTCCGGGTGCATCCGCCGAACTTCTCTATTCCGCAGGTCTTTTAGCCGACCGTATAAGTCTTAATATGGAGCTTCCTACGGAGAGAAGCCTTTCCAAGCTTGCTCCCAACAAGCCCATGAATAACATCATAAAGCCCATGAATCAGATATCCGGCACTATAGCTGCACACAGACTGGCTATCGGCAAAGACGCCAGGATGGAACGTGCGGGGATTAACAGGCATCTTGTTAACAGTATTTTCGGACCGGGGATGAATGAAAAGGGAATAGAGGGCAGTAATCCGATATATCTTGAGAATGTTACAAATACTCTTCTTTCCGGAAGCCAGTCATTTATGTATCCTGCAGACACTAAAGATACTATGTTGAAAAGACCGTTTGCTCCCGGCGGCCAGAGTACCCAGATGATAATAGGCGCGACGGATGAAACGGATTTGGAACTTATCCGTACATCCCAGAATTTATACAAAAGCTTCGACTTAAAGCGTGTTTTCTATTCGGGATATATACCTATAAATGAGGATGAAAACCTTCCCGCAATCGGAACGGCGGTTCCTCTTTTACGAGAGCACAGACTGTATCAGGCAGATTTTCTCTTGCGTTACTATGGATTTCAGGCTGACGAACTGTTATCAAGAGAAAAGCCGTTTTTCGATAACAGGATAGACCCGAAGTGCGACTGGGCAATCAGGCACCTTGATATATTTCCGGTTGAGATTAACAAGGCATCTTATGATACTTTGCTAAGAGTTCCGGGAATCGGTCCTACGAGTGTTAAGCGCATTATGAGTGCCAGAAGGTACTCTGCTTTGACATTTGAAATGCTCAAGAAAATCGGTGTTGTATTGAAACGAGCACAATATTTCATTACATGCAACGGAAAGATGATGTTTTCCATGCCCATTGAGCAGAAATTTATTTTAGGAGCACTTGCCGATTCCGAAAGGCGTGAGAACGCCCGTTTAGTTTCGAAAGATGATTCCTATGTTCAGATGAATCTGTTTACGGATTTTAATGTTAACGCCGGCTAGCAATAGTTTTTGTTCGGAATGGAGTGTTTATTATATGACAGTTTTTTCCTGCGAGAGAAATTGGGAAGCTATGCTTACATGCATCTATGATGCTTGGGCAAGCAAGCTTGGTCATAAGAATATCAGGCTTATGCTGGAACCGATTGAGCAATATACATTGTTTGATGAGTATATCCATGTTGAGCCCGATTATGCTAAAGCCGAAAGCGTAATGGATGCTATCAACATGAAAATCTCACCGATGGTTTATAAGGAACTACTATATGAGTCCATGGCTTACGAAGATGATGTTTTGCAGAACATATATCTCGTTCTCATTCTCGGATTTGCATACGGACCCAATGTTCTTGACATGGTCTCTTATGAGCCGGTAATGCGAAGCGCCGAGATTCGTAAGCGTCTTGACAATGAGGCTCATAAATTCGTTGAGTTTCTCCGATTTCATGAAATACGAAAATCTGTCTATGTTGCTCATATCGAGCCTAAAAGCCACGTTCTTTTAACAGTTGCGGAAGCTTTCAGCGATCGTATGCCGTCAGAATATTGGATGGTAGTTGATGATGTTCATAAAGAAGCAGTTGTTCATCCGAAGGATGAGGACTATTATATCCGAAAGCTAACGGATGAAGAGTTTGAAAGG
Source organism: Lachnospiraceae bacterium (assembly GCA_045642905.1). Taxonomy (GTDB): domain Bacteria; phylum Bacillota; class Clostridia; order Lachnospirales; family Lachnospiraceae; genus UBA1258. Next base: position 53,021 of record JAZUJT010000052.1, on the reverse strand, counting down.
CTTTTGGAAACCGAGAAAGAAAATGATGAATACACGGATTTGTGGAAAACTTTTTTCAATTCGATAGCCATAAAAGAAAGGGAAAATTATCGCTGTCAGCGAAATCTTTTCCCTTTGTGGACCAGAAAACATGCGGTAGAGTTCATGAATTGATACTTACTCAAAATCGTTTTCAATGGAATATTCAAGTATCTTGGAATTAATCGGGTGCTTAAACTTAATATGTGTCGCACACAAGGCAACGCGATTAATGTTCCTGCTTAAGGTATAATCAACGGATTTTTTGGATCCATACTTTCGGTCACCTATTAACGGATAACCTAAGTGAGCAAATTGAACTCTGATTTGGTGATGTCGACCTGTCTTTAAGTGAACCTTTACAAGAGTCGTTTCCTCTCGTTCTTTAATCACTTCATAAGTCAATTCCGCTCTTTTGGCTCCTTTTTCGGATGCATCCGTTACCGATGAAAGGTTTGTACGACTGTCCTTTTTAAGATAATCTACCAATGTATTTTCAGGCTCCAGTTTGGTCCCATAGACCATGGCCTCATAATCCTTGGCAAATTCTGATGTTTCCGCGGACAATCCCGATGCTGCTTTTTGCGTCTTGGCAAATACCATCAATCCGGAAACGGGTTGGTCAAGTCTGTGAACAACATATATCTCAGGCTTTTCACCTTTGCTCTTTAAATACTTAAGTAATTCCGTTTTGATGTCTTTCGCACCGATGGATGCACTTTCCGTCGCTATCCCTGCCGGCTTATTTATTACAATAATGTCATTGTCTTCAAATAAGATATTCATATATCCTGCCATATAAAAATCTACATCTTGAATCTGTAGCCTACGCCCCAAAAGCCGTGCGCAGCACTTTGCATCCTGCGGAGCAGGAACTATTTGGGGTGTTTCAACAATTGTTACATCTTGAAACGATAGCCCACACCCCAAATCGTTTCGATGTACTGCGGATTAGCGGAGTCGAACTCGACTTTTTCGCGAATCTTTTTGATGTGAACCGTAACTGTGGCGATGTCACCGATGGAATCCATATCCCATATTTCGCGGAAAAGCTCATCTTTAGTGTATACATGGTTGGGGTTTTCGGCAAGGAAAGTCAATAAGTCGAATTCCTTGGTGGTGAATTGCTTTTCTTCGCCGTCAATCCATACGCGACGAGCGGTTTTATCGATTTTAAGCCCACGGATTTCAATAATCTGGTTGGCAGGCTTGGCGTTGGAATTAACAAGTCTTTCATAGCGGGCGAGATGTGCCTTTACTCTGGCAACAAGCTCACTTGGACTGAAAGGTTTGGTCATGTAATCATCGGCCCCGAGACCCAGGCCTCTTATCTTGTCAATGTCGTCTTTCTTGGCAGAAACCATTAATACCGGAACATTTTTCTTCTCTCTTATGGACTTGCATACTTCAAAGCCGTCTTTGCCGGGAAGCATAAGGTCGAGAACAATAAGATTATAATCTTCGTTAAGTGCCTTTTCTTCACCTTCAATACCGTCGTGTGCAATTTCTACGGAAAAATCGCTAAGCTCAAGATAATCTTTTTCAAGATCGGCAATAGCTTCTTCGTCTTCAATAATAAGAATTTTATTCATCGTCTTTTTTCTCCTCGTATTTTCTGATAACAAAATGCATACAGGTTCCTTCGCCCTCCTTGGACGTTGCCCATATGTAGCCGCCGTGGTCTTCGACAATCTTCTTAACGATAGAAAGACCTACGCCACTGCCGCCTTTGGATGAGTTTCTTGAAGCGTCGGTTCTGAAGAACCGGTCAAATATATTAGGAAGGTCTTTGGCGGGAATGCCTCGACCGTTATCCTCAATTTCGATACGGACAGAATCACCGTCGTCCAGAAGACGAATGTCGATGATGCCTTTTTCCTTGTCTCTGTCCATGTACTTAACCGAATTACTGATAATGTTGTTAATAACACGCTTTAACTGTTCGGGATCTGCGATAATTCGCGTGTCCGCAGGAACGAGATTTGAATAGTTCAGCTCGATATGCTTGGATTCCATGTCCAGACCGACTTCTTCGATACAGTCCGAAAAGTAATCCGAAACATTCAACCGCAGGAAAGTATACAAAATTCGGTTTGTGTCGATTTTCGAATAAATAGTAAGCTCGTTTATGAGCCTGTCCATATCGTTGGCTTTGTTGTAAACCGTCTTTATGTATTTATCAATTTTTTCGGGCGTATCCGCGACGCCGTCCATGATTCCTTCCATGTAACCCTTAATTGCAGTGATGGGAGTCTTCAAATCATGCGAGATGTTTGTAATAAGCTCGCGGTTACGGGCGTCGTTTTCAAGCTTTTCATCCGCGGATTCTTTAAGCTTAAGCCGCATGCCTTCGTAGTCGCCGTAAAGCTCGCCGATTTCACCATCCATGTCAGTTTCAAGCTTATAATCGAAATTTCCTTCGGAAATTTGTCTCATGCCGACCTTGATATCGTTGAGAGGACTGAAAACACCTTTTCCGATCCAGCGGGTAAGCAAAAATGCGATGGAAATCATTATAAGGAAAAAAGCAATCCACAGCGCCGTAAAAAATGTTTTTGGCATAAGCTGTTCAATTGTATCAATGCCGTTTCCCTGTACCTTTACCATGATATTTCCTATTAAAAGGAAAGCAGCTGTAAAAAGAAAAAGCGGAAGAACGGCAATAGTAACGAATGTAATGTTTAGTCGTGTCTTAAGTTTCATAGGATTATCCCCCTAAAGCAATTTCAGTGTAACACAATTTATGAAGAAATAAATAAATTGAATAGGATAAAAATCTAAAAAAATAATAAATACGGAAGGCAGTAAAGAGAGGTTTTCTTTTTACTGCATACATTCTATAATTAATAAAAAGAACAGTGCCAAAGAGGGGAAAATGACAGGAAAAGAGAAAATAAGGAAAATAGCCGGAATATGCGGGGTTTATATTTCACTTGCGGTAGTAACGATAATGTTTACAATATATCCGCTGTATCTTCACGATGGGTATACCGCAGTGGCAACATATAAGTACATGTTCTACTTAAACGCATCTAAAATATTGGCGGTACTCTTGCTTATAAGCTTTGCGCTTATGTTTATTACGGAAGCCGAAGAAAGATATCCTGTTTCAAGGATAAAGAAGGCACCGCTTCTGTATCTGATGACAGTATTGTATGTATTGAGTAATGTTATTTCCTACCTGCTGTCCGAATATCGGAATATAAATAATACGGAATACGGAACAATTCCTTCCGGACCGTTGTTTGGCTATAACGGGTGGTATTTTGGACTTGTGACTGTTGTGTCGATGTGCACGATGGCAATACTCGCGGGATTGGTATTTAAATATAATAAGGTCGTTTTCATACCGATTGCCGCAGGGGCACTGATAACATCTGTACTTGGTATATTAAACAGATACGACATATATCCCATCAAGATGAAATATGCACGTCCGACATTGATTTCTACGTTCGGAAACATAAACTGGTTTTGCGGATATCTTTCCATTGCAGTACCGGTAATATACGGATTATTCCTGACGGCCGAGAAAAAAATAGCGAAAGCAATAGCATATGTTATCTGCTTTTTCATGACTTTCATCATTGCTGTAAACGGTTCCGACAGCGGTGTCATTGCATATGCCGTTATGATGTTTGCGGGACTGATTTTGTCATTAAGAAGTCGCGATGTATTTAAAAGGTATATTCTGCTGTTGGGGCTTTTCGGATACACGTGCTTACTTATAACAATAACCGGGAAAATTTGTCCCGGCGTCAGAAACTACAGCGGAACATTTGATTATTTTCTTTTCTCATTTCCGGTATCAATACTTTTGACAGCAGTGTCAACAACTGCCTATATATTGATTAATAAAGAAAAAAAGGAAGAATTGAAAACTTCGGAAAAATGGGTGTCGATTATAACGGCAACAGTAATCGGCATTGTTCTTGTTGCGGTTTTCGTAAACGGAAGCGATTTTTTAAACTACGGGACATTTGATGATTCCATGGGACATAATCGAATGGGAATTTATAAAATAGCCCTTTCGGTTTTCTCAAGATTTTCGTTGAAAGAGAAATTGTTCGGAGCCGGACCGGATTGCTTCTACTACGCGATGAGCGAGCATGAAGACCTGATGGCATTAAGCAGAAATCTGTTTGGTAAGCTGGAACTTACAAATGCGCATTGCGAGATTTTGAATGTGCTGATAAATGAAGGACTGGTGGGTGTTTTTTCTTTTGCCGGATTATGTATAAGTGCATTTATAACGTTTTCGAGAAATATCAAGAAAAGACCCGAAATGGTGATTTTCATACTGGCACTTGTGTCATATCTTACAAATAACCTTTTCAGTTTCAGACAGGTTACTTCGACACCTCTTCTTTTCCTGCTTATCGGTATAGCAATGAGTGCCTGTAAAGGTGGCGTAAACATTGACAAAACAGGTCATAAAGACTACAATTCTATAGTTAAACGCTAAGAATTATGAAGACAAATTATTCATATAAAGAAAGGATCAGTTATGGCAGACAAGAAATTAGTTGAAGCAATCACTTCCATGGAAGATGATTTTGCTCAATGGTACACGGACGTAGTTAAGAAAGCAGAGCTTATGGATTACACATCCGTAAAGGGATGTATGGTATTTAAGCCCGCCGGATATGCTATCTGGGAACTTATTCAGAGCCAGATGGATGCACGTTTCAAGAAGACGGGAGTAGAGAACGTTTATCTTCCCATGTTCATTCCCGAAAGCTTACTTCAGAAGGAAAAGGATCACGTAGAAGGTTTCGCACCGGAAGTAGCTTGGGTTACACAGGGAGGACTTCAGCCCCTTCAGGAAAAAATGTGTGTACGACCTACATCAGAGACCTTGTTCTGCGATTTTTATAAAAACGAAGTTCATTCGTACAGAGACTTACCGAAGGTTTATAACCAGTGGTGCTCTGTAGTACGTTGGGAAAAAGAAACACGTCCTTTCCTCCGTTCAAGAGAATTCTTGTGGCAGGAAGGTCATACAATTCACGCAACATTTGAAGAAGCGGAAGAGCGTACTATTCAGATGCTTAATGTATATGCCGACTTCTGTGAGCAGGTGCTTGCAATTCCCGTAGTTAAGGGACGCAAGACCGACAAGGAAAAGTTTGCGGGAGCATATGCCACATATACAATTGAAGCATTAATGCATGACGGAAAGGCACTTCAGTCAGGAACAAGCCACAACTTCGGCGACGGATTTGCCAAGGCATTCGGCATTCAGTACACAGATAAAGACAACACACTTAAATATCCCTGCCAGACATCATGGGGTACAACAACAAGACTTATCGGAGCCGTAATCATGGTTCACGGTGATAATTCGGGTCTTGTGCTTCCTCCTATGGTAGCGCCCACACAGGTAATGATTATTCCTATCCGTCAGCAGGCTGAAGGAGTACTTGAAAAGGCAGCAGAGATTAAGAGCGAACTTATCGAGAAGGGATTCCGCGTAAAGGTTGACGATTCCGACAAGAGTCCCGGATGGAAGTTCTCTGAGCAGGAAATGAGAGGAATTCCTCTTCGTATAGAAATCGGACCCAAGGATATCGAGGCCGGCAAGGCAGTAATCGCTCGTCGTGACAGCGGTGAGAAGATGGAAGTAGCACTCGATAAACTTGCCGAAGAAGTTGAAAAGCTTATCCCCATGATTCAGAAGGATATGCTTGAAAGAGCAAGAGAACGTCGTGACAGCCAGACATTTGAGGCACATACATGGGAAGAATTTGAACAGATCTTCTCAGAGAAGACAGGTTTTGTTAAGGCTATGTGGTGCGGCGATGTTGAATGTGAAAACAAGATAAAAGAAAAACTTGCGGTAACAAGCCGTTGCATGCCTTTTACACAGGAAAACCTTTCCGACAAGTGTGTATGCTGCGGAAGACCTGCACAGAAGATGGTTTACTGGGGTAAGGCATATTAATTATTAAATAAGGTGATGGAGGCTTTTTATGAACGTATTAGTTATCAACTGCGGAAGCAGCTCACTTAAATATCAGTTTATTAATTCAGACACTGAAGAAGTAATGGCAAAGGGTCTTTGCGAGAGAATCGGAATTGACGGAAGCCAGATTACGTATCAGCCCCAAGGCAAGGACAAGGAAATCACAATAGTTCCCATGCCCGACCATAAGAAAGCAGTTTCTTTGGTCATTGAAAAACTTACAGATGCTGAAACAGGCGTAGTTAAGTCATTAAGTGAAATAGATGCCGTAGGACACAGAATCGTTCATGGCGGAGAGAAGTTTGCGACAAGCGTTGTCATCAATGATGAAGTAATGGCAGCAATCGAAGAGTGTAACGATCTTGCACCCTTACATAATCCCGCTAACCTTATCGGAATCAATGCATGCAAGGCACTTATGCCCAACGTACCCATGGTTGCCGTATTTGATACAGCATTCCATCAGACAATGCCCAAGAAAGCATTCCTTTACGGACTTCCTTATGATTATTACGAACTTTATAAAGTTCGTCGTTACGGATTCCACGGAACAAGCCACGACTTCGTATCCAATGAGGCGGCTAAGTTCTTGAATAAAGACCGTAAAGACTTAAAGATTATTGTATGTCACCTTGGAAACGGAGCTTCCATCAGTGCCGTAATGAACGGAAAGAGCGTAGATACTTCCATGGGACTTACTCCTCTTGAAGGACTTATCATGGGAACACGAAGCGGAGACATTGACCCCGCAATCGTAACATTCCTTTCAAGAAAGCTTGATAAGCCCGCTGAGGACATACTTACAATATTAAACAAGGAATCCGGAGTTTACGGACTTTCACGAATTTCCAGCGACTTCAGAGATCTTGAAAAAGCTTACAATGAAGGAAGCGAGCTTGCAAAGGTTACACTTGAAACATATGCATATCATGTAGCCAAGTATATCGGTTCATACGTAGCAGCCATGAACGGTGTTGACGTAATCGCATATACCGCAGGCGTAGGCGAGAATACAGCATTAATCAGACAGATGGTCGGTGAATATCTTGGATATCTCGGAACGAACGTTAATCCCGAGAAAAACAAAATCCGCGGAGAAATCACAGTTCTTTCCGATCCCGGAAGCAAGGTAGTAACAATGATAGTTCCCACCAACGAAGAACTTGCCATCTGCCGAGAAACAGTAAGACTGGTTAAATAAGGATAATAATGACAATTAATCTTCCAAAGAATGTTACCAAAATAATAGAAACACTTGAGGCTGCAGGCTTTGAAGCATATGCGGTAGGCGGATGCGTAAGAGATTCGATACTTAACAAAGTTCCGAATGACTGGGATATTACCACCTCCGCCACACCCCAAGAGACAAAAGCGCTTTTTAAGAGGACTTTTGATACCGGAATAGAGCACGGAACGGTATCCGTACTTCTTGACGGGGAAATATATGAGGTAACCACATATCGAATTGACGGAAAATACGAAGATTCGAGACATCCGAGTGAAGTAACGTTTACCGCCAATCTTAAAGAAGACCTTTTGAGAAGAGACTTCACCATAAATGCAATGGCATACAATCCAAAGAGCGGATTGGTAGATATGTACGGCGGATTGGAAGATATTAAAGAACGCAAAATTCGATGCGTCGGAGATCCGAAGAGCAGATTTTCCGAAGATGCATTGAGAATATTAAGAGCAATAAGATTTGCTGCCCAGCTAAACTATGAAATAGAGCTTAAGACAGCACAGGCAATAGAAGAACTTGCACCGACGTTATCCAAAATCAGTGCGGAGAGAATCCAGGTTGAGCTTGTTAAGACACTTACAAGCGATCATCCGGAATATTTGCGGAAGGCATATGAACTTAAAGTAACCAAGGTATTTCTTCCGGAATTTGATGCAATGATGGAGACAACACAGAACAATCCCCATCATATGTACACGGTCGGAGAGCATACATTGAAGGTATGCATGAATGTGCCCGCCACGAGAATGCTAAGACTGGCAGCACTTTTCCATGATATGGGAAAGCCGGTCATGAAGACGACGGATTCAAACGGAGTGGACCATTTTAAAGGCCATCAGGATAAAGGTGCGACAATGGCGACAGAAATTCTTAAGCGCCTTAAGTTCGATAACGAAACCATCGGACATGTATCCACACTGGTCAGATATCATGATGAAAGACCTGAGACTACGAAAGTAGCGGTAAGAAGGTCGGTAAATAAAATCGGTGAGGAATATTTTCCGGAATTGTTTGATCTTCACAGGGCCGATTTAATTGGACAGAGTGATTATAAGCGTGAAGAGAAGAACGGGCATCTTTCGAAAGTAATAAAGATATACGAACAGATAGTTGAAGATAAAGAATGTGTTTCCTTAAAAACACTTGCCGTAAAGGGTAAGGATTTGATTGAAGCCAATGTACAACCCGGCCCCGAACTTGGAGACATACTTAATCGAATGCTTGATGCGGTATTGGAAGATCCTTCTTTAAACAATAAAGAGGAATTGATCAAAAGATTTGTGGATTAATTGTGTATCAGGGAATCATAAATGTTGAAAACTTTTAAATCATTAAGCTACGCATTAATAGTTTTTTCTTTTTTCATGCTCGCAGGATGCGGGGATGAATTTATGGGTGTGCAAGCTTCAACAGAAATATCTTCAACCGAGACATCCGTAGAAGAAAAACTTCCCGAGAAGAGCGGAAGAAGCTATGATTCCTATGATACAGCAGTAATATATGGTTTCAGCGATGTAAACGAAACCATAACCTTCTACAATTTCGATTTAGGTAAAACATATACATTGGGTTATGACGGCGGTACCAGATTTTCGGATAAATATGATACCGCTTTAACTGTTTCTTCGTTGCACGTAGGTCAGATGTGCAACATCTGTTTCATGAAATTATCCAAGACTTTGATTTCACTTCAGCTTGCATCGGAATGCTTTGAAGAAAGCGAGATATGCGATTTCAATCTTAATACCAACAATAAAACCCTGTTTTTTAAAGATGACAGTTATCGAGTATCGGCCAAAACAATAGCCTTTTCCGACGGAGAAGTGATAGCACTTCAGGACTTAAACGAATCGGATGAAGTAACTATACGAGGAATCGACAATACGGTTTATTCCATTACGGTAGATAAAGGTCACGGATATGTTCGCCTTGAAGGGGAAAAGAAACTTGTGGGCGGATTCATAGAAATCGGAAAGAATCTTATTTATAAGATAGAAGAAGGAATGCTTATGAAGGTTCCCGAAGGAGAATATCCGGTTACGGTATCTTATAAAGGAAACGTCAGCGAACTTTCGGTTTTGGTTGACAGGGACAAAGAAACAATTCTTGATTTAAGCGAAGTGGAAATAAATGACAGCAAATACGGAAAAGTTCTATTTGTCGTTACGCCCTCGAACGCAACATTGAGAGTAGACGGACAGCTTATAGATTTTGTTTCGCCGGTAACTCTTTTAACGGGTATGCATCAATTGAGCGCATCATGCGAAGAGTACGACAGCATAGTCAGATATTTTAACGTAGGAGAGAAATCTTCGGAACTTGTGGTGACACTTAAGAAGACAGGTGAGGACGATTCCTCGGCAAGCGATTCGTCAAGCACATCGTCCGCAAGTGCTTCGGACAGTACATCCGACAGTGATTCGGGAAGCGGCTCGTCTTCGAGCGCATCGGAAAGCGGTTCTTCTTCAAGCGCATCAGACAGCGATTCGGGAAGCGGTTCGTCTTCGAGTGCATCGGAAAGCGGTTCGGGAAGCGGTTCCGAAAGCGGCTCCGGCAGCAGTACTTCGGCATCAACATCTGAAGTAACAATAGATGATTATTACATATACATAGTATGTCCCGAAGATGCGGACGTTTACTTTGACGGATACTATGTCGGAAAGGCTCCGGTTGCGGTTACCAAGAAACCCGGAATGCACACAATTACTTTCTCCAGAAAGGGATATGTGACCAAGTCCTACACCGTAGAAATCGACAGCGACCTTAAGGATGTTACCTTGTCATACGACGATTTGGTAAAGGAATAATATTGACCGGATAAATCAATAAAAACGAGTTGCAAACAATTCGTTAATTCTTTAAAAAGCCTTGAAAAATAGGCAAAAATAAGCCTTTTTTCCTTGACAAAACAAGGCAAAAACTATATAACTAATATAGACGTTTTTCCGAGGGGAAGACGAATGTATTATACTCATACTAGAGGAGGAAATTTTATAATGAATAAGACAGAATTAGTTGAAGCTATGGCTAAGAATGCCGGATTATCTAAGAAGGATGCTGAGAAGGCTGTTAAGGCTTTCGTTGATGTAGTTACAGCTGAATTAAAGAAGAAAGACGGAAAGGTTCAGTTAGTTGGCTTTGGTACATTCGAAGTTACCAAGAGAGCTGCAAGAGAGGGTAGAAATCCTCAGACAGTCGCTAGAATGAAGATCGCTGCTTCTAAGGCACCTAAGTTCAGCGCAGGCAAGGCTTTAAAGGACGCTGTTAACGGTAAATAATTAATCAGCCGATACGAAGGACCTGTAATTAATTTACAGGTCCTTTTCTTTTTACAATCTGTCGATTTTTGTATAGGAGTCAGTAATAAATGAGACTGGATAAATATTTAAAGGTATCAAGACTTATTAAGCGTCGCACTGTTGCCAATGAAGCATGCGACAACGGACGCGTATTGATTAACGATAAAGTTGCGAAAGCATCAACCGAAGTTAAGGTAAATGATATTATTACAATCTCTTTCGGAAACAAGGAAGTAAAGGTTCAGGTAACCGATGTACAGGAGACTGTAAAGAAGGATGAGGCAGCAGAATTATTCAAGTATTTGTAGATGAAAAATATCCAAATACTACTGGTTGTGTTGTTCACATAATTATTTGTTAACAATGAAAAAACCCCTTGACCTAAGGGGTTTTTGTGATTTAATATAACATTATGTAAACACAATTATGTAAACGGAGACAACGTGATTTATTATGAGGAACAAGAAAACCAAGCAGAAAATGAATACGCATCCCGCATGGGAAAGCAATAAGACGAGCATGCTTATTATTACATTCATGATGCTTGTTATTCTTGCCTTTTTTGGTTACAAGACCGTTGAACTTAACCGTAAACAGGTCGAGTTCGACAAGAAGGAAACGTATCTTCTCCAGAAAATCGACGAGCAGAATGCACGTACGGAGGAGATTGAATATTACCGTAAGTACATGGAGACCAAACAGTACGTTGAGGATATGGCCAAAGAAAAACTCGGGCTTGTTTATCCGGACGAGATAATATTTGAAGCAGAAAATTGACATTGTTGAGAAGTACAGGCCTTTCGCGTTGCGGAAGGTCTGTTTTTTTGATAAAATTTCTTCTGCAGTTTGCAATATAATCGCGTAAATCAAGCAATATTGTGAAAAGGAGATTATTATGAAGAGGTTTATTAAGTCTATGGCTATATCGATGCTTGCAATCGTTATGGCATTTCTGATGAATGCGGTTTCATCCTATGCGGATGGTTCTTCAACCTTTTCTGCCGCAGTACATGTAAAAACGGCGCAGGAATTTGACGAAGCAATCGACACAGCTAACCGTAGTACAGATAGTCAGATGATTGTCCTGGATAATGACATTACAATCACGAAGACAATCGATGTGAAAAGAAGCACGAAGGCGAAACTTGTTCTTGACCTTAACGGGAAAACGTTATCGATTGAAGAAGTTAGTAAAGGCTTTATCCTTTCAGACAATACTGATTTTTCCGTTATCAATTCTGCATTTAAGGATGGCAGAGATGATACCGTAGGAACAATTTCTTTCTTGGGATCCGGTACGTGTTATGAGGGCGGCAGTGCTTTCCTTCCGCTTTTCAAAATTGAAAACAAAAATGTATCGCTTTCCTTGCTGGGAACGCAGTATACTTCGAAGGAAGATTGGAAATTCGCAGAAAGAGCCAAAGACGGCATAAAGATTGAAATTAAGAGTCCGGAGTTTTCTTATGCTGACCCGTCGGCTATTTTTGTAGCTCCCCTCGCCGGAAATAATCTTATAAACATTTTCGGAACAAAAATCATTTCTTGCGGCTGCATTTTACATGTGCCTGACGGAACGACATTGGATCACGTTGAAATTGCATTGGCTAATCGTTCAATTCTTCAAACCGAGAAAAATTCTCCGTTAAAGATTGATAACCCCGATAAAGTATATATCAGACTTTATGAAGTGACCTTTGCAATATCCGAGGATGGAAAGCCTATTGTAGAGAAAAAGGAAGGAAAATCCGAAAGCGATACGCTTGAAAATAGTATTAAGCTGATGAAGGATGACTCATTTCGGTACAATAATGTAAGCGTGGAGAGTAAGAGATATGTCGATTATAAATCCGCAGCGCTTTCTTCCTTACCTATGAATTATGCTGTTTACAGTGAACAGAACGGATCAACGACTACTTACACATACGGAGCTGTTATCGGCTCAACTTATACCGAAAGATATGAAGCAAGCAAACCGTATTTGTATACCGAGTATGGACACTATGTAACTGATGTTCATACCAATAACTTTGGTTACGGTCGTGTATACGTCGATCCCCATACCTTTGATGCAGGTGTAATCGTAAAGCAGCCTACATATACAGAAACAGGACTTAAGAAATATACATGTACCTGTGAAGCATGTAAATATGTTAAGGAAGAGATACTTCCCATACTTGAAAAGCCCAAGCCGGAACCTCCCAAGCCGCAGCCTCCGAAGGTTGGTTACAAGGGAACAGACAGTAAGAACGGATATAAGTACAAGGTTACAAAGACCGGTTCCAAGGGCGGTGAAGCACTTGTAACAGGAGTTGCAAAGTCTTCCACCAAGAAGGTTACAATCCCCGAGTCGGTTCAGATTAACGGATTTACCTATAAGCTTACGGCAGTAAACGATAAAGCCTTCTACAAGAAGACCAAGCTTACAACCGTAACAATCGGAAAGAACGTTAAGAAGATCGGAAAGAGTGCATTCTACGGATGCAAGAATTTAAAGACGCTTAACATCAAGACTACCAAGCTTAAGAGCTCGACAGTCGGCAAGAAAGCATTTAGCGGCACTTACAAGAAGATAGTCGTAAATGTACCGAAGAAATCTTACAGTGCGTACAAGAAATTCCTCTTCAAGGCAGGAATCAAGGAAACAGGTAAGATAAAGAAAAAGTATTAATTGATTTATATAGCGCGGGAAAGTGAGAAATCATTTTCCTGCGTTTATTTTTTTGTGTTAATATATGGATATGAGTGTTTATGAATTTGAAAACAAAGTAAGTAAATATATTAATGACAATAAGATGTTAACGGTAAACGACAAGATCATTGTCGGCGTGTCCGGGGGAGCTGATTCCGTGGCACTTTTTACTGTGCTTGTGGGCTTGAAAGAAAAATACAATCTGTCGCTTAAAGTAGTCCATATAAATCATGGTTTACGAAAAGAAGCGGTAGAGGAAGCACATTACGTGGAGAAGCTTTGCCGGGAAAATAATGTTGAGTTTGTACTTAAGAATCTGGATGTGGCCTCAGTCAGTAAAAGAATGGGCTTAGGCACCGAGGAAACCGGAAGGATATTAAGATATATGGCTTTTGCGGAGGAAGCCGGTGAAGACGGAAAGATTGCAATTGCTCATAATCTAAACGACAAAGCAGAGACGATGCTTTTCTTTTTGTGCAGAGGAACCGGCCCGAGAGGAATGGCATCCATAAAAGCTGTGACGGGAAACCGTATACGTCCGCTTCTGTGTGTTACGAGAGAAGAAATCGAGGATTATCTTAGTAAGAAGGAAATCGAATTTTATACGGATTCCTCCAATTTAACGGATTTGTACACAAGAAATCGTATTCGTAACGAGGTGTTGCCGCTTCTGGCGGAAAAGGTTAATCCCAGATCCATGGAACATATTTCACAGGCGGCGGAGTCGATAGAAGCTTTGGACGATTACGTAAGTTCTGTGGCAGATACCGAGCTTACAAGGATAACCGTTAAATCCGACGAAACCTCATATACTGTATTGAGAGACGGGCTAAACGGCCTGCATAAAGCCGTTTTGCGCGAGTGCATCAAGCATATGATTGATAAGCTTGTGCCCGGCAATAAGGACATTACTCTGACACATATCGATTCGGTTATTTCGCTTGCGGCTTCTTCGGAAAACGCTTCCGTAAATCTTCCGTACGCCATTGTTGCCACATGTGAATACAATAATCTTACATTAAGCAAAGGTTTGCGAAGCGAAAAGGTTGAGGACATAGATCTCGACCTTGCTGAAGGTACATTTGAGGTTGACGGACTCGGTATGGTAAAAGTCAGCGTGTTTGACAAAACTGCGGACTTTGTTCTTTTGCAAAAAGAGTATACGAAATACTTTGATTGTGATAAAATTAATATTCGGCCTACTTTGAGACATCGCAGGGAAAAAGATTTCCTGACGATAAACGAAAAGATGGGACGCAAGAAGCTAAAGAGCTTTTTCATTGACCGAAAATATCCCGTGAGTAAGAGAGAAGAGACGTTTCTGGTGGCTGACGGTTCCCATGTCATGTGGGTTATCGGAGACCGCATTAGTGAGTATTACAAGGTCGATGAGAAGACAAAAAGAATCATTTCCATTGAAGTTATTAAGGAGGACAGATAGATGGAGAAGCACAGTGTTAAAGTAATGATTGAAGAAGCGGAAGTAGACCGTCGCATAAAGGAAATCGGCGATCAGATTACCAAAGATTATGCAGGTAAGGATGTTCACCTTGTATGCGTATTAAAGGGCGGCAGCTTTTTTATGTGTGAGCTTGCAAAGAGAATAGGTCTTAACGTTTCACTTGATTTTATGTCGGTTTCAAGCTACGGCGGAGATACCAAGTCAAGTGGCGTCGTACGTATTGTAAAAGATCTTGATGAGCCTTTACAGGGAAAGAACGTTATTGTAGTGGAAGACATTGTTGATTCGGGACGTACATTGAGCTACCTTCTCGAGATGCTTAAGGACAGAAAGCCCGAAAGTCTCAAGCTTTGTACACTTCTTGACAAGCCCGACAGACGTGTTGTCGATGTAAACGTAGACTATACAGGATTCAAGATTCCCGATGTTTTTGTTGTCGGCTACGGTCTTGATTACGATCAAAGATACAGAAATCTTCCCTTCATAGGAGAGGTAGTATTCGATTAATTTTAGGAAGGAACAGGTATTTTAAGTGAAATCCAAGGGCTACAGAGTATATTTTATATTAATGATAGTGCTTCTCATATTTGCGATTTTCATGTCTTATTCCAAGCATGATAAGGTGTTTTACACAAAAGATGCCTTGTTTGCGGATATTGAGAAAGGGAATATTGCTTCGATTATCATAAGCCCCAACGCAGAAAATGAGACCGGTGTTTTGGAAGTAACCTTTACCGGCGGAATGTACAAAGAACTTTTCGTGACCAATGTCGGTGAAATCGAGAAGCAGCTCGAGGAGACCTCGGTTGACGTATTTGTGCAGGATATTCCCCGCGAGAACTGGTTTTTGACGTACATACTTCCCATTTTGGTTGTGTTGATAGTAGGTGCATTTTTGTTTGTGCTGTTGTCGGCTCAGAATGCTTCCGCAGGCGGCCAGAGTGCCAAGATGATGAACTTCGGAAAGAGCCGTGCACGCGTTTTTAATCCCGGCGATAACCCTACAACGCTTAAGGATGTAGCAGGACTTAAGGAGGAAAAAGAAGAACTTGACGAGATAATTCAGTTCTTGAAAGATCCCGCGAAGTTCGTAAAAGTCGGAGCCAGAATTCCCAAGGGTGTTCTTCTTGAGGGCCCTCCCGGAACAGGTAAGACGCTTCTTGCCAAGGCAATAGCCGGCGAGGCCAGAGTGCCTTTCTTCAGTATTTCCGGATCGGACTTCGTAGAAATGTTTGTCGGTGTCGGCGCATCGCGAGTAAGAGATCTTTTTATGGATGCCAAAAGAAACGCACCCTGCATCGTGTTCATTGACGAAATTGATGCGGTTGCAAAACGCCGCGGTACAGGTATGGGCGGCGGCCATGATGAAGGTGAGCAGACACTTAACCAGATGCTTGTCGAGATGGACGGATTTGCCGAAAACTCGGGAATCATCGTGCTTGCGGCTACTAACCGTGTAGATATTCTCGATCCCGCGATATTAAGACCGGGTCGATTTGACAGAAAGATAGTAATCGGAACACCCGATATATGCGGACGTGAAGAGATACTTACCGTTCATTCCAAGAACAAGCCTCTTGCCGATGATGTAAATTTGAAAGATATTGCCCGTACAACTGCCGGATTTACCGGAGCGGACCTTGAAAATCTTCTTAACGAAAGTGCCATTCTTGCAGCCAAAGAAAACCGACAGTTCATTAAGCAGGAAGATATCAACAAAGCATTCATCAAGGTTGGAATCGGAACCGAGAAGAAGAGCAGGGTAATATCCGATAAGGAGAAGAAGATTACCGCTTATCATGAAGCCGGACATGCAATTCTTATGCATGTGCTCGAAGAAGCCGGACCGGTATATACGATATCGGTTATTCCGACAGGCCCGAGTGCCGCAGGATACACAATGCCCCTTCCCGAGCGTGATGACATGCTCTGGTCAAAGGAACGTATGCTTCAGGATATCATGGTTTCGCTCGGCGGACGAATTGCCGAAGAACTTATATTTGATTCAATCACTACCGGCGCATCAAGCGACATAAAGAAAGCAACCAAGGTTGCCAGAAGTATGGTCACAAGATTCGGTATGAGCAAGAATATAGGAGTTATCTGCTATGACGATGATGACGACGAAGTATTTATCGGTCGTGATCTTGCCCATGCAAAGAATCACTCAGAGCTTGTTTCCGGAGAAATCGACAAGGAAGTTAAAGCCATTGTTGATGAGTGCTATGAGAAAGCAACTGCGGTAATAAAGGAAAACATCGAAGTGCTTCATAAGTGTGCAGACCTTCTTGTTGAAAAGGAACGTATCAACAGAGAAGAGTTCGAAGCATTGTTTGCGTAAGTATAAGTTTACCGCGAATAATAATTCATGCAAATGTTGTGCAATTTTACTAAAAAGCATATCATGAAATTGTAAAATTTGTGAATCTATTGCATTTACGCTAATGGGGGCGGATGCTATTATACTACTTGTAACCCCCCAATACATTATATAGTTTTTTGCTATACCCCATAAGAAATACCTTCTCAAAACAGACAGTGGACCCCCGCTGTCTGTTTTACTTTTGTCTATTTATTCATCCCATTTATGCGTAAAGAATCATTCCGTAAAGTTGCAATAAACCTTGCTGTGCGGTAAAATAAGGAAGAGTGTGTGCGCACGTAAATGTGCGCGGAAAGTGTTGTGAGTAATGAATTTCGATTTCGGTGATAAGACTGAGAAAAATAAAGTTTATATATCAAGAATGTCGCCTTTGTTTATCAAGAAGGCTTTGTTTTCGGACACCAGTGAAAATTACTTAAGTCCTGCGGAACCTAATCCGTATGCGACCGTAACCATCAGGTTTCGAACCGCCAAGAATAACGTTGACAGTGTTTCGCTTGCGGTATTCGGTGAACTGATTCCCATGTATGTAAAGGAATCGGACAGAACCTATGATTTTTACGAAACAGATATCACATTAAATGATACCCCGGTTACGTACTACTTTGTGGTTAAGTCCGGAAAGGTTGAGTGTATCTATGATGCACTCGGTGTGTCCAAAGAAAAAATGTCGGCAGCTCCCTTTAGAATTATTCCCGGCTTTCATACGCCTTCATGGGCCAAGGGTGCTGTTATGTACCAGATATATACCGACAGATTTAATAACGGCGACCCCGACAATGACGTTGTAAGCAACGAGTATTTCTATGTAGGCGGACCGGTACAGAAAATCGAGGACTGGAGAAAGGTTCCTGCGGTAGACGGCACCAAGGAATTTTACGGTGGAGACCTTAAGGGAGTTATCGATAAACTTGATTATTTGAAGGATCTGGGAGTAGATTGCATTTATTTCAATCCTCTTTTTGTTTCGCCTTCCAACCATAAATATGACAGCCAGGATTATGAGCATATAGACCCTCATTTCGGAAAGATTGTCAAGGATGGCGGAGAGACACTTCCCGATGGCGAGAGTGATAACAGAAAAGCCACCAAATATCAGACACGTGTCTGCAGTAAAGAGAATTTGGAGGCTTCGGATGCTTTGTTCTGTGAGCTTGTAAAGAAGGCTCACGAAAGAGGCATGAAGGTTATTCTTGACGGTGTATTCAATCATTGCGGTTCCTTTAATAAGTGGCTCGACCGTGAAAGAATATACGAAGGACAGGAAGGCTTTGCCGACGGTGCATATGTAAGTGCGGACAGCCCCTATAACAGATACTTTGATTTCAGAGGCAGCAACAACTGGCCCTATAACGGAAATTATGACGGATGGTGGGGATATGATACTCTTCCGAAACTCAACTATGAGGCTTCCTATGAGCTTTTTGACAAGATTATGGAAGTGGCAAGAAAGTGGGTATCTCCTCCTTTCAATGCTGACGGATGGAGACTCGATGTTGCGGCAGATATAGGCCATTCTCCCGAGTTTAACCATGAATTTTTCAAGCGTTTCCGAAGAGAAGTTAAAGAGGCCAATCCCGAGGCGCTTATTCTGGCCGAGCATTACGGAAGTCCCGAAAGCTGGCTTAACGGCCGCGAATGGGATTCGGTTATGAACTATGACGGATTTATGGAGCCGGTTACCTGGTTTCTGACAGGTATGCAGAAGCATTCGGACGATTTCAGACAGGATATGCTGGGAAATGCGGATGCATTTTTCGGAGCAATGCTTAATGCAGTTTACAGATATGCAACTCCGGCAGGACTCGTTGCCATGAACGAGCTTTCCAACCACGACCATTCCAGATTTTTGACACGTACCAATCAAAAGGTCGGAAGAACAAATTCTCTTGGCTGGCAGGCTGCCGATGAAGGAGTCAACAAGGCTGTTATGCGCCAGGCTGTAGTTATTCAGATGACCTGGGTGGGAGCGCCTACGGTATATTACGGTGACGAAGCCGGACTTACCGGATTTACGGACCCGGATAACCGTCGTACTTATCCGTGGGGAAATGAGGACCATGAGCTCATTTCTTTCCATAAGGAAATGATTCGTATTCACAAGGCCAACCGCGAATTGATAAGCGGTTCGTTAAAGCCTTTGGTAAGCGAATATATGCTTATCGCATATGCAAGATTTACAGATAAATATGCCACATATGTGGTTATTAACAGAGATGAACAGGACAGAGACGTTACCATCCCCGTATGGGAAGCAGTGGATGCGAAGGGTATTTCTTTTGAAAGAGTAATGCTTTCCACAAGAGACGGCTTCACATCGGAAGTTGGGCTTTTGGACCGTATTTCCGGAAAGATTACGGTAAAGATGCCGCCCGTTTCTGCCTTGGTATTCTGCACCAGAAATAACAGGACACAGGAAACAGTATAGGAATTTACGTATGTTATATCAGATTAACAACGGCGCCGTCATGTACGGCGCTGAAACAATATTACACGGCATTAATTTTGAAATCCGCAACAACAACGAAAAGATTGCCATTATCGGAAGAAACGGTTGCGGAAAGACCACATTGCTCAAGCTGATTACGGGCGAAGTGGACCTTGCGAAGAGAGATTCCGATGAGGATATTTTCATTGCAAAAACCGGAAATCCCGTCATAGGCTATTTAAAGCAGATGACTTTCGAGGACGATTCACTTACCCTTGAAACGGAAGTCAAGAAGGTTTTCGAGCCCATCAGACGCATGAAACATGAGCTTGAGGAAATGGTCGTAAAGATGGACACAAACCCCACCGACGAGCTTGTTGCAAGGTATACCCAAAAACAGGAGCAATTCGAGTATCTCGGCGGTTACTATTACGAGAAGGAATACGAAGTCGTTTTAAGAAAGTTCGGATTCACCGAAACCGACAAGAAGAAGCCTTTACGCGAATTTTCGGGAGGCCAGCTTACGAAGATTGCCTTCGTTAAGCTTCTTTTGGAAAAACCGGACATCCTTTTATTGGACGAGCCTACCAACCACCTCGACATGGAGACGGTCGAGTGGCTTGAAACATACCTTAAGGACTACCCCAGAGCGGTCGTAATCGTATCCCACGATCGAATGTTTCTGGACAAAATCGTGGACGTTGTCTACGAAATCGAGTACGGCACGATTAAAAGATACTCGGGAAATTATACCAAGTTCACAGAGCTTAAGAAATTCAATTATGATAAGCAAAAGAAAGACTACGAGGCACAGCAGAAGGAGATCCAAAGATTAAGCGAGCTTGTCGAAAGGTTCAAGAATAAGCCCACAAAGGTTTCCATGGCACATTCCAAGTTAAAGGCAATCGAGCACATGGAAAAGATTGAGTGCCCGCAGCGATACGATACGAAGAGCTTCAAGGCATCCTTCAAGCCCCTTCGCGAGACCGGAAACGATGTTTTGTATGTCGATAAACTCGGAGTCGGATACGATAAATTATTGGCAACCGTAAGCCTGGACATGAAAAAAGGCGAGAGAATCGGAATCATCGGCGCAAACGGAATCGGAAAATCCACATTCCTTAAGACAATTGTGGATTTGATACCGGCACTTTCCGGTTCGTATAAGTACGGAGTTAACGTGGATATCGGGTATTTCGACCAGAAAAACGCCCAGTATATGACCGATAAAAAATTAATCGATGACTATTGGGATGAATACCCGACGCTTACCGAGACGGAAGTTCGAAATGATTTGGGAGCTTTTCTTTTTACGGGAGACGATGTTTTTAAAAACGTCAGCATGCTTTCCGGCGGAGAGAAGGTGCGACTTGCACTTTGTAAGATGTTCAAGACCGGCCCGAACTTTTTGATACTCGACGAGCCCACCAACCATATGGATATAGTCGGCAAGGAAACGCTGGAGAGTATGCTTAAGGATTTCGAAGGCTCGGTAGTGTTTGTTTCCCACGACAGATATTTTGTAAAGACCGTGGCCACAAGCGTTTTGGAATTTAGAAATGACGGCGTAAAGTATTATCGCTTCGGATACGAGGAATACGAAGAGCAGCATACAAGGGAAACGGCTTCTTCGGACGATAAGTTCAAGACACCGGCCAAAGAAACTTCGGTCGCAGCAGAGAGCAAGCCCGCACCGGAGACGCAGGCACAGAAGGGTTATAATCGCGGAAAGGAGCGCTCAAGGGCAGAGAAGAGAATCGAGAAAATCGAAGAGCAGATTTCGGCTCTCGAGAAAGAAATCGAAGAGCAGAAGGCAGAGCTTCTAAGACCCGAGTACGCAACCGCGTATACCAGACTTTCACTTATTCAGCAGAAGATTGAGGAAGATGAGGAAAAATTGCTTGAATTAATGGAAGAGTGGAACGAAACGGATCATTTAATTTCATCGCTTCAGTAGCGATAAAACGGATTGGAGAATGGTACATGACCGAAACAACGAAAATGGTTGCAGAAACAGCAACCGGAGAGACAGTAACTAAAGAAACAGCAACGGAATCGGAAACAGTAACCGAACCGCTACAAAAGGGAAGGAAAGGCATCACCGGTTCGACGGTAAAGATTATCGCCATAATTACGATGTTTATCGACCATGTGGGTGCGGTATTGCTCGAACAGATTATGATGAAGAAAGGCTTTCTCGAGCAGCCCGGCGGTTTATTTGCCCAGCTTGCCGCGGGAAATACCGGAAATGTCTTGTTATTCGTCTTTGACATGATTACAAGATGCATCGGACGAATAGCATTTCCGCTGTTTTGCTTCTTCATAGTCGAAGGATATTTTCATACCCGAAGCAGGGTAAAGTATTGCTTGAGACTTTTTCTTTTTGCATTAATATCTGAAATTCCTTTTAATATCGCGACATCACTTTCCGTGACCAACAAATCCTACCAAAGCGTATATTTCACACTTTTATTGGGACTTTTGGCAATATGTGCACGTGAATTTTCGGGCAAAATAAAAATACCCGTTAAGCTTAGTTTCCTTAAGTACCCCATGTTCGGACTTTTCGGTGCCATGGTCTGGTATCTTGCCATGCAGGGATTTGTCGGAAGCTTCATAGCGGACTTTACCGGAAATGAGTACGTAAAGCAATATCAGATATTCGGAAAGAGTATTGTATTCTTTAACGTACATTTCTTTAACGGAGCAATTGTATTTTTCGTGCTGGGAGTAATTGTTCTTTCCATATGTACAAGAAAGCTTGATAAAGAAGCGGTGTTAAGAGAGAGCTTTTCATGGTTCCTGCCTTTCCTGTGCATGTTTGTATCGGACTTGGTTATGACAGATTACGGCAGCACCGGCGTTGGATTGATACTTTTGATGTTTACGGTCAAGAAGTACGGAAAAGATAACTTTAACGTTTTGAAAAACGGTATTCTGTTTATAACCGTAATGAATCCCATGGAAATATTTGCGTTGCCCGATATGTTTATCATAAGAGCATACAACGGAGAGAGAGGAAAGAGCATGAAGTATTTCTTCTATCTTTTCTACCCTGTTCATCTTTTATTGTTGGGATTAATTACAAAGGCTATAGTAGGCTGAAAATAAAGAGAAAAAAGATGCGGATTAATTCTTTACAAGGGAATTGTTTTGTGTCAGAATATACAAAGTTAAGCTAAAATAGCTTGATATAAAACAACAACTTAATACACGAAACGGAGGAGATTCATTATGAAATTGACTTACAATGTTTCAGACAAACCCAGTGCGGGCAAGACAATTGTTTTCGCACTCCAGCAGTTGCTTGCAATTCTTGCCGCAACTATCGCAGTTCCTGCAATCGTAGGAAACGGAATGTCAGCTTCGGCAGCATTGTTCGGTGCCGGTGTCGGTACCATGATTTACCTTTTATTCACAAGATTTAAGAGCCCCGTATTCTTAGGTTCCTCATTCGCATTCCTCGGATCAATGTTCGCTGCATTCGGCGGCGCTGTATCTGTAGAAGTAGGATACCTCGGACTTATCCTCGGAGCATTCTTCGCAGGACTTGTTTATGTAGTAATCGCACTCATCGTTAAGGTGGTAGGCGTTAACTGGATTACAAAGCTTATGCCTGCAGTAGTTATCGGACCTACAGTTGCCATTATCGGTCTTTCACTTGCAGGAAACGCAATCGGCGACCTTACCAATGCAAGCGGTGCAATTTCAGCATCACCTTATGTATGCATTATCACAGGACTTGTTACATTATTCGTAACCATGATTGCTTCTGTATTCGGCGGAAAGATGGCTAAGATGATTCCTTTCATCATCGGTATCGTAAGCGGATATGCAGTAGCAACAATATTTACCCTTATCGGAATGTCAACCGGAAACGATGCATTATTACTTATCGATTTCGCTAAGTTCTCAAATATGCAGTGGGTTCCTTCATTCACATTTGTTACAGCATTTAAGGGACTTTCGGCAATCACACCCGAGTACATCGGAACAGTTGCTGTTGCTTACATCCCTGTAGCATTCGTAGTATTTGCAGAGCACATCGCCGATCATAAGAACCTTTCAACAATCATCGAGAAAGACCTTCTTGAAGATCCCGGACTTCACAACACATTGTTGGGTGACGGTGTTGGTTCAATGGTAGGTGCATTCTTCGGCGGATGCCCCAACACTACATACGGCGAGTCAATCGGCTGTGTAGCTATTTCAGGAAATGCTTCGGTTTCAACCATTATCGTAACCAGTGTGCTTGCAATCGCTGCATCATTTATAGCTCCTTTTGTAACATTCCTTTCAACCATCCCCGCATGTGTTATGGGTGGTGTATGTATCGCACTTTACGGATTCATCGCTGTAAGCGGTCTTAAGATGCTTCAGACGGTTGATCTTGGCGATAACAAGAATCTCTTCGTCGTATCTGTTATTCTTATTTCAGGTATCGGTGGATTTACACTTAACTTTGGCGCTGTAACAATTACAGAAGTTGCATGTGCACTTATTCTTGGTGTAATCACAAATATCATTCTTAAGAATAAAAAGAGTGAATAACATATAGCTTTAAAAGATAGCGAAAGCCCATCGGATGATTCCGATGGGCTTTTTTGTGTGTATGTAAATACGTCGATTGCTTATTCGTATCTCAATGCTTCGATGGGATCCATCTTTGCGGCCTTGTTGGCAGGGTAATAACCGAAGAAAATACCGATTGCCATTGAGAAGGTTATCGAAAGAATGATTCCTCGTATTGAAGGGGAAACGGCACATTCCATAAGCTTGGCAAGGAACATACCGAGGCAGCATCCGAGGATGATACCGATAATACCGCCGATTAAGCATATAACAATTGATTCGACAATAAACTGGATGCGGATGGAACTGTTGGGAGCACCCAGGGCTTTTCTTGTACCGATTTCTCTTGTACGCTCCGTAATGGAAACGAGCATGATGTTCATAACACCGATACCGCCTACCAAAAGGGCAATTCCCGCGATAACCGAAATACCTAAGGTAAGCTTATTCATAAGCGAACTCATCTGATCAACCATTGAAGCCATGCTGTAGGCATCAACGAAAACCTTTCTGTTGGAAGAAAAATACTTCGAATAGAAGTTCTTTACATCTTCAATAAATGTGTCCGGCTCAATTCCCGCTTTGGTCATAACCGAAAAGTGAGAGATATCACTGTTGTGAGTAAGCGAAACAGCTGTAGGATACGGAATATACAAACCGGTCTGAACATTATCTCCGGAGGAAAGACCAAGGCCTGAATAAACATCCTCATACTTATAAATACCGACTACGGTAAATTCATAAGGGCGTCCGTTTACCTCACAGGAAACGGGTTGTCCGAGTGCTTTATCAAAGGAACCTTCAAACATCTTGGTAACCAGCTTGTCGGAGACGATACAAACCTTTCTTGACTCGGAAGTTTCATGAGTCGAGAAGAAACGTCCGGCGGTAAGCTCGGTGTTGTTTACAAGGAAGTAACCCAGGCTTACACCCGTAATCGAAACGTTGGCCTTTAAGTTGCCGTCCCGGGCAAGACCAATACCGACATCTTTGGTAAGTGAAACGGCTTCGATACTGTCATTTAGCGTTTCAACCATATCGGTTATCATGTCCTTGTTAAAAAGGTCATCTTCGGTAATGGTCATTGTGGATGAATCGTATTCCTCTGTAGGATTTAAGAATACATCAATGTTGTTGGCACCCAGACCTGCCATGGTGTCTGTAAGGGTACTCGTAAGCGAGTCACCTACGGTCATGATGGCAATAACCGAAGAAATACCGATTATGATACCGAGCATGGTGAGTAAGGCACGCATTTTATTGGCCTTGAGACTGAACAGTGCCAGTCGGATATTTTCAAGCAGTAACGTCATTGGAGCCTCCTTTCCTCTCGGAAATGATAACACCATCCTTGAGAGTAATGAGTCTTTCCGTTTCTTCGGCAAGCTCCGGGGAGTGAGTAATCAAAACGATTGTCTTTCCCTGCTCCTTGTGAAGCTTGTGGAAAATATCCATAACCAGACGTCCCGTTGCCGAGTCGAGAGCACCTGTGGGCTCATCCGCCAGTATTATGGAAGGATCGTTTGCCATGGCGCGGGCAATAGCCACACGCTGTTTCTGACCACCGGAAAGCTCTTCCGGAAGATGCTTCATACGGTCTTCCATACCGACCAGTGTTAACAGTTCTTTGGCACGGTTGGTTCGCTCCTTGCCGGTAACTCCGGCGTACAGAAGGGGCATTTCAACGTTACGCAAAGCGTTTGTTTTGGATATAAGGTTATAAGTCTGAAAAACAAACCCGATTTTTCTGTTTCTGATACCCGACAATTCGTTATCTTTGGCGGCAATAACATCGACGCCGTCAAGTATATAGCCGCCGTCCGTCGGACGGTCAAGAGCACCGATTATATTCATTAAAGTCGACTTACCCGAACCGGAAGCACCGACAATCGAAACGAACTCGCCTTCATAAACATTAAGATTGACATCTTTAAGAACGTGAAGCTCATTGGGACTGCCGATAAAGAATTTCTTGTTAATGTGCGTAAGTTCGATAATCGGCTTTTTAGGATTATTAGTTTCCATTAATGCCTCCCGCTGCGCCGACTTCATCCATATATAAGTTAATGTCAGAGAACATATCATCCTTGGGAATAACGACAACCATTCCGGGCTTTAATTCATCGCTGAATACTTCTACGTAGTAATCACCTTCAAGACCCTTTGTAACGTAGACCTTATGGCTTTCATAAGAGCTGTTTCCGCTTGAAAGCTTCTGCATGTCTTCTTCCGATAAGCTGTTGGGGTCGCTCATAAGCTTTGTGAAATCTATGGGTGCTCCGCCGTCGAGTACTTCGACATAGAAATCACCCTTATCATCAACCATTATGGCATCGAAGGGAACCGAAAGAGCGTTGAGACTTTCTTCAATAACAATTTCAAGCTTGGCTGTCATATCAAGACGTAAATCGTCACAGGGAGTGGTAATACCTACAACCACTTCATAGGAAACGGAAGTCATTCCCTGAGTTGCGCGGGGAGCAACGGTTTTTACGACACCGTCAAGAACCAAATCGTTGGTGGCATTGGTCTTGATATTTACCTTCTGACCGGGCTTAATCTTTGAAATATCGTATTCATCAATATAAGCGGTTACTTCAAAAGAAGAAATGTCTTCAATATTTGCAATTGCGCCTCCGACGAAGCTTTCGCCCGCTTCAACGTTAAGCGCGGTAATAACGCCCGAAGAAGTTGCCGTAACAACACAATCGCTTATCTGCTCTTCGATAGCTTCAATATTTTTCCTGGCTGTCTTGGTGCTGTTCTCGGAATTGATTGCGTTGGTGTTTACGCTATCCTTGCTGTTGGCGATGGAGAATGCATTGCTGCGTTCCAAATCGTCTCTTGTCTGAACAGTCTGATTATATGTATCGAGGTATGTTTCTTTGGCCGTATTTAAAGAATCAAAGGATGCTTTCAAAGCTTCCTCGGTCTTCTGAGCCGTCTGATATTCCATGACAAGATTTTCGTATGTGGCCTGAAGTTCTGCCTGCTTTTTGTTGTGGCGTTCGATAATGGGAGTAACTTCGTCGTAGTATTTAACTGCGGCTTTGGCAATCTTGGTAAGCTGGGAAAGAACTTCTGCGGCAACTTCCTGATTCTCGCCGGTATAAAGTTTATCCAGAGTAACGGAAGTGGCGTTTTCCAAGGTAATTGCAAGTGCTCCTGCGGGATTTACGCCCGGATCTTCCGAAATGAGAGAATTAAGATATTTATACAAATCATCTACACGGCCTTCGAATTTCTCGCGAATTTCCTTGGCACGGTCATTTTCGTCGTTACGGTTTTTAACGTAATCTTCGTAATCCTTTTGAGCCTGCTCGCTCTTTTCCTTTAAGGACTTGGTGTTTTCGACACCTTCGCAGTATTTGCGCCATGCTTCGTCGGCTTTGCCGGCCTGTTCTTCATACTTGCCGTAAGCCTTGTTGACGTTTTCGTCGGCACGTGCTTTTTGAATACCTGCGTTTTCCACGGTGTTGTTGTAAGATCTTGATACGGAGTTCTTCTCGATGCTTGAAAGCTTTTGGGTGTTTTCCAAAGATTCGTTGGCTTCTTCGAGCTTTTCCTTGAAATCGGAATCATCAAATGTACAAATTACGTCGCCGGCTTTAACAATATCTCCGATATTTACATTTACGGAAGTAACTTTGACGCCTGTAACGGGAGTGGTAATCTGCTTTAATGAAAGAGATGTAATATAACCGGTTGCGTTAACCGAGTGGACGATGTCTCTTGCCTCGACTTCGGCGGTTGCCGCTGAGTTGGACATCTGATTGAGAATACCCGATGCCTTCTTTACACAGGAGGCACACCAGATAACAAGTGCGATGACTATAGCCAGAATAATCATCCAGATAATTAGTTTCTTGTGCTTCTTAAAAAAGCTGTCTTTCTTTTCCATTCTCAAATACCTCATACAAAAACTTTTATTAATTTACTAATTTACTAAACTAAACAGCCTAAAGATACAATTATTCGTAAAAAATGACAAGTAAAAAAATTATAAATTATGCTAATGTAACTATATGTTGTGTCCGATATATAAATTGAAAACAATATGTAGCAAGGGATTGCATCGATTTTATCGGTTGCCGTATGGAGGAAATGGCCTATGCGTACTGTTTTAAACAATGAAATTTTTTTAGCGGTCTATCAGTCGGGTAATAATCTTAAGGACAGAACCAAGACCGAGCCTGCGAAATCGGGAAACGCTTCGTCGGGCGACAAGAAAAAAGGATTTGAAATCCTGCTTGAGTCTTCATTAAAGAAACTTAAGTGATGAGAGGGAGTAAACTTATCAGGGTAAACATAGAGGAGGGCGTAAAGCCCTCTTTTATGTTGGCTTTTCTTTTGGTATAATATTAAGTTGTGTGTTTTAGTTAAGGAAGGGAAATAAAATGAAACTTAAGGAATTGTTGTCTTACAACGATATTGTTATTCAATGTCATGATAATCCGGACGCGGATGCAATAGCCAGCGGCTGGGCGTTATATTCATATTTTAAATCCAAGGATAAAAAGGTCAGATTTGTTTACAGCGGAAAGTTTCCTATTTCAAAGAGCAATCTGGTTATCATGAAGGATTCCTTTAATATACCGGTGGAATACGTAAAATCCATTGAGAAACCGGAGCTTTTACTTACGGCAGACTGCCAGTACGGTGAGGGAAACGTAACCGGCCTTGAAGGTGATACGGTTGCCGTAATCGACCATCATCAGATTTCGGGACCGCTTCCGGAGCTTAGCGAAGTGCGTTCCAATATCGGTTCCTGCTCTACCGTTGTATGGAAGATGCTCAAGGACGAAGGATTCGATGTGAATGCCGATGAAAATCTGGCAACCGCTTTATATTACGGATTAATGACCGATACAAACAGCTTTACCGAAATATCCCACCCGTTTGACAGAGATATGCGCGACGAGCTGAATTTCAAAAACAGTGATATTCGTCTTTTCAGAAACAGCAATCTTTCTCTTGAGGAGCTTAAGATTGCGGGTACGGCACTTGAACGCAGCGAATACAATCCCGACTACAAGTTCGGAATTGTCGAAGCTCAGCCTTGCGACCCCAACATTTTGGGCGTAATAAGCGACATGCTTTTGGAGGTTCACAAGATAGATACGTGCCTTGTTTACAGTGTGCTGGAATTCGGCGTCAAGTTAAGCGTAAGAAGCTGCGTCAAGGAAGTTAAGGCCAGCGAACTTGCGGAATTCATTTCGGATAAAGTAGGCTCGGGCGGAGGTCATCTTGAGAAGGCCGGCGGATTCATTAAGATGGATCTTTTAAAGGCGGCCGGAGTTGAGACTACTCCCGAAGGCATTAAGAAATTCCTCTTCGGAAGAATGGAAGAGTATTTCAAGACAACGGAGATTATTTATGCGGGAGATTACATGCCCGATAAGGATTCCATGAAGCTTTATGCGAAAAAGGAACTTCTTCTCGGATACATCGATCCCGTAGAGATGGGACTTTGCAATACTACCGTTACGATACGAACAATCGAAGGCGATATAGACGTTGAGATGACCGATGATATGTATATCATGATTGGTATTGACGGTGAAGTATACCCCAGAGACAAGGCGAAATTTGAAAGGGACTGTGTATACTGTGATGAACCTTATGTGTTCCCCGGCGAGTACGAGCCGTCCATAAAGGATACCAAGACCGGAAAGAAAATTTCCGTTATGCAGTACGTACATGCCTGCAAGTCGATAGGCACAAGCCGGATATATGCCCAAAGGCTCGACAGGAGACTTAAAATCTTTACAAGATGGGATGACGAGAAGTATTATCTCGGAAAGCCCGGAGACTATATGGCAGCCAGAGTGGACGACCTTACGGACGTTTATATCATTGCCGACCATATTTTTGCCCTCACTTATGACGAGGTAAAATAGGAGGAATTGCCAAAGATGAAATATGATGCATTCATCAGCTATCGCCACAGTGACATGGAGATAGCCAAAAGACTACATAAAGGACTCGAGACTTTCAAGGTTCCGAGAAGTGTCGCTAAAATCGGCGGCAAGAAGGATATAAAGAGAGTATTCAGAGACCAGGAGGAGCTTCCCATAGGAAGCGACCTCGGAGACAATATTTCCGCAGCTTTGCAGGAAAGCGAATACCTTATCGTTATTTGTTCTCCGAGAACACCCGAATCTTACTGGGTAAAGAAAGAAATATCGACATTCATCGAGATGCACTCAAGAGACCATATCCTTGCGGTGCTTGTTGAAGGTGAGCCCGACGAATCATTCCCGCCCGAGCTTTTGGTTGACGAAAACGGACAGCCCGTAGAACCGCTTGCGGCTGATGTCAGAGGCACCTCCAAAAAGGAAGTTCTCAAAAAGCTCAAGTCCGAAACCATGCGACTTGCAGCACCTTTGCTTCACTGCAGTTACGATGATTTGAAGCAGCGCCATCGTGAGCGTCGCATCAAGAAAATAGCTACCATCGTATCATGCGCTACCGCAGTTATCGCGGTATTGGCGATTGCGTTCGGTATTTATAACGCCAGAACCGCAAATATTATTAAGGAAAACTATAACGCCAAGCTTGTAAATCAGTCCAAGTACCTGGCAGAAACATCCAAAAACCTTTTGAAGTCCGGCGACAGAGAAGCGGCCATTTTGGTTGCACTTGAAGCGGTAGGTGACGAGAACAACGTTCGTCCGTATGTGGCAGATGCCGAAAATGCTTTGTGCGAAGCCCTGTATGCGTACGATAACGGCGAAAAGATGGGCATGGACTGGATGTTTAACCATGACATTCTTGTTTCGGAAATGGAGATAGACAAGGACGGAAAATATCTTACGGTATTGACTCTTAACAGCTCCGTATATGTATGGGACCTTGAAGCCCAAAGAAAAATACTCGTAATCCCGCCTGTTTATTCTGACTCGGGATTAGCGGAAACCGCACACTATGCCAATGTTTTCGGCGATCGTGTTGTAGTTTCCTGTGAATATGGAATATATACATATTCATTGGACGGAACACAGTTATCTTCCGATAAATTCGAGGATATGCATATTGGTGCGGACGCATCAACGGATTACGACATTCTGGTAGCGGTGGGCTCTGATGATTATGTGCTTTACGATACTAAAGAATACAAGGTAAAGGCATCGGTTCAAAGCGAATATGCTTTTTTGGCTTCGGTAGATCTTTCCGAGGACGGAAACTTCCTGTGGCTTACCTCAAATAATATGAGTGACTCGGGAGACGAGTTTATTTACGAATACGACTTACGCAGTAATAAGCTTACCGAAACATATGAAGTATCCGGAAACCGCTTCTACTCAATTGTGGACGCAGGACAGGACAAAGTGGCTGTTTTGTCCGGTGTATCGGCTTTGAACAAATCAACGAATGATGCATATAAGGATATAATCCTTCAGGTATTTGACAGAAAGAGCGGACTTCGAGTATTTGAAAAGACATTTGAAAACGCTTATGCATTTGATTACGGCTACAATGTGAGAGTATACTCAAATCCGTTTGCGGATAATTCCGACAATGTAACGCCCAAGATTATTGCAGCGATAGGAAACGAAATAACCGTATTTGACTCCGGAACATACGAGGAATTATGCACGATTCAGACAAGCGGAAATGTATCCTCAGTGCTGCAGTCATATTCTTCGGATTTGGGATATGTCGGCTCCATAGACGGAAGAATCGTCATGGTAAATTTTGCAACCGGCTATGTATATACGGATAATCCTATTGAAACACACAAGAACATCAGCAGAATTATTCCCTCAAACGGAACGTTTTATATAAAATGTGCAGGTTCTTCGGAAATAGTGCTTCTTTCTTCACATAAAGGCAAAGATTTGCTTCCGATTACGACGTTTTCAGACTATCCCATGAACGGAAACAGCTCGATGGATTGCGGATATTATTCCTTCACGGAATATTTACCGGATTCGACTGTGCTTCACATTTATTCCGCAAAGGATAATTCCGAAGTTTATACCAAGGAATTTACGGAAGGAAATGAGAATTATAAATACTCCGATTTCATATCGGATAACCGTTACGCATATTTATCATCTTCATGTGAATTGACGATTATCGATGTTGCTAAAAAATCGGAGGAATCCTTTAATCTTGGTCTTGACGATTATTCATTCGTTAGCGCATGCAATGTTTCCGCCAACAAGAAATTTATAATATTAGCCGAAATGAATTCGGTATTTGTTTTTGACTTAATCGACAAGAAAGAAGTTGCAAACTTTGAACTGCCCAATTCAGCTAAAGCAGTAGCGATAAATAACGACGGAAGCAAGGCATTCGCAGCCGATATGAATTCCGGAATAACTGTGGTGGACGTTAAGAGCGGAAAAATCAATAATGAGTTCTGCGTCAGCGCCAAGTGTGACAATATAGTCGAGAGTTCAAAAGGATTAGCCTTTTCTCAAGACGAAACAAAACTTGCGGTTGTGTGCTATGACTCCAAGGTCAGAATTGTTGACACCGCTACCGGCGATATTATTTCCGAAATCGATTGTCCTCTGCATGGCGATGCGTTTGTTTCTTTTGGCCTGAATGAAGACGATATAATAGTTCAGGGCGGAGATTATACCTTCAGAGTATATTCAATGGCAACCAAAGAACTTAAATACGAAGAAACAGAAATTTTTGATTCGCTGGAAAAAATCACCTATGATGAAGAGAACAATACACTGGCACTTAAGACGACATCCTTGGTGATTCTTAAAGACCCTGTTGACTACTCCACAAAGAGTGCTGTTGACTCGGGCAGAATTTATTTAAAAGACCGCGTTATTGCATCCGACGGCAAAGATATCTACAGCTTCAAACTCTTGTCCAAGGATGAGCTTGTAAAGCTTGCCAAGGACACTGTAGGCCGTGAACTTACCGACAGAGAGAAAGTAAAATATCACGTAGAGTAACACTTCATATACAAAGAAGGCCCGAAAAATCGGGCCTTCTTTTCATAAACAGCTTTGAGAAAAGGTCATTATTTACCTCTAAAATAATGTCCAGATATCATATCCGAAACTTTCGATATAGTCGGGGGTTGCAACTACTTCACCGATTGTATCAAGTGCTCTGTAAAAATAAAACTGATCGGCTGTTCCGTCGTCATAGTACTGAGCGATGAAATCATCGGAATCCGTCAATGAATATAATTTGTTGCGGGTGTCGTCTCCGGTGTAACCGATGCATTCTTTTATCTGATTCTTTTTAAGGTTTTTGTCTGCCGAGCCGTAAAGCGCGTATTCGCGACCGTTGTAGATAACGGTTAAGTATTCGGCTGCCTGAGAACTTTCACATTCGTAAATTCCGGTTGAAAGCTTTGAAAACGTTTCGGCGAAGTGTGTTGTTACCGAAGGCTTGATACTGTAAACAAATAATGATGCTGTAAGCATGACAGCTACTACTAATATTCTGAACATTTATTTATCCCTCCAAGTACAAAGGTTGCTTTTGTGATTTTGTAACTTCAGTGTAAGGGATATTTATTTAGTAAAAAGTAGGGAAATTATTAAGAAAAAATGATTTTATGGAAAAACAAAAGCCGTAAACCTGCACGAGCGCTAAGCTTACGACCTTAAAAGTGCGCCTCCAGGGACTCGAACCCTGGACACCCTGATTAAGAGTCAGGTGCTCTACCAACTGAGCTAGAAGCGCGTCTGTTCACAACACAAGAGAATATACCATAGGTTTTTTTACTTTGCAAGTCTTTTTTTATTCTTTTTTTATTTTGTTTTTAATGAGTGGTTTTTTGTTCATTATATAATAGGGTAAAAAATACAATATTTGGTGTTCTTAAATCTTGAAAGAGGCTATATGATGTGATAGACTTTATACGATAGCGGTATTATGCCCAAAGTAATATTTTTTTCTTTTGCCATATGCTTTTTGGGTTGAGCTTATGGCAAATATGTTTCATACAGGTGATTATAGTGGACAAGAACGAATATAGGATTTGCGAAGAAGAGATACAGGAAAATCTTAATAAAGGAAATTACGAAGAGGCAGCACGTATTGCGGATACGGTTGACTGGAGATATGTAAGGGAAGGCATTACGCTTTGCCTTGTCAGCGATGTCTACAAAAAGTGTAAAAGATATGAGGATGCCAGAAACGTTCTTTCGATTGCTTATCAGAGAAATCCTTCCGGAAGAATGATTCTTTACTCCATGTGCGAGCTTTCCATAAAGCTTCGCGACGTTATTGTTGCGGAGGAATTCTTTAAGGAATACAGACAGGTAGCTCCCAAGGATCCCAATCAATATATTCTCAAGTATAAGATTCTCGAACTTAGGGATAAGCCTTTGGAGGATCAGATTCATGCACTTGAGTCTTTGCAGAAGCTTGAATGCAAGGAAAAGTGGATGTATGAGCTTGCTTATCTTTATTATCGTGCCGGCAGGAGTGAGGACTGCGTTGAAGAGTGTACGCAGCTTATCATTTTCTTTGGCGAGGGCAAGTATGTTATCAAGGCGCTCGAGTTAAAGAGCTTGTTTGTTGAACTTTCCGAGCAGGAAATCAATTTGTATGAAAGACTTACCGGTACCGGTGCGGCTTCGGCTATTCAGATTGAGCATATGGGTACCGAGGAATATAACGCCATCGATGGCCAGAAGGAACTTGCGGACAACCTTAAAGAGGTTATGGACAAGGATGAAACGGTTACGGCTACTCCTACACCGACCGAGGTATTCCGTCCTTACGAGGAGCCGGAAATTCCTATCGGCGTGGAAGTAATTGAAGCGGCTGAAACTGTTGAGATTGGTAATGTCGAAGAGGTACCTTCCGATGTGCCCGAAGAGGTTGTTACCGTTGAAGCGGCTTCGGAGGTTGAAAAGGTTTCGGAGGATACTGAAGGTGCAAAGGCTCCTTCGGATGGTTTTTCACAGGGACACAAATTCGATTCGCCGGTATTTAACAAGGATGAAATGTTCCCCGATGAGGATATTACAGAGATAACCGCGGACAGCGTTGCACTCTTTACCGGTTCCGACAGTGATGACATCGGCTCAACCAGAATTTTTGACAGAAAAGAGATTGAAAACGCTTTGGGCGGCTCGGAGGTTGTAAGCGACGATACCGGTCGTATCATTGCATCCGTTCCGGACGAGATGCTTTCCGTAGAAGGCAGCGGTCAGCTCAACTTTGTTGTGCCCGATGAAGAGCCTATTGAAAAGCAGATAACAGGTCAGATTTGTATAGATGATGTTCTTCTTGAGTGGGAACGTCTTAAGCAGGAGAAACACGATAAATGGGAAGAAGACTTTTCAAAGAGTCTTCAGGAAAGAAGAGAAAATCTTCTTAAAGAGTTCGGTACTTTCGATGAGTTTGAGGATAAACCCGAAGAACCTGTAAAGGAAGTATCGGAGGAGTTTGTTCTTATAGAGGAGGAAGTTTCCGAAGAACCTTCGGAAGATGTTTCTTTGGAAGAGGCACCTTTGGATGAACAGGCAGCCGGGGAAGTCGTTGAAGAAGAGCCGGTTAAAGAAGAGAACATTGAAGAGAAGCCGGAAGTAAGCTTCGACACCGGAGATATTACGGAAATTTCTTTTGAAGAAGTTGTCGAGGAAGAACCCGTTGAAGAAGAACCTACACCCGAGGAGCTTTCTTTTGACAGAACAGAGTTTATAGACCTTGAACAGAAGGTAACGGATAATGCTCCGGAACCTGCATTTGAAGACAACACTTCGGTACTTCCGATGGCTGAGGATATCGACTATCTGCTTCAATACGCAGAGGCTTCGGAAGCTCATGATAAGGTTTTGGAACAGGCAGCAGTTATCGAGCCGGTTGCGGATGTTGAAAATGTCGACATTTCCGAGGTGAGCGAAGAAAAGGGCGAGGAGAAGAAAGAAGAAAAGCCCGAAGTGAAGAGCGAAGCAGAACCCGTTTCGGATGAAGACAACAAGGTTGACGAAGAGATGGCAGCAGCCGAGGAAGAAATCGATGAGGAATTCACCGAGGATCAGAAGGCGCGATTTGAAAACTTCTTATATACAGAGAATACAAGAGAACAGATAAAAGAAGCACTCTCGACCATTACGCTTAAGGCGGGAACAGGAAACGTTATTATCGGAAGCAAGGATTCCGACGGAGCTATCGAGCTTGGAAAGGCCTTTATCATGGAACTTTCCAATGTCGAGGAGATAACGGGAAAGGTTGCCAAGATTAAGGCGACGGGTATTAACACGAAGGGTGTTGCAAAGACGTTTGAGAATTTCTCAAACGGTGCGATTATTGTTCTTGATGCCAATGAACTTATGGAAGATTCACTTCGGGAGTTCATTGAATTTATCGAGAATCCCGAGAACAGTATTTTCGTGGTATTTACTGTTTCGAACCGCAAGAAACATAAGTTTATTATGGAGCATAATGAGTTGCTTGAGTCGTTTACCGGAAGAATTGACGTTGAATCGCTTACGGACGACGAGCTTGTAAGCTATGCTAAGAATTATGCGCTGGAGCGCGAATACGTTATCGATGAGATGGGCTGCCTTGCACTTAACGAGAGAATCGACGAAATGCAGACCAACTCGCATGACGTTACCATTACCGAGGTAAAGGGTTTGGTTGACGAAGCCATCAGGAATGTATCCAGAAAAACGGTGGGTCATTTCGTGGATATAGTTTTCGGCAAGCGTTACGATTCCAATTACATGATCAAGCTCGGCGAGAAGGATTTTGCTCGAAAATAAGCTTTCAGGGGATACAAGATGAATGTAGAAGAGGTTATGCTTACGTCGACAGACAGATATCTGTTTGCGGAAGGCACACATTACGAAATATATAAGAAAATGGGCGCTCACCTGTGTGAGAAGGACAAGGTTGCCGGCGCTTATTTTGCCACGTATGCTCCCAATGCTTTATCGGTAAGCGTTGTGGGAGACTTTAATGACTGGAACGGCGATGCGAACGTTTTGGAACCTTTGGAAACCAGCGGTATCTGGGCCGGATTTGCCAAAGGGGCCAAAGAAAATGATTTCTATAAGTTCCTTATTACTACGGCGACGGGCGAGAAGATTTATAAAGCGGATCCGTTTGCCGAATATGCTGAAAAACGTCCGGGAACAGCATCAAGACTTTTTGATTCGTCAAGCTTTCGATGGGGAGATTCCAAGTGGGTTAAGGCGAGAAATGCTTCCGATGTTTACAGTTCTCCGCTGGCTATTTATGAATGTCAGATCGGCTCGTTTATGAAGCATCCCGGTAAGGATGACGGCGGATATTATACTTACCGTGAGTTTGCCGACCGTATTGTGGAATATTGTAAGGAGATGCGTTATACCCACATAGAGCTTATGGGTATCGCAGAGCATCCTTTCGACGGTTCCTGGGGATATCAGGTAACCGGATACTATGCTCCCACTTCAAGATACGGCACTCCCAAAGATTTTAAGTACCTTGTTAATACACTTCACAAGAACAATATCGGTGTTATTCTTGACTGGGTTCCCGCGCATTTCGCCAAGGATGCGTACGGACTTGCCGATTACGACGGCGGCCCCGTTTTCGAGCATCCCGACAAGAGGATGGGAGAACATCCCGAGTGGGGAACCAAGATTTTTAACTACGGTAAGA
The DNA here is from genome assembly GCA_045642905.1 of Lachnospiraceae bacterium. Taxonomy (GTDB): domain Bacteria; phylum Bacillota; class Clostridia; order Lachnospirales; family Lachnospiraceae; genus UBA1258. Next base: position 15,375 of record JAZUJT010000052.1, on the reverse strand, counting down.
ACGAGATTAAAAACTTCCTTATCGCCAATGTTTTTTATTGGATAAGAGAGTTCCACGTAGACGGTATTCGTGTCGATGCCGTTGCTTCCATGCTTTACCTTGATTACGGCAAGAAGGACGGGGAATGGCTTCCCAACAAGTACGGCGGAAACAAGCATTTGGAGGCAATCGAATTTTTTAAGCATCTTAATTCGGTTGTGCACAAGCAGTATCCGGGCTTTATGACTATCGCCGAGGAATCAACCGCCTGGCCGAAGGTTACCGGTGCGGTCGAGGACGACGGACTTGGATTTACCTTTAAGTGGAATATGGGATGGATGCATGATTTTTGCGAGTATATGAAACTCGATCCGTTCTTCAGGCGCGACAATCACTACGATATGACGTTTGCCATGAGCTACAATGAGTATGAGAATTATATTCTGCCTCTTTCTCATGATGAGGTTGTTCATCTTAAGTGCTCCATGGTTGAGAAGATGCCCGGCTACAAGGTAGACAAATATGCCAACTTAAGAGTCGGATATACTTTCATGTTCGGTCACAGCGGCAAAAAGCTTCTTTTTATGGGCCAGGATTTCGGACAGGAGCGCGAATGGAGCGAAGAGCGTGAGCTTGACTGGTTTATGCTTGAAAATCCCTTAAACAGCGGTTTGAAGGATTATGTCGGTGAACTTTTGAAGATTTACAGAAATTATCCTTGCATGTACACCGACGACAACAGCTGGAAGGGCTTCGAATGGATTAAGGCCGATGACAAGGACCGAAGCACCTATGCATTTTTAAGACGCACCGAGAAGGATGATAAATGCCTTATTTTCATCCAGAACATGACGCCCATGAAGTGGGAAGATTATCGTATTGGCGTCGAGAAAAACGGCGATTACAAGGTTATCCTCAACAGCGACGAGAAGCGCTTCGGCGGTAACGGTAACGAAGTACCGAAGGTTCTTAAAGCCAAGAAGGGTCTTTGCGATTACAAGGATTATTACGTTTCCATGGATTTGCCGCCTTACACGGCGATTGTAATAGAATACTAAACATTTTCATCGGTTTGGCCGAAATAAAAGGTGAGCGAAAGGATTCGCTTACCTTTTTCTTTTGCGCGATAAGGCGTCAAACGAACAGATTGCACGGATGCAGACAACACGGGCGTAGTGATAAACAGGCCCTTTATGGAGACGTGCGATATGAAAATCTCTTTTGATAACATTTCTTTGAATCAGAAAAATGAAGTTTCCAAAGAAAATTTCAAATCATTCGATAAAGTAAATACTAAAAATCTTTCGGAATGCGCGGTACTTCCGTCGAACAGCCTCGCCGGAGATTACGAGAACGGTAAAAGCAGCTTAAAGTCTTTTAAGGACAGGCTTAGTGTAAGCGACGTGGATACCGTTTGCGACGCCATGACGGTTATGGCCAACACCATGTCTTCCGAGGATTTCATGAAGGCTTGCAAGGACGGCGTCGACATGTCGGATGTCCCTGTCGGCGACGGCGTGACGATTCTGGACCGCATCAAGCTTGCCATCAAGAAGGCGGGCGTTGAGATTGAAGGATTTACCGATACTATCGATAAAGATACGTTAAACAAGATGACCGGAAACGTTGCGTACAGTAATTCCCTTTTAAAGTCGCAAAACGGTTACGAGCAGGCGCTTTCAAAAGAGCTTGAGCGTTACGACGTTACGCTTTCCGAAAACAGCGCCGAGGAAATTAAAGAAGCATACGAGCGCATCGGCGATGTCGATAAGCTTAGCGACGGAATGAAGCGCTTCCTTGTTATTCAGAAAGCCGACCCCACAATCGACAATCTTTTTATCGCCAAGCACAGTGTTTCCGAAAATGTGACTTCGTCCGGCGGAGATTTCTTCACACTTGAGACCGGCGGTTATCTCGGCAGAAAATCTTCCGAATCGGAAGTTGATTCGGCGGACGAGATTATCAAGCTTTTAAAAGGCCTGGGTGCTTCGACCGACAGCGAGACAATTTCAAGTGCAAAGTGGCTTATAGATAATAATCTTTATGTGACAAAAGAAAATCTATCCAAGGTTTCGAGTCTTTCAAAGCTTGAATTTCCCGTATCGGCGGAAAGCTTTTCAAAAAGCGTTGCCATCGCTCTTTCCGAGGGAAAGGCACCGAAGGATGCGGTTATCGGAAGAACCGAGAATATATACGAGAAGGCTTTACGCATGAGCGGGGAAATGGAAAAGGCCATCTCGTACGAAGGCGAGGACATTAAGTTTATCAAGGCTTCGAGAGTGCTTAGCGAGGTCAGACTTGCGATGACGTCACAGGCGAATCTTCTTCTTTTGAAGAGTGATTTTTCAATCGATACCAAGGATATGGAAGAGTACGTCGAAAGACTTAAAGAAATCGAGAAGTCTTTCGAATACAGGGATGCCGTGGAAGTAACGAAGGTTGCCAAGGCGTTTGATGAGATTAAGAAGGCACCCTTGGCGGTCGTTAATTTTGTTTCGGCAAATCCTCTTGCCGACGTAGAGGCGATTCACACAGAAGCCCTTAAGATGACGGTCGATTTCAAGAAGGTATCCGAAACTTACGAGGCAGTCGGAACGAAGGTGCGAACCGACCTCGGCGATTCCTTCAAAAAGGCATTTTCCAACGTTGATTCGCTTATCGATTCAATCGGACTTATCAAAGACGATGAGACGAGACGTTGCGTAAGAATTTTAGGATACAACAGGCTTGAGATTACAAGAGACAACGTTGAAAGAATACGCGAAAGCGACAGAAAACTTTCGAATGTAATAGGAAAGATTACTCCTGCAGATACATTAAATCTTATTCGCAAAGGCTCATCACCCATAAAGATGACGGTAGACGAGTTAAACGAATACTTGGAGGCCAAAGAAAAGAGCGATGAAGCTTCCATGGAAAAATATTCGAAGTTCCTCTACAAGCTTGAAAGAAACAATGACATTTCCGCAGAGGACAGAGAACAGTACATCGAAGTGTACAGATTGTTCTATGAGCTTAAGAAGGGCGATTACGCAGCTATCGGAAGCCTCATCAATTCAGGAAGGGAGCTTTCTTTAGCTAACCTTAAAGAGGAGATAAAGACCAGGAAACACGGCTATGTTGATGTTAAGGTAGACGCCGGATTCGGACTCACCGCTTTTGAAGACGAGCTTTCACCCGAAAGACTTATGAATACGACAATAAACGATGATACCGACATTTATAAGCTTATGGATGAAGTTGTTAAGGTTCCCATGGACGAAGCGGCAGAAAGAGATTACAGGGAAGCGCAGTACAGCCTTTACAGGGAAGCCATGAACACTCCCACAGAGGTAGTAGAGGAGCTTGTAAACAGCAATCAGTCCGTTACAATAAATAATCTTCTTGCGGCCGATGCGCTTATGAAGTTTGACAGCGCCGATATTTTAAGAGCCAACGAGGCTTCCAGGGGCAAGCTTATGAAGGCGTCCGAGAAGATTAAAAACAGCATGACCGGAGGGGAAGAGCTTTCGGACACGATGGAAAGCACCCTTGAAGAAGTTAAGGAAGAGATAGTAAATACCGCAATGGAAAGCGACACCTACATTGATGTTAAGGCTCTTTCTTTACTTCACAGACAGATGACCCTTGCCGTCAGCTTAACAAGAGAAGAGAACTACAAAATCCCCGTTGAAATTGACGGTGAATACACCCTTATAAATCTTAAGGTAGTGCATGACAAAGAAAGCGAACCGAGCGCAAATGTTTCTTTTGCCACAGAAAATTTCGGAAGCGTAAACGCGAGATTTTCGGTGGATAAAGGAGAAGTTTCCGGTATAATTTCAACAAATTTCGAGGAAGCGGTTGATAAATTGAAGGAAGTCTCCGATAAAATAAGTGAAAACATTTCGGTAGTATATTTGAAAGAATCACGAAACAACAAACAGTTTTCAAAGATATCGCTTAAGGACAACGTAAACGAAGTATCGACGGCAGAACTTTACAAAGCGGCTTCGGATTTCGTGAAGGCGATAGCAACTTCTAACCGATAAAAGAGGATAAAAAATGAAGATAGCTTACAACGTATCCGCAATGGTTGCCAATGCAGCACTTAACAGAAATGATAACCTTCTTTCAGGTTCACTGGAGAAGCTTTCATCGGGATATAAGATCAATCACGCCAAGGACAACGCTTCGGGCCTTGCAATGGCAAAGCGTATGAACGCACAGCTTCGAAGCCTTGATGTAGCCAGCCAGAACGCCAACGACGGTATTTCCGTTATTGAGATTGCGGAAGGTGCGCTTGTTGAAATTGAAGAAATGCTTCAGCGTATGAACGAACTTGCAGTTAAAGCAAGCAACGGAACAATGCTTGATGACGACCGCGAAATGATTCAGGGAGAAATCGATAACCTCAGCAAGGAAATCGAAAGAGTAGCCGATACGACAATGTACAACGGACAGGTACTTCTCGACGGAACTTTCGACCTTCGAGGATATACGGACGATTTGAATGTTAAGATTGAAAGCTACAGCGACGATGTAAGAGCCGGACAGTACGTAATCGACTCACTTTCCGTAACACTTGATGCGAACGGCGATATTGACACATATTCAATCACGACGGGAGCAAATTTCCCGACCGCTCCGGACATCGAAATCGATAAGAACATCCTAAGCATCAAGGACGGAGCCACAAACTTCTCAATGGAGCTTAAGATAGCGGGAGATGTAAATGCTTCACCTCTTAACGTAGACGTAACCGGACTCGGAAGCCTGAAAATGCAGGTCGGCGCCAACGAGGGACAGGAACTTGACGTAAGAATTCCCAAGATTTCCCTTTCCGCCATCGGTATCGACAGACAACACTACAGCGTTACAACCCAGACGGAAGCAACCAAGTTTTTGGGCCAGATGGGACACGCAATCGACTATATCAATACAACCCGAAGCCGTCTGGGAGCTTACGAAAACAGACTTGAGCACACGGTAAAATCTCTTGACGTTACACAGGAGAACATGACGGGAGCTTACTCACGAATCATGGATGTGGACATGGCAAGAGAGATGAGCGAATACTCCAAGAACCAGGTACTTGTACAGGCCGGCACCGCAATGCTTGCCCAGGCCAACCAAAGACCTGCGGAAGTACTTCAGTTATTACAACAGTAATTAAGGGTAATCCTTAAGTAAGTTAATTCAAAAATTTTTAAGAAAGGAGTGTCGTCCGCTTCGAAAGGAAGCGCGATAAAGAGCCTATGACCAAAGAAAAAATTCAGGACTTCACATTAAGAGTATCAAATGCCAACAAGACAGGAATGATCGTGGTTCTTTACGACATCATTCTTACCTACATTGATGATGCAAGAACGGCACTTGCAGACGGTGACAAGCAGCGATTCAGAACGGAGATTACTCGTGCGCGAAACAGCTTAAACGAGCTTATCGGTTCGGTAAACACCTCTGAAGAACTCGGAATGACTTTGTTACGTTTATATATTTATTCTTCGGGCGAGCTTACCAAGTCGTACATCTACTATGATGCGGAGAATTTGGACCATGTATCCGAAATATTGGTTAAGCTTGCGGATGCATACAGAAGCATCGTTTCGAAGGACACTTCGGCCCCTGTTATGAGTAACACGGAAAAGCTCTACACCGGATATACTTATAACCCTTACGGAAGGACGGAAAATTATACCGATTCTTCCACAAAGAGAGGCATATTGGCATAGGATTTTATTAGACTTTGCGGTCTATAAGGTTGTGAAAAAGCGCTTCGGTATTTCCCGGAGCGCTTTTTGTTGTGCGGTAATATACGGTGAGGCGTGGTGAAGTACCATGCCGATGCGATGCATAATAAATATAAGAAGAGAATAAATAAAAATGCAGCGCCTTTGACATGCACGAATGTGATATTAAAGGCGTTTATCGGCACTTTTTGAGGCGTATGCTCCCGAGTGATTGTATAAAGTTTACAAAAATGTGTATTTTTATAAAAAGCTATTTACAAAAGAAAAACCCGTGTCTATAATCCAAATTACACCCCGCAAGAAACGAATACTCAACATGATGGGGGTGATAAATATCGAACCGATTATAGATTTATTTGTTTTATGTCTGGTATTATTAACGGTTCTTTTTGACCTGAGGATTCACAAGATTCCGAATGTCATTCTGTTGTGTCTATTGATTATCAACACAGCATCGTTAGTTATATTCCATTTTTTTACAGGGAATTTTGAAAGCAGTTTGTTAAAGGTAGTAACTGAAACTCTTGTAGTTTCATTTCTCATTTTCCCTTTTTTCCAAATCGGAGCCCTTGGCGCCGGAGACGTCAAATTGATAACGGTTACTGCACTTGCAACCGAAGAACCGCTTTTATATGTTCTTACGGTATTCATTGTGGCAGCAGCAATCTCTTCCACCAAAATAATAAAAAAGAATCTTCTGAAGCAACGATTTCCTTCTCTTCTTGTTAATCTTCGGACTCTTTTTTACCACATGCCAATCTCCCCAACGGACGAGAAGGCGCCATCGGTATCCGAGAAACTTAAATACAGCATTCATCTGTCGGCAGCAGTATTTGTTGCACTTCTGGCAGTGAAGGCTTCGAAATATTTATTTGTGAGGTAAGAACATTGGGGCAGGGGTTATTTGTTATATGCGACGACGATGAAGCGTACGCACGCAAGATATATGAATACATATGCGAACGCGAATCCGAAAGCTATGATGTTTTTCTTTTTACGGGAAAGAAGGAACTGGAGGATTTTCTTTCAAGGAAAAAGGTTGAGATACTGGTCATTTCCGAGAATTTGTGCGAGGAAGGCGAGGAATTCATTAATGTAAAGCATACGTTTGTGTTAAGGCTTAAAGAGAACTATAAAAGAGGCAGTTTTCCGGGGGTATATAAGTATAAGTCGGGAGACGTCCTTCTAAGAGAGATCATGAATTACTGTGCCGACAGCAAGGAAATGCATCTTAAGCGGAGCAACTCAAAGCTTATGAAGGTGATAGGAATTTATTCGCCGGTTAAGAGGTGCTTTCAGACAACGTTTGCCTTGACGCTTGGGCAGATTCTTGCGATGAAGGGCAGGGCGCTGTATTTGAATTTCGAGTTTTACTCGGGATTTGAGCTTATTAATGACATTACAGATCAGAAGGATATGTCGGACTTATTGTACTTTCTGGGGTGCGAAAGTGACACGTTTGCGTTCAGGCTGTCCTCGATGACCAACCGAATCGGCTCTTTGGATTATGTGTCACCGGCGCACTCATATATTAGCGAGACGAGCATAAGAGGCGATGAGTGGCTTAAACTTATTCATTCGTTCAAAGAGTATACGGATTATGAATATCTGGTGCTGGATCTGTCGGAAAATGTTTGCGGACTTTTTGATGTTTTAAGGGAATGCAGCATGATTTATACGATAACCGGTAATGACAGAATCTCGAGCGCCAAGGTCGGACAGTATGAAAGTCTTTTATCGGGGTACAGCTACGAGGATGTCATCGAGAAGACAAGGCACATAGAAGTGCCTGTTTTCAGAGAGATACCCAAAGAGTTTGAAATGCTTCCGTACAGCGAGCTTGCCGGTTTCGTTAAGGGGCTCGTAAGTGAGGATTTTAAGAAGGATGATTTTTGAAAGGGATGAATAGCAATTACTTCCGAAGAATTGAAGCTTAAAGTATCGAAAGAGGTTGTTGAAAAGCTTGATTTTGCCTGCGAATTGTCGCGTGAAGAAATATACAGATGCATCGACGATGTGATGATGAATCACGAGGAGAGAAAAGCATTTGATATTTCTGAAATAATCAAGGTTCGGCGGGATGTTTACAATTCCCTTCGAAGATATGACGTGATTTCCGAATATCTGGATGATGAGGAAGTTACGGAAATAATGATTAACGGTAAAGATCATATTTTTATTGAGAAAAACGGAACTTTGTATGAGACGGGAAAGTCATTCGAAACAACGCAGAAGCTTGAGGATGTAATACAGCAGATGGTTTCGGGCTGCAATCGAATCGTAAATGAGAGTTCCCCCATAGCAGATGCCAGGCTTGAAGGGGGCGAGCGTGTAAACATTGTTTTAAGTCCGGTTGCCATTAACGGTCCGATAGTCACGATAAGAAGATTTCCCCAAAATCCGATTACCATGAAAAAGCTTACGGAGATTGGCTCTATCACCCGTGAAGCCGCAAAGTTTTTGGAAAAACTTGTTATTGCAAGATACAACATTTTTATTTCGGGAGGAACGGGAAGCGGCAAGACTACATTTTTGAATGCGCTTTCGGAATACATTCCTTCCAAGGAGCGAATAATTACAATTGAGGATAGTGCGGAGCTTCAGCTTCTGAATGCGGAGAACATAGTAAGGCTTGAGACACGAAATGCCAATGCTGAAGGGTGTCGCGAGATAACCGTCAGAGATTTGATCAAATCCTCACTCAGAATGAGACCGGAGCGAATCATCGTAGGTGAGGTCAGAGGAGCGGAAGCGTTGGACATGCTTCAGGCCATGAATACCGGACACGACGGTTCTCTTTCAACAGGACATGCCAACAGCACTTCGGATATGCTGAAGCGTCTGGAGACGATGGTAATAATGGGTGCGAATATTCCGCTCAGTGCGATTCGCGGTCAGATACGTTCCGGTATAGATATAATGGTTCACCTCGGAAGGATGAGGGATCGAAGTCGAAAGGTTCTGGAAATCAGTGAGATATGCGAAACACAGGGCGATGAAATTGTCTTAAACAATATTTTTACATATAAGGACGGAAAACTTGTAAAGACGGGGACACTGATAAATACGTATAAATACGATAAGGAATTTAACAACAGCTGATGGATTATACAAGATATAAATTTACTGTGATTGAAGCAGCCGGATACTTTGCCGCTTTCACAGGCATAGCGGGAATAATCGCTTTCTTTTTCTACAGATCGATTATTGCCTTCGGGATAATGTTTCTCTTCATTCCCGTATATTTCAAAATCGTGCGAAAAGAGCGAAAGGAAGCGGTTAAGAAGAAACTGGCGGATGAATTTTCGGAAACACTTCTGTGCGTAAGCGCCAATATGATGGCAGGTTATTCACCCGAAAATGCTTTTTGCGAAAGTTATAAAGACATAGTGATGTTTTACGGGGATAAGAGTCTGATGGCAGGAGAGATTCTGTGGATAAAAAAGGGTTTGTCGGTAAACCGGACTTTGGAGGATTTGATAAGTGAACTTTCCGAGCGAAGCGATATCGATGACATAAGAAATTTTGCGGAGGTGTTTTCCGCGGCCAAGAGAAACGGAGGCAATCTTAAGGATGCACTTTCCGATACCGCGGGAACTGTAAGAGAAAAGCTTCGCGTGGAGAAAGAAATAGATGTAATCATCTCGGAGAAACTCTTTGAATTAAGAGTTATGGAGGTAGTACCGTTTTTGATACTTATATATATAGGGTCCACATCAAAAGGATATTTTGATGTTTTATACAATAATGTTACGGGTGTTTTGATAATGAGTGCGGGTCTTCTTGTATATGCGGCCTCAATTGTGCTGGGCAGGAAGATTATAAAGATAGAGGTTTGATGAAAAGATGGCTTTTAAATAACAAAAAAACGTTACTCCTGTCATTGGGAATAATCGGTTTGGGCGTTCTGATATTCTTTTATGGGGAAGACGAGCTTCTTACAGAGGATACAAGGATTAAGCGGGAAAGCTATGACGGATATACCAAGGCGTTAAATCTTGATGTGACCGTAGGTGATATGAAGTTTAATGACATGGAGATTGAAGTGTCTCAGAAGGTGTACACCGAAAAGCAGCTTGATCGAATGTTTGAAGAAAGTATGGATTTCTTATTATCATTGCTATTCTCGGGGCATCCGGAAGGAAATGTGACGACTGACATTGAATTTGCGGATGCCATACCGGGAACGCCGATAGCACTTGAGTGGACTCCACAGGATGAATCGGTTATCTCTTCCGAGGGAAAAATCCTGGTCTATGAAAAGACACAAACGGCAATAACCGTAAAGGCTTCATATCGTGATTGGAGCAAAGAGGTAATGATTGAGTTTGTGTTGGAGCCTTCCGAGGAAATAAGGAGAAGATACATCAGGGAAGCGGTGGAAAATCTTCTTTCGGATGCGGAAAAGATGAGCCAAAATGACGAATACTTTGACCTTCCCATAGAAATCGGAGGGAAAAGGGTTCAATACAAAGAATCCGAAGATAAGTCAAGAAGATGGATTATTCCCGGAGCGGTACTAATGGCTTTACTTGTAATTGCAGCTTCGGTCAAGGATGAAAAAAGCAGGGAAAGAAAGCGTATCGAATCCATTACGAAGGAATATCCGGTAGTAATCATGAAGCTTGTTATGTACCTGTGCGCGGGAATGACGGTTCGAAATGCCTGGTCAAGAATAGTGAAGAAGGCTTTGTCGGAGCATAAGGAGATAAACCCGATATACAGGGAAATGGAACTTACGGATCGTGAGATAAACACCGGTGTCAGTGAGGCAATAGCTTACGAACGCTTTGGCGAGAGAATCGGAGAGGAGCATATAGTCAGGTTTACGGCTCTTTTGTCGCAGAACATAAAAAAGGGCAGCACTAATCTTTCGAAGCTTCTATATGAGGAATCGGGAAAGGCGTTTGAAATAAAGAAACAGCGTGCCGTAAAGAAAGGCGAAGAGGCAGGAACTCTTTTACTTGTTCCGATGATAATGCTTCTTGCGGTAGTTATGCTTTTGATTATGGTACCTGCGTTTATGAATATGTAAAACAGGAGGTATGTTTTATGGGTAAAGGTTTTAAAGAACTTATGACAGAAGAAGACGGTATGGGGACCGTAGAAGTAATATTAATCATTGTTGTTCTGGTCGCGCTGGTTATTATTTTCAAGAAGCAGATAACGGAAATCGTGAACAATCTTTTTGAAAAAATAACCGACAGAACGGATAGTTTTTGAGAAGGGGTTATATTACCGTTTTCTTCGCCGCATCGATGGCACTTATAGTCTTGCTGTTCAATGTAATGATATTCGGCATATGCAAATGGGGTGGCTACAGCAAGGCACAAAGTGCCGTTGACACGGCGATGATTTCCGAGTTCGGCGAGTACAACAGGGAGCTTTGGAACAGGTACGGACTGATATTTGTGGATAGTGCGTATACTACACAGGAAAGCTCTCTGAATCTTTCAAAGAAACATTTGAAAGAATGTCTTACGAATAATTTTGACGAAAGCTTCCCGTCTGTTTTAGGCGGCAAAGATTTATGCGGATTAAGCGTGTCAAAGTGCGAAATCGATGGTGTGAGAATGGCGACCGATGACGGGGGAAGGGCGCTTTTGGAACAGGCGGTTCTTCTTATGCGTTATAAGTATGGGGAAGGGTATATATCGGACTTAATATCTTTTGCTTCAGAGGCGGAAGGATATTTAATAAGTCCCGATGATTATATATCTTCGGCTTCAAGCGCCGAAGCAGCTCTTGAAACTGACTACGATCTTACGGATTACAGCGGATGGGTTCAATCCGTTTCTTACGACGTACCCGACTCTTTTGAGGGAAGTCTTTCTTACTTCAGTATTCTTAGGAAAATATTACCGGAGCCCGAATCCGTATCAAAGAAAACGATAAACGATTCCAATCTTGCGGGAAACAGAAGCTTAAATACGGGAAACCTGAAAACGGATTACGAAGTATCGGCTATCGATAAATGTATCTTTACGGAATATTTGTTTGAAACATTAAGCTCTTATCTTAATGAGAACGAGAATGTTTCACCTGCCTATCAGACCGAGTATCTTATCGCAGGTCGACAATCGGACATTCAGAATCTTGAAATCGTATCTAAAAGAATCATGTATATTCGGCTGGCGGCAGACATCCTTTCGCTTTTATCGGATTCCGAGAGAATGGAAGTAATAAAAGCGGTATCGGAAGGAGTAATGTCACTTCTGGGAGCGCCTGAGGCGGCACCGTTATTGGAAGCGGTAATAGTGGCGGGATGGTCATATCTTGAAGCCGAGAGCGATATGCGCATTCTGATGTCGGGTAAGAAAGTAAGCTTTATGAAATCTCATGACGAATGGAGGACCGGCCTTTTAGGTATATTTTCCGGAGGGGCAGGCGATGGCGATGAGGAAGGCCTTGGCTACAGGGATTATTTGAGGATTTTTCTTTTTACATCCGACAAGGAAGTTCTCATGAAGCGATTTGAAAATGTGATTGAGGCTGATATTCGAGCGGTTTCGGGGTATGAGTATTTCAGACTGGATAATTGCTTTGACAACATGGCAGTGTCCGTAACGATTAAATCAAAGAAAGGTTTTAAGTATTGTGCGACAAGACAAAAAGGAGTAACGACCAAATAATCGAGGAATCGGGAAGATGTCCTTATTCGGATTTTAATTCTTTGGAGTTAATGAATCTAAAATGTCAGATAAAATCACTGTTCCCGGCAGTCAATAATGAAAAACATGAAGAGCATGAAAACTTTAGGTGTTGCATGCGGGTAAGGTCATCTTCCCGGTTCCTCGATAAGTTGAAAACAGCGTCTGCTACTCTGGAAATGACGCTATTGTTTCCGCTTGTTCTGTTTTTCTTCATGTCCGTCTTCTACCTTTTTGAGATGTTCTACGTGCATACGCAAATACAGGGTGAACTTTGCAACATCGGCAACGAGATGGTTGCCTATTCCTATGTGTTCAGTCCTGCTTACGAAGACAATGGTGACATAGAGGATGAAATCGGTTCGTTGGTGTTTGATAAGCTTTATGTCGTCGGGCGATTGAAGAAGCTTTCCGTTTCGAAACGGACGGAAGGGCTGAATGCTGTATTAAGCGATATATCGCTAACCGACAGCATTGATTTAACAATAACGTATTATCTGAAACCATACATTTCTTTTCCCGGATTTAAGGGATTTATATTGTGCAATCATTTCTTCTCCAAGGCTTACACAGGGTTTTTCGTGGAAGCATCGTCCGAGGATAAGGATACGTATGTGTATATCACGAAATCCGGCACGGTATATCATACATCGCTTGAGTGTCGAATTTTGAAAAGGACGATTACAAAAGTGCCTGAAGCCGAGCTTATGATTCTTCGAAACGAAAGCGGCGGCGTATATACGGCATGCGAAATATGCGGGAAGAAGGAGTCTTTAGGGAGTGTATATGTTACTCCTTACGGGAATCGGTATCACAACAGTATTTCCTGCAGCGCATTGAGTAAGGATGTGCTGGTTATAAAGCTTTCCGAGGTGGGAAATCGGAGAAAATGTAAGTGTTGTCCCTAAAGGAGTGAGAATGAATTATTCTTTGTGGCAATGGATTTTTTTAATAACATTACTGTTACCGGAGGCAATTTTCGATATACGCAAGAAGGAGATTCATCCGGTATTGATCTTCATGGCAGCTTTATTTGCCGAGGCTGTCAATATATTGTTTGTACATGAAAATTTAATATGTCTGCTTATGAATCCTGTTGTGGGGGCGGCTCTTTTTGCAGTGTCATTTGTATACTCTGAAGGTATCGGTAAAGGCGATGCGATTGTCTGTATGTTCGTGGGTTGTGTTGTTGGGTTTGAGTATGCACTGTCTTCCCTGTTCACGGCGTTTCTTCTTGCTGCAATATTCTCGCTTATCATGTTGGCGGGGAAAAGGGCCGAACTTCACACAAGGATGCCATTCGTTCCGTTCATCGGATTGGCTACGATTCTTACGGGGGTGATTACGATATGAAAACCGCCAAGAAGTCATTAAAAACAGCAGAGGCATTTTTTACGGTGGAAGCATCCATTCTGATTCCGTTTTTGATTGCGATGCTTTTCATCCTGATATATGTATGCATTTTTGAATATGACAGGGCACTTCTGTCTCAGGATACACAGTACCTTTCCGTAAAGGCAAGGGAGGCGTATATGGATGGCAAAGACGTGGAAAAGGAACTTAATAAAGTCATGAAAACATTGTCGGAGTCTTCCCCATACATATCCTGCGGTGAATTGAAGGTTAAATATTCAAAAAAGAGAACAAAGATTTCCGTCAACTCATCCATAGATTTTCAAGTACCCATAGGCTTCTTTACGGGTATCTGGTTCAAACTGTTTGACGGGAAACTAAGTGACGAAAAGAGCGAAAGTATTACCAAAGCGCACAGCGTCATGCGAATGGCGTATTTTCCTTTGGATGATAAATGATAAGTAACGAAAGGAGTCCGCATAATGATTGCTTACGAGATAAAAAAAGAATTGAATCATACATACATTGTTATGAAGGTTGATGATAACAAAACATTTGATGATTATCGTTTTAAGATGCTTAAGGAAAACCGTATAAAAAGCCTTATTCCGATGGATGTCAGAAACATAAACGGTGAGTATCTTCTTTACTACGATATAACCGATAAAGAATCGCTTGATGATTATCTTAAGGTTCATATAGTCACGGAAGAAATCATTAAGGGAGTCCTTTCGGGACTTATGCTTCTTTCCGAGAATCTCAGGATACACTTCTGTGAAGAAGAATTGATTATCAGTGTCCCCGGGCTCGTCTTTAAAAACCGGATCGATGATTCCTATGAATTTATCTGTGTTCCGTTTCTTCCCGAAGATGACGGCGATGAAAGCTGTCAGGTGTTGCTGCTCCAGGCTTTCATGGAGAAAATCGATGTAGGGGAACCGGAGCTTATAGAGAGTTTGTTTGAGATATATGATATGGCCGAAAGCGGTGTTAAAAGTTATAAAACCCTATACGAAAAGCTCACCTACAGTAAAACGGAAAGTGCTTTACCCGGGGAGCCTCAAAATATCCTGCCTGTTGATGAAACATCACAAACTTCCGAGGATATAAATGAGATAAAGGCATGCGCCAAATCCAAATGGTTCGATAACTTGTATAAACCATCGATAAAAGAGGTAGTCACATTTTTAAGCATAACATCAGGAATAATATTGCTCCTTGTATATACGTATCTTACGTGGATTTCAGAGACATTATAGATTACGTTACGCCTTTTCACGACCTTTTTGCATCAGAATTGACAAGTAACGACAATGTCGTTACAATTATGGTGATTGGAGGCGAAAAATATGGAAAAATCAGCAACACTTAATTTAAGAGTAAATCCAACATTGAAATTAAACGCGGAAAAAATATTAACAAGACTTGGTATTCCTATGTCTACTGCTATTGATATGTTTCTTCATCAAGTTGTACTGGTAGGCGGTATTCCTTTTTCTGTAACAGTACCGAAGCCACCGGAAGATATAGATGCATCACAGATGACAGACGCACAGCTTCATGCAAAACTTCGCCGAGGTTATGATGATTATTTATCCGGTAGAACACAGAATGCTGAAGATGCATTTGCAAAATTCAGGGAGAATCATTCTTAATGATTA
>JAZUJT010000051.1:0-32330 GCA_045642905.1 Lachnospiraceae bacterium | reverse complement strand
GTCAACGCTCAAAGGATTTTTGTAAATAACCTTCGCGGCTTCAAAAACCCTCAGTCTTATCAAAAATTCCACCGGTGTGGTCATTGTCACGCGCTTAAAACACCGGCAGCACTCGTTGCGGCTTACATGGATACGATCTGCAATATCTTCCAGCGTAATAATGTCGGCATAGTTTTCCTGCATAAAATTAATGGCACTTCTTACCCGGAGTTCATCCTGTGAAGGCACGTTTCTTCCGCTGAAACTTACGTTTTCACCTGCACAATACTCAAGTATCTGGGCCATGAGCATGCTCAGATATCCTTTTGTCAGGAGCTCATACCCACGCTTTTTGGTCAGGTTTACCGCAATGATGTTATTGATTTTATCTATCGCGGCCTCATCGGAAAGATTCGACTCGTCAAGGAGAATAACCGAGTACTTGTTATCTGCCTCAAACGGCAGGGAATACCTTAAGCGGATTGAATCATCGAGTTCTTTGTCCATGACAAACCTCGGAGCAAAGACTACGCTGTAGAAAGCGGTATCCTCCTTCTGGGAAGTGGTGATTCTCACCCTTGTCCCCGATTCAATCAAAACTCCCTGCCCCGCATGGATTTTGTATACACCGTTCTTCCACGAAAGGTTTACTTCACCGTTATTTACGATTATTACCTCCGTATCATCCCGGCGGATAGCCCAATATCCCTGGGCGCCGTTCTCCTTCTTGTTCTCTATGAAATTTACGCTCACGGGATAGCCCGGATTTTCATATTCCTGAGTAAGATATTTGTCCATCTTTCCAATTATTCTTCAAAGAAAGCAGTAGCAAGTTTAACCATGTCATCGAAGTCCCTTGTCCCCATTGTCTCGACAGCCGAATGCATCGCAAGCTGTGCAAGACCTATATCCGCGGTTTTTACCGATACATGGGCAGTCGAAATGTTTCCTAACGTCGAGCCACCGGCAACATCCGAATTATTCGAATACGGCTGTATGTTCAGGCCGTTGTCAATGGCAAGCTTCCTTACAAACGCCGCACTCATTGCATCAGTTGCATATTTCTGGTTGCCGCTGAACTTAAGCACTATTCCGTTGTTAAGTAACGGTCTGGATGTCGGATCGGCTTTTGAAGGAAGTGCAGGATGCACTCCGTGTGCATTATCGGCGGAAATGTTGAAGCTGTCGTTCAAAAGAATCCTGTATTCCGTTCCCGAATAGGAAAGGCTCTCGGCAATACGGAAAAGAACATCAGAAAGAAACGTCGAATCGGCACCCTGCTTGGTGGAACTTCCGACTTCTTCATTGTCAAATATGGCAAGGACACGTACATATTCACCTGCTTCCGATTCCAGAAGGCCCTTAAGGCCCGCATAGACACATGCCTGGTCATCAAGACGTGGCGCCATGAGGAATTCATTTTTCAATCCGAAAGTCGAAGCCTTCTGTCTTGAATAAAGAAACAGATCCCGTCCGAGAATATCTTCTTTATTTACACCCGCACTTTCAGCTATAAGAAGGTCGAAACCTCCCTTGGAATCGGGCCCTCCGAAAAGAGGCAAAAGGTCATTCTGAACACTTAACGCATTTCCGGAATTAACCTCAGGCTTAATGTGGGGCGCCACATTCGGGATTACACACAGATCCCTGTCAATATTTACAAGTTTTTCAACAAGACCGCCGTTTTCACGTACCACTACACGGCCGGCAACGGAAAGCGGTCTGTCGAACCATGAACTCATTATCATTCCGCCGTACTTTTCAACATTCAGTCGAACATAATTATTATCAAATACCATCTCGGTATTTTCTTTTATCCTGAAAGAAGGTGAATCGGAATGAGCACTGAAAATACGAAACCCCTTAATCGGCTTTTCGGGTATCGCAAATGCGATAAGGCTGGAACCGTTTCTTTTTACAAAACACCTCCTGCATTTGGAAAGACGCCACTGCTCACCCTCCGACAATTCACAGTATGCCTGCTCATTAAGCGCATCGGAAACACTTTTTATTACGTGGAAAGCGCTTGGATTTGAGTCAAGAAATTCCATAAGATTCTTCATAAATAAATCGTATCCTCCCTGCCGCCTGAATTGCGGCAAATACCAGCATATCTTCCTATATCCCATAATAGCATCATGGTTTTCTTTTTTCACCATTTTTTCACAATTTGGAAAGGAAATGGGGATTTACATATTATTGAAATAATCGTATACTTTTAAAAGCATGCTGTGTCATTTTATTAACATTTTTGACACACAGAGAGGATACAGATATGAGCGAAGAAATATTAAACGAAAACGCTGAAGCTGTGGAATCAACCGGTTCCGAAAGCTCAGAAATGTCAAAAAGCAAAGCAAAGCGTGAAGCAAGAAAGGCCGAGGCTCAATCAGATAAAAACAAAAAGAGTTTTGATTCCATACTCGGTATTGTAATCGGTATTATTATTGCTGCCGTTGTTATCGGAACGATAATCATGGGCATCATCTCATCCGCAAACACTATCGAATCATCCAACACCTTCAGTGCCTGCCTCAATGAAGACGGTACCATCACCGGTGCAAAGCTCGATAAGGTTGCCGATATCGGTCTCGATTCACTTGTTATTCCGCTTGCGGACGTTACTTATGCCGATTCCCAGGTTGAAGACCAGGTTCAGAACCTTCTTTCCAACAACCAGAAAGATTCAACAGATCCTTCACTTACGGTTGAAATGAACAAGACCATCAACCTTGACTATGTAGGTTACATTGACGGTGTTGCATTTGACGGTGGAAATACAAACGGTGCCGGCGCAACCCTCACAATCGGTTCCGGTACTTATATCGATGATTTTGAAGAACAGCTCATCGGTTCACACCCCGGCGATTCGGTTACCGTTAACGTTACCTTCCCCGATCCTTATGATAGCAACCCTGACCTTTCCGGCAAAGAAGCAGTATTTGAATGTGTAATCAATTCCATGAAAGTAAGACCCGAGCTTACCGACGAATTTGTTGCCGAGACCTGCAGCGGTTTTGCCACCACTGTAGACGAACTTTATGAATACTACAGAAACTCCGGTTACGAAAACAATGTTACCACTTATATTACAAATTACATTTCCGAGAACGCTTCCGCAAAGTCTGTTCCTTCGGCATATGTAAAGAACATTCAGTCAACCACAAAATTTGCCGATGAGCAGACTTACAATTACTACTCACAGATGTACACCTACTACTACGGTTACAATCCTTATCCCACATTTGAGGATTACTCAGGAAAGACCGCCGAAGAATATGATGATTATCTGAGAGATTTTTCCAAGAAGCAGGCTGTTGAAGACCTCACCTACGAAGCATATTTCAAGTCTCACAACCTTACTGTTTCCGACGAAGATTACAACTTCGTACTCGAAGCTCTTGGCGGCGAATCCGCTTCGGAAAACTACGGTCTTCCTTATATCAGACAATATTCAATCAAGTACTGTGTTATCGACTATCTCACAAAGAACGCCAACGTTCAGTAAGCATTTACCAAAGCCCCGATGCATCTGCACCGGGGTTTTTTGTTTCCATACTGATTTTCCTGCATATTAATTTCAAAATGGTATAATACAACAGACTATAGAAAGGAGCAGTATCTTGAAAAAAGAAACCATAAGGTCCAAGGGTGTTCTGAACCGTATCATAGTAAAAATTAAAGAACGGAAAATAGACATGAGAATCATCCCGATAGAGATGGTTTACATAACTGTTATGGTCTTTTTTGTGAATACCCTGTTCTATGGTTTTTTGTTTTCAACAGTTGTTTATCCGCAGTTTTCCGATGACGTCAGAGGCTCCCTCTTCTGGTACGGAATCACTCCGATGACCATCGATTTCTCCTTTATGATACTTATGTATGTCTGGCATAAAATCGGTCTTTCACGGATTAATACCGATTTCCCGGACTCTTTTACGTATGTATTCACAGGTTCACTGATTTACTGTATCCTTTACGGGGTACTCGGATATTTCATGGGAAGTTACAGGCTTTCCGTTCTGTATTTCTTTGCGCCCGTTGTAGAAGGAGTCATGCACAACACCAAAAAGTGGATTGCGTCGACAACCGGCATAAGTGCCCTGTTTGCAGCACTTAATTTAAGCGGCATAATCGAAGTTCCGGCCTACCGGCTTGAATATGTACCTGTCTGGGCTGAAATCACGTATGGAGTCGAAACGATCGTATTCCTTGCCTTCTGCTGCTATTTTATCTTCATCTTCAGGCAGGCTTCCGAAAACGCAACTGAAGCCTCGTTAGCGAGGGAACAGGCCAAGAATGCTTTTCTTGCCAATATAAGCCACGAGATCCGAACTCCGTTGAATTCCATGCTCGGCTTCAACCAGATGATTCTTGAAGAAAGTCCGAATAAAGATATCACGCGTTATTCAGAAAACGTGCGTGAATCCGGCACTGAACTTCTCTCGATGATAGATGATATACTTCTCTTCTCCAAAGTCGGTGAAAATGAAGTACCCGTCAGGTTCCACACAGGCGAGAACGCCATTAAAGCGGGCGAAATCAAAACATCCGCCAAGGTTTCCAAGCCTATCACCCAGATAATGATAGAGAACTTCAAAGCGCCCGACTCCCACATTCTCGTTGTGGATGATGTTTCAATGAACCTTACGATTTTCAGGGGACTTCTTAAAGATTCCGAAATAAACATAGATACCGCTTTAAGCGGAAAAGAAGCAATTGAGCTTGTTAAGAAGAAAACTTATGATATGATATTTCTTGACCACATGATGCCGGAAATGGACGGTATCGAGACATATCGTTTCATGATAGAGCACAACCTTGTGAAGCCTTCCGTTCCTGCGGTTATGCTTACCGCCAATGCCATTTCAGGTGCTGACGAAGTTTATTATCAGGCAGGATTTGATGATTACCTTTCAAAGCCCGTCACGGCGGATATATTAAAGGGCATACTCATGAAGCATCTGCCCGACGACAAATTCGAACTAAGGACAAACTGATGGAAAATGTATCGGTAATAGCACATATTCATACTGATTTCCCTGAGAAATTCGGTATTCCACGTCAAAGCGGTCTGGTGCCAGAGGCAATAGGCCGCATTTATTTTGAAAAAGAATACAGAAACCCCGACTACATCAAAGGGATTGAGGACTTTTCACATCTATGGCTTCTGTGGGAGTTTGAAGATGTAAACCGCGACAGCAAAAGTCCGCTTGTACGGCCGCCACGTCTTGGCGGAAACGAAACACGGGGGGTATTTGCAACGCGGTCACCTTTCCGTCCCAATCCGATCGGGCTATCGGTTGTTAAGCTTGATTCTGTTGAGTATACAAAAGACGGACCGGTTCTTTGTGTGTCGGGAGTCGACCTGCGCGACAACACACCCATTCTTGATATCAAGCCTTACCTTGCGTATGCCGACTCACATCCTACGGCTTCGAACGGATTTGCCGGAGAAAAACTTTCCGAAAACCTTAACGTAATTTTCCCTGACGAGCTTCTTTCAATACTTCCCGCGGATAAAAGAGCTGCCGCAATCGGTATACTTAAGGAAGATCCCCGTCCCCACTATCAAAACGACCCTTCCAGAAAATACGGTGTGGCTTTTTCCGATTACGATATACATTTTACGGTCGAAAATGATATACTCACGGTATATGAGGTAAAGGAGGTTTAAAATGAATCAGGAAAAGTATCTGGAAACTCTCCACACAATTAACAGGCTCAAAGATACAACACGTCACTGTTACACTCCGGACGGCCGTCATGAAAGCGTTGCCGAACACTCATGGCGCATGACGATGATGGCGTTCTTTATCCGGGATGAATTTCCCGAAGCCGATATGGACAAGGTGATCCGCATGTGCCTCATTCATGACATAGGAGAAGTGTTTACCGGGGATATCCCTTCATTTTACAAAACAGAGGCAAACGAAACCACAGAGGCAGATTTGCTGAACAACTGGGTACAGAAGCTTCCTGAGCCGTATAAATCCGAAATGACCGCGTTATATGCCGAGATGGATGCCCGTGAAACTCTTGAAGCCAGAATATATAAAGCAATGGACAATCTCGAGGCTGTCATCTCCCACAATGAATCCGATCTGGCAACATGGATTGATACGGAATTTACTCTTAACCGTACATACGGCGATGATAAGGTTGCATTTTCCGATTACCTGGTAAAGTTCCGTCAGCTTGTACGCGAGGAAACCGACAGGGAAATCGAAGCATTCAGAAAGATTTCACCCTGTTCGAACTGACATTGTTTCCTGCATTGTCTGGGTTTGCAATCCATAAGCGTTCTAAACTTTCTATAAAATAACTATTGTTATTATATTCACATTCAAAGCATATCTCCTTTATTCCCGATAAAGATTCTTTTAACAGACCGCCGCCTTCATGATCCTGAAGGTGAATGGGTTAGAACATCTGCCGGAGAGTGCTTTAAAGGACAGAATTATGTTAACTTGCATGCGGAGCTTGACGATTTTATTGCATTTGTCAAAAAAGGGTGCTGAAGTTTTGTTAATTTTCTGATAATTTTATGAGGATATGTGGAATGAGCAAAAACTGCTTACTCCCGTGAATGTTTCCGGAATAGATTTTTAAAAACCGGTCGATTTATATCCGTGGGGCAGAAAGTATATCTGCCATACAAGATTCAGAGCCCATTCTTGATATGCACGAATCAGAAGATCTCAACCCTTCTTTGGCATCCGTTTCACTTATCGCAGAAATATGCTAATATAATGTAGCCTGTAAGTTCCAAAAGTATCTTACAGGCTACTGAATTGTCAAAGGATGACAGGATAATATGAAAAATGTCAAAGGACCGCTTGCGGTAATACTCGCAGGTGCAAGCTGGGGACTTATAAGTCTTTTTATTAAACCCATGAGTGCAATGGGCTATACGTCCATGCAGATATGTGCAATGCGCACCGTGTTTGCGGCACTGTTCATGTTTCTTTTTCTTCTCATAAAAGACAGGTCGCTTCTTAAAATACAATTAAAAGACATCTGGATGTTTATCGGAACAGGAATCTTAAGCCTTACCTTCTTTTCCTGCTGTTACTTCACGACGATTGTAAACTGCGGAGCCGCCGTTGCGGTTGTACTTCTTTACACGTCACCTGTTTTTGTAATGCTTATGAGCGCACTGTTCTTTAAGGAAAAGCTTACCGCAAGAAAGCTTCTGTGCTTATGTCTGACTCTGTGCGGTTGTACACTTGTTGCGGGGCTTATCGGAACCTCGTCCCCGCTTCTTATGAAGGCTCTTTTAATCGGGCTTGGCGCAGGCTTCGGATATGCACTGTACTCAATCTTCGGTACGTTCGCTACCGGTAAATACTCATCGCTTACCATAACTTTTTACACTCTTCTTTTGGCAGGAATCGCCCTTGTGATAATAACCGGGCCGTCCGCATGCATTGAATCGGTAAACATGGAATCTTTCCCGTACATATTGGGTCTTGCCATCGTAAACACCGTCATTCCTTACATTGCCTACACTTACGGGCTCTCAAAGATGGAAGCGGGCAAAGCAGCCGTTCTTGTTACCGTGGAACCGTTAGTTGGATGCCTTTTGGGGATTCTTCTTTTCAAAGAAAGTGTCACGGTACTAAAAATAATCGGAATAGTTCTCATCTTCGTTTCGATAATTCTTTTAAGTCTTCCTGCAAAAAGCGAAAAGAAAGGGTAGCCGGCCATAATAACCGGTTACCCTTTTTAATTCCCGCATTTCTAAAAAAACAGGCCGATAATCATTCCGCTTACGGCCCCGAATACATAAAGAAGGCCGATAACCTTAAGGGTTTTCTTAACTGAGTGGGATGCCCTTGCGAGCACAAGCCAGCCGACTCCTGCGCCGGTAAGAAGTCCTGCAAACAATGCTCCGATTCCCATTCCGCCCTCAAGATAGAGTTGCGTAATTACCACGGAAGCGGCACAGTTGGGAATAAGTCCGACAAGACTCGAAAGAAGCGGGCCAAACACCCTGTGGTTAAATATAAGTCCTGTAATGGCTTCCTCTCCGACAAATTCCAGCACAAAATTCAGTACAAGAGTAATCAGAAAAATAAATCCGGCAATCTGAAGCGAATGCTTCAGTGCAGATCCCCATATGCCCTTTTCACAATTACAGTGTTCCTGTTCGCACATTGAATGAATTGTGATGTGTTCGTGGGCATTTTCATTTTTAAAAAGTAAAAAGTCCGTAACGATTCCCCAGAAAATTCCAATCGCAATCTTTGATACAAGTACAATGACGATAAACCCGGCAGGAGCTTTCTCTGAAATCAGAATCGGAAGCATCTCATCAGAAGTTGAAAGATAAATGGCAAGAAGCGTTCCCAAAGAAATGACTTTGCCGGCATATAATCCGGAAGCCGCAGCCGAAAAACCGCACTGCGGAACAGCGCCGAGTGCGCCTCCGATAAGCGGTCCGAACTTTCCTGCCTTCTGAACCTTAAGAAGCGCTTTCATGCTCATCCTGTGTTCAAGATATTCCATGCCAAGGTATGTGAGAAACAAAAAAGGAAGCAGTTTCGCTACATCTATTACCGCATCAATCAAAACGTCAAAAAAGATTTCGTTCATATGTCGTTAATCCCTGTTCTGCATCTTGGCAAGCTTTGCTGCCTGGTCTGCCGCAATAAGTCTGTCAATAATCTCATCCAGATCCCCGTCAAGAACTCCGCCAAGATTGTGTGAAGTAAGTCCGATACGATGGTCGGTCACACGCGTCTGGGGAAAATTATAAGTTCTGATCTTCTCGGAGCGGTCACCCGTTCCAATCTGTGAACGCCTGAGCTCCGCTTCTTCATCATGCTGTTTCTGAAGTTCAAGGTCATACAGTTTTGCGCGAAGAAGGGCAAACGCCTTGTCACGGTTCTGAAGCTGTGACTTCTCTGTCTGCGAATATACGACAATACCCGAAGGATAGTGGGTCAATCGTACTGCAGAGTCGGTTGTGTTGACACACTGGCCACCGTTTCCGGAAGCTCTCATAACATCGATTCTGATATCCTTTTCATCAATAACCACGTCAACGTCTTCTACTTCAGGCATAACTGCAACCGTTGCGGTTGAAGTGTGGATACGCCCGCCCGATTCGGTCTCGGGAACACGCTGTACGCAGTGTACCCCTGATTCATACTTAAGCTTTGAGTACGCACCGTTACCGTTAATCATGAAGTTAACGTCCTTCATGCCGCCGATTCCGATTTCATCGACGTTCATAAGTTCAATCTTCCAATGCTTTTTCTCGGCATAATGAACATACATGCGGTAAATTTCAGCAGCAAACAAAGCAGCTTCATCACCGCCTGCGCCTGCACGAATTTCGACGATAACGTTCTTGTCATCATTGGGGTCTTTGGGAAGAAGCAATACTTTAAGCTCCTGCTCAAGTCTTTCCACTTCGGACTTTGCGTTGGAAAGTTCTTCCTTTAAAAGTTCGCGCATATCATCGTCAGACTCTTCTTCGAGCATTGCAAGGCTGTCTTCAATGTCCTGCTTGCTCTTCTTGTACTGCTTGTATGCTTCGACAATCGGAGTCAAATCACTTTGCTCTTTCATAAGCTGTCTGAATCTTGTCTGATTGTCCGTTACTCCGGGTGATGAAAGTTCACCCAAAAGTTCTTCAAAACGAATAAGTAAATCTTCTAACTTGTCAAACATAATTTCTATCCTTGTAAAACTGAGCGTTCTGCGCTCACTACGCGGTCATTTCCGCATAAATCCCTGTAAACATTAATATTTTTATAACCGGCCTTGGAAAGAATATCCTTCACATCCGCAGCCTGTGTGTTACCGATTTCCAAAAAAATACTGCCGCCTGATTTAAGATACTTCATGGCATCCGCAGCAATCTTTCTATAGAAAAATAAACCGTCTTCCTTGCCGTCCAAAGCTATAAACGGCTCATGTTCCTTAACCTCCGGCATAAGCTTGTCTATCTCTGCCGTTTCAATATACGGAGGATTTGAAACCAACACATCAAAAGTACCTGTGATATTTTCAAACAAATCACTTTGCGTAAACTCAACAGCGGTTTTTTCTATCAATCCTTCTTCGGAAAGCTTTGAGGCATTTTTTAATGCCACGCCAAGGGCAGCATTGCTTACGTCCGCACCTACTCCCGTGCAACCGTTACTGTAATGTAAAAGGCTCAACAATATGCAGCCGCTTCCGGTACACATATCAAGAATTCTCATTCCGTCGTGGAGATTTTTCATAACCTCCTCCACAAGGCATTCCGTATCCTGCCTGGGAATCAAAACATCCTTCGAAACAAAAAATTCAAGGCCCATAAACCAGGTCGTCCCGAGAAGATGCTGAAGCGGAATGTGGCTTTTACGTTCAGCGATAAGCCTGCAGTATTCATCAAATTCATCGCTCGTCACCTCCCTTTCGGGATGTGACAACAACGCCGAAGCATCTGTCTTACACACAAATTCAAGCAGCAGCCTGGCGTCGATTTTATATTCATCAATATCGGAAGCCTTAAGTTTACCGGCTCCGAACTCATATGCTTCACCGTAATTCATTTCTGTTCATCCGAAGGATTTTCCTGTACTTCAAACTTTTCCTTCAAAAAATCTTTCCAGTCAAAAACAGCTTCAACAGCGGCAATGGCAACCTCTACCATTCCCTCGTCAGGCTCGCTTGTGGTAATACGCTGGAGCCAAAGGCCCGGCGCCGATACAATTTTAACAAGAAGACTGCTCGAGCGTCCCGCAAGTCTTAAAATTTCATAAGCGATACCCGCAATAACGGGAACCAGAAGCAATCTGAACACAAGACGCAAAAGTCTGTTGTCAACACGGATAAAGAAAAACAAAACAATACTGATTACAACAACAAGTACCAAAAAGCTTGTACCGCATCTTCTGTGGAAGCGCGAGCTTTGCATAACGTTTTCGACAGTAAGCGGATGACCGTGCTCGATGCAGTTAATGCATTTGTGCTCGGCGCCATGGTACCTATATACACGCTTTATGTCTTTACTGATGGAAATCAGGACAACATAAAGCACAAAAACAGCTATACGAATAAGGCCTTCGATCAAATTGGTAAGTGTATCGTTGCGCACATCCTTGGTAAACACGCCTGTAAGGAAGAACGGAAGCACAATAAAAAGACCGATTGCAATAAGTGCGGCAATAAATGTAACAAATCCGGTCATAACCTTCTCGGCCTTGCCTCTGAAAACTTTGTTCATTGCCTTGTCAAATCCTGTCTGGCTTGCTTCCTCGTCTTCGTAAAAAGAAGCCGAATAGTTCAAAGTCTTTATACCCAAAACGAGCGATTCGATAAAGTTTAAAATACCTCTTGCAAAAGGAAGCTTCTTAATGAAATGATCCTTTAAAACGCCTGCATATTCATCAATATCGACTTCGATTTCTCCGTCGGGTTTTCTGACAGCTACAGCGTATTTATCTTTGTTTTTCATCATAATGCCTTCAAGAACAGCCTGTCCGCCTATTCCCGAATAGCGTGCACGTACCTTTTTCTTGCCCATAATAGACCTCGTAAGTAATAAATAGATACTAAAAAAGGTTGAAACGAAACGTTTCAACCTTTAAGTGACTGATTATTTGCTAACTACACCGTACTTCTTGTTGAACTTATCAATACGTCCGTCTGCTCTAGCGGTCTTTACCTGACCTGTATAGAATGAATGGCACTTTGAACAAACTTCAACGTGAATTTCCTTCTTGGTAGAACCAACTACGAATGTGTTACCACAGTTACATGTTACAGTTGCCTGATAGTACTCAGGATGGATTCCTTCTCTCATGATTTCACCTCTTCTATATTATCATTTAGTTATTATTGTTCTCATCCTCTGCTGCCGGTCTCATACGAACAGCTCATTTATCATAGCATAGACTATTTTCTTATGCAAGACAATTTTTATCAGAAAATGTGAATCTTGTTGGTCATGTGAATAAAGTCCGCATTTGAGCGTGTTTTCGAGAACATATCAAGTATTCTGTCGACACATTCATCGGGCTTAAGGCCGTTGATACCTTTCCTTAAGGAATTAACCGCATCGATTTCTTCCTTATTAAGCAGCAAATCGTCGCGTCGAGTACCGGACTTGGGAATATCGATTGCGGGGAAAATACGCTTTTCGGAAAGCTTACGGTCAAGCACCATTTCCATGTTACCGGTTCCCTTGAATTCTTCGTATACAACATCGTCCATCTTACTGCCTGTATCAACCAGTGCCGTAGCAAGAATAGTAAGGCTTCCGCCCTCACGCATGTTACGGGCTGCTCCGAAGAACTTCTTGGGCATATGTAATGCCGCAGGATCGAGACCACCCGAAAGAGTACGTCCGCTCGGCGGAACGGTAAGGTTGTAAGCACGTGTAAGTCTTGTTATGGAATCCAGCAAAATCATTACATCCTTATGATGCTCAACAAGTCGCTTTGCACGCTCGATAACCATTTCCGATACTCTCTTATGATGTTCGGGAAGTTCGTCAAATGTTGAATAAATAACTTCAACGTTCGGTCCTTCGATTGCTTCCTTAATGTCGGTTACTTCCTCGGGACGTTCGTCAATAAGAAGAATAATCATGTGAATATCGGGATGATTCATCTTAACCGATTTTGCAACTTCCTTTAAAAGAGTAGTTTTACCTGCCTTGGGAGGAGAAACAATCATACCTCTTTGTCCTCTTCCGACGGGGCTTAAAAGATCCATAACACGCATTGCAACACTTGCCTTGGGTGTTTCAAGTTTAATTCTGTCATTGGGAAAGATCGGTGTCATATCTTCGAAATTGCATCTGGAAGGAATTGACATCGGATCATATCCGTTAACGCTTCTTAAATATAAAAGAGCGGAGAACTTTTCGTTCATCGTCTTGATACGTGTATTACCGTCGATGATATCTCCGGTCTTTAAATTGAATTTTCTTATCTGGCTGGGAGCAACATAAACATCGTTATCTCCGGGAAGGAAATTCTCACAGCGGATAAATCCGTAACCTTCCGGCATAACTTCAAGAATACCGTAAGCTCTGATTCCACTGTCCAAGGTTTTCTCATCTTTGGGCTGGCTTGCAGGCGCAGACTTATCTTCGGCCTTATCTTCGGCCTTGTCTTCAGACTTATCATCAGACTTTTCGGAAGGCTTCTTTGAAGCTTCTTCCGAAGGTTTTTCAGCCGTCTCCTCAGAAGGTGTTTCCGAAGCTTCCTCCGAAGGCTTCTTGGGTTCTTTTCTGCTCTTAACCACTTTAATCGTTTTAGGCTCTTTTTCCCGGTCCTCTTTATCTTCTTTAGCCTTTTGGGTTTCTTTGGCTTCCTTAACCTTTTGGGGTTCTTTTTCTTCTTTTACTTCCGAAGGCTTTGCAGCTTCCGTGGATTTTTGGCTCTCTATTTCATCAAGCTTTAGCATGGCATTAACAATGTCAGCTTTGTTCATCGTGGAAATTCCTTTAATTCCACGTATTTTTGCTATTTCTTTTAAATCTTTGAGTGCCAGTGATTCATACTTTTCTCGCATTAATTGTCCTCCGATAAATGCATTAAAAACTATCATTAGGGAAAAATTGGAAAATCCTGATGTTTCTTCCTTGATTGAATAAAGAATTGAATAGTCATTACTTGAATAAAATCAAATTTATGTTTAAGATTATATAGGTACTTTTTTCTTTTGTAAAGACATTCTTTTACTATTTATCGCCGAATAATCAATATACCGGAGGATTCAAAATGAATCAGGACCCTTTGACTTTATATAAATTAATAGTGCTGTATATGCTGAACCGTGTTTCTTTCCCGTTAACCAAGGCTCAGGTATGTGATTTCATATTGGAAATGGAATACACCAATTTTCTGACGCTGCAGCAGGCCATAAGCGAGCTTATTGATGCGGACATGATTGTTGCCAAGTCCATCCGTAACAGGACACACCTTGAACTGACTTCCCTCGGGCATGAAACAATCGACTTTTTTCATAATCGCATCAGTTCCGTTATTAAGGAAGAAATCGACAAATATTTTACCGAAAACGAGTTTGAATTAAGAAACGAGCTTTCCGTTTTCTCCGATTATTATGAGTCCACGAACGGCGAATACGAAGCCTCACTCGTCGTCAAAGAGAAGGATGTCGAGCTTATCAACTTAAAGCTTTCGGTTCCCGCCAAAGAGCTTGCCGAATCGATTTGCGACAAGTGGGAAAGCAAAAGCGAGGAAGTTTACAAATTTATTGTTGATACACTGTTTTAAAAACACGCGGCCAAACGGTCGCGTGTTTATTTATTCCATAAATTCTTCTATTATCCTTCCATCGGCATCGGGAAGTGAAAGGCCCATGAGTTTGGCGATTGTGGGACCCTCATCCCATAAATGCATTTCCCCGATTCGCGATTGTTTCTTAACACCCGGACCTTCCATGGCGAAAAATGTAATATTTCCTTCCTTGGAGGGAAGGCATCCGTGTGTGGCAAGCATTTTATGATTCTTTGTATCTTTGACCGATTCAGTCAGAATATCGGTGTTGTTAAGGAAATAGTAACCCGGCTTTCCTTCAATCATTGCAAGGCAATTTCCGTCCGCGCCCATCGCCGCAGCCTCTTCCGACGAGTATATTTCCTCTATTCCGAGCCGTTCATCCGCTTTCAACGAATTAACCGCATCCATTACCTGTTCAATGACATTTTCGTCATCTTTGTATTTGGGATTAAGATAAAGGTATGTCGAGCCGTCGCACGACTTGGCAATTACCTTGTAATCCGTAACTTTATCACCCGAAACCGTAAGCAGGTTCTTTTCTTTAAATAATGTGTTGAGATATACAATGGTATGCATATCTACCTGACAATGATCTCCCAACACGATAAACAAGGTGTCATCCAAAGGTCTTTTCTTGGAAAGCCACTCTTTTATCTTTCCGATACGCTCATCATGTCGTCTCAATGCCTTTTCTATTTCAGGTCCTTCAGTTCCGAAATCATGTCTGTTCGTATCGACATCCGTAAGATGAATAAGCATCATATCCGGGTCGTACTTATCAATTGTATATTCCACACATGCCATTAAAAAGTCGTCCAGATCAGGCTGCAAAACGCCGTGCCTTATACTTCCGAAGCGTTTGTTTACATCCATCAGAAATAAAGGTGAACCGTTGGCAATGCATGCCGTAATCTGAGTCTGCCACTTTCTTGTAATCAATATTTCCGGAATATTCCAATCTATATCTGCGCCGCCCATTACCGGCCACAAGAAAGAAGCAATTTTGTATCCCGCCTTACCTGCTTCATCAACAATTGTCGTACCGTTTATGTACTTTCTCTTGTAAAGCCAATCCGGTTTATTTCTTGAAGGCTGAAGCTTGGTGTTGGCTGTTATCCTGTGATTATTGGGCATCTTACCGGTTACTATGGAAGAATGTGCAGGATACGTAAGCGACGGATAAACGCTGTAGACGTTATCACAAAATGCACCGTTTTCGATTATCGCGGAAAAATTCGGCAGCGTTTTCATAAATTCCATATCACGCTTTCCGACCGCATCGAGAGAAATAATTATTACTCTTTTCTTTTTGTCCATCAGAACTCCATTCCGAAAAAATTGTTACCAAAGCCGATTTATTCCTCGGCTTCTTCCTTAATCTTCTTCATATGTTCAATAATCTTCTGCTCATATCCTATGTCTGTAGGATGATAAAACTCTGTGTCATTGAGTTCGTAAGGAAGATACTGTTGCTTAACATAGTGGTTTTTGTAATTGTGAGAATATTTATATCCGATTCCGTGTCCCAGCTTGGCTGCACTTTTATAATGTGCATCCTGAAGATGCGTAGGAATCGGAAGATTTCCTTTTTCCTTGACTGCCTCAGTCGCTTTCTCCAGCGCTATGGTACAGGCGTTGGATTTGGGTGCGGTTGCAATATACAATGCGGCCTGCATCAGTATTAATTGCGATTCGGGATAACCGACTCTTTCCACGGCCTGTGCAGCTGCCGTTGCCACAACAAGTGCATTCGGGTCTGCGTTTCCGACATCTTCCGAGGCACATATCATCATTCGCCTTGCGATAAACGTAACGGATTCGCCCGCATACATCATCTTTGAAAGATAATATGCCACCGCATCCGGATCGGATCCTCTCATACTCTTGATGAAAGCGGAAATTGTATCGTAATGATTATCACCGTCTTTGTCAAACAAAACCGCACGTTTCTGTATGCATTCCTCCGCAACCGCAAGCGTAATATGTATCTTTCCGTCTTCGGACCTTTCGGTAGTCGTAACGCCTATTTCAATGGCATTAAGTGCTCTTCTCGCATCTCCGCCCGCAAGGTCGGAAAGGAAGTTCATGGCATCATCTTCAATAACGGCATTAAAGCCTCCGAGTCCGTTGACTTCATCGGTCACAGCTCTGTGCAGAAGTTCCTTAATATCATCCTGTGTAAGAAGCTTAAGTTCAAATATCTGCGATCTCGAAAGCAAAGCTCCGTTTACTTCAAAGTACGGATTCTCGGTGGTGGCACCGATCAATACTATGGTTCCGTCCTCAACGTAAGGAAGCAAAAAATCCTGCTGTGCTTTATTGAATCGATGAATTTCATCGATAAACAGTATGGTTTTCTTTCCGTAAGCGCCGTTGTTCTGCTTGGCAGCTTCAACAACTTCTTCCATGTCCTTCTTGCCGGCTATTGTGGCATTTATCTGACAGAATTCCGCTTTGGTGGTATTGGCGATAACCTTGGCTATTGTAGTCTTTCCGGTTCCGGGAGGTCCGTAAAAAATTACCGAGCTTAACTTATCTGCCATAATTGCGCGATACAGAAGCTTATCCTTGGAAAGAATGTGCTTCTGGCCGACTATTTCATCTAAAGTTTTAGGTCTTAACCGGGCTGCAAGGGG
Organism: Lachnospiraceae bacterium; assembly: GCA_045642905.1. Lineage (GTDB taxonomy): Bacteria > Bacillota > Clostridia > Lachnospirales > Lachnospiraceae > UBA1258. Next base: position 15,463 of record JAZUJT010000051.1, on the reverse strand, counting down.
TGATTCTTTTTCCTTATTCCTTGCTTCCATCATTTGAAACAGATCCATAACTACCTCATTAATTTATGTATAAAAAGAACTCGCCGAGATTATTACATCAGCGAGTTCATTATACCATAGTAATGAATTATTTACATCGGTTATTCTGTTGCATTCGGGTCGTATTCAAGTATATCGCCCGGCTGGCAATTCAACGCTTCGCAAATTGCCTCGAGGGTTGAAAAGCGAATTGCGCTGATCTTTCCCGTTTTCATCTTGGACAAATTAACATTTGTAACACCTACCATGGCAGATAAGTCGTTAAGACTGATTTTTCTGTCTGCCATCATTCGATCGAGGCGTAATATAATTTTTCCCATATTCACATCCTCCTCTTATAATGTCTCATCAGATTCTTTCTGAAGTTCTGCACCGTATTTGAAGATAACCGTAAGTGCAAAGACAAACAATACTACAAAAATCATTGTAAAGTTTACGGTAACCGAAATATTTATTAAACCGCCGCTTATGATTGCATTGAAAATATTGTTTGAAACGGCCGAGAGAATAACCCAGGGAATAAGTGAAATGTCAAAAGCAACAAGCTTTTTGATAACATTATCATCGAAGGGTGATTCACAATTTTTCAAAGCCTTGCAAAGTAATGTGCAGAACAAAATCGATGCAAAAGCAAATGCCATATAAACCATTACAGCAACAAGCAACTTAACTATGGCTTTCTGAGTAATCGAATAACTGTTTCCGTCAGCCTTAAGCGTTATTTCACCGTCATCCGTAAAATCAACATCAGCATTCTTGGTCTGTCCGTTGACGGTAAGTGTACCATCACTGAGGCTTTCTCTGATTCTTGCGGCCTCCTCGGCTGAAGGCTTATCAATAAATCCCTTCAAATCAATTGAAGCATTCACTTTTGTGCTTACCTGATACTTAATGATGTCACCCTTTTTTCCTATTGTGCCGAGTGCGATCGTTGTGATGAAAACCATCACAAGTGCTATTGCTACCAAAACCTCTGCTACTGTACAAATAACGTGACCGACTCTGCCTAATGACTTAATCTTTGAAATTGTGTTTTCCTTGTTCATCTTTATCTCTCCTTTTGTTATATGAAATGTTTGATTGATGTTTTCCTGAAGACCTCTGCAGCAGGTCTTTTACTATCGATAAGTTTTTATCGATAAACGATAACTGCTTCGTTGTGTCAGTTATATCATGACGAAAAACGTTTGTCAACAACTTTTTATCGTTTTTCGATAATTTTTTTATTTTTCCCTGAAAATCGGCAAGCTGTCGTCAATAGCCGACATAAAAAAAGTCGGCCGAAGCAATATTCGACCGACTTTGTAAAAAAGTTTTACTTTATTTGATTGATTTCACGTATATATTTGTAACCTGCGTTTTGAATCTTAATCAGAAGCTCCTTCTCGTCAACATCCAAATCATCACACAAATCCGAAAGACTTGAATACTGATCTCTAAGCTTCAGATTCAAGAAACTCACTAACATTACAGGGTCTTGCGGCAGCATATCTTTCCATCCTCCAGTCCTATCTCTATACAATCACCCATGGACAATACGTCCGAAAGCAAAAGTCTCGCGACTTCCGTTTCCACATATTTCTGGATATATCTTTTCAAAGGTCTTGCTCCGTAAACCGGCTCATAACCGTTTTCGGCGATAAACGATAATGCTTCATCGGTAACCTTAAGGCCAAGTTCCCGGTCTTCAAGTCTTTTTGACAGTTCCGAAATCTGTATTGCGGCAATTTTTTTAATGTCATCCTGCGTAAGCGGCTTAAAGAAAATCGTTTCATCCAAACGGTTTAAGAATTCCGGTCTGAACGATGCTTTAAGTTCTTCCATAACGCTTGCCCGCGCCTCATCGGAAATTTCGCCCTGTGAATTTATACCGTTTAAAAGGTATTGTGCACCGATATTGGAAGTCATAATCAGGATAGTGTTTTTAAAATCAACAGTTCTTCCGAGGGAATCCGTAATACGTCCGTCATCCAAAACCTGAAGAAGAATGTTAAATACATCCGGATGTGCCTTTTCAATCTCATCAAAAAGAACAACGCTGTACGGTTTTCTTCTGACCGCCTCGGTAAGCTGTCCGCCTTCTTCGTATCCGACGTATCCGGGAGGCGCTCCGATAAGTCTTGAGACGCTGAATTTTTCCATGTATTCGCTCATATCTATACGAACCATATTTGTTTCATCGTCAAATAACGCTCCGGCCAATGCTTTCGAAAGCTCTGTCTTTCCGACACCCGTAGGTCCCAAGAACAGGAAAGAGCCTATCGGCCTTGACGGATCCTTTATTCCTGCTCTCGAACGCATAATAGCTTCGGAAACAAGAGTAACTCCTTCATCCTGTCCAACAACGGTTTTATGTAATTCGTCGGGAAGATGCAAAGTCTTGTTGCGTTCCGATTCATTCAGTTTACTCAACGGAATATTGGTCCATCTTGAGATAATCTTCGAAATCTCCTCATCCGTTACACTTTCATGCACCAGATTTAAGTTTCTCTCGGCAATGTCTTTCTCTCTTGTTTCCAACGTTTTCTTAAGTTCCGGAAGCTTTCCGTAAGAAAGTTCCGCAGCCTTCTCGTAATTTCCGTCACGCGTCGCTGTTATTATATCAGCGTTAACCTTCTCTATCTCTTCTCGTATGGTCGAAACCGTAGCAACCAGTTTCTTTTCATTTTCCCAGTCAGCCATGCTCTCGGAAAGCTTTTCTTTTTCCTCCGAAAGCTCTGCACGAAGGCTCTCGAGTCTCTCTTGACTCAAGCGGTCATTTTCATTTTTTAACGCCGTCTCCTCTATTTCAAGCTGCATAACCTTTCTTCTGCGCTCATCAATTTCGGTCGGCATGGAATTCATTTCTGTCTTAATCATTGCGCAGGCTTCATCCACAAGGTCTATAGCCTTGTCGGGAAGAAATCTGTCGGAAATATATCTGTCGGAAAGTGTCGCAGCGCTGACCAATGCGTTATCCATTATCTTGACGCCATGGTATACTTCGTATCTTTCCTTCAGTCCTCGCAAAATCGAAATAGTATCCTCGACAGTCGGTTCATCTACCATTACAGGCTGGAAACGACGTTCCAATGCGGCATCCTTTTCAATATACTGTCTGTATTCATCAAGTGTTGTAGCACCAATGCAGTGAAGCTCGCCTCTTGCAAGCATCGGCTTTAACATATTGCCGGCATCAAGAGCTCCGTCCGTCTTTCCGGCGCCGACAATTGTATGCAGCTCGTCAATAAAAAGAATAATCTCGCCGTCCGATTTTTTTACTTCTTCGAGCACGGCCTTAAGTCTTTCCTCGAACTCGCCTCTGTACTTTGCTCCTGCAACCAAAGCTCCCAAATCCAATGAAAACAGCTTCTTGTCCTTGAGTCCCGTAGGCACATCGCCCGCAACTATTCGTCTCGCAAGACCCTCAACAACCGCAGTTTTACCTACGCCGGGTTCACCGATAAGTACGGGATTGTTTTTCGTTTTCCTGGAAAGGATCTGAATAATGCTTCGGATTTCACTGTCTCGTCCGATTACCGGATCAAGCTTGTTCTCTCTTGCAACGGCCACAAGGTCCCTGCCGTATTTATTCAATGTATCATATGTGTCTTCGGGATTATCACTCATTACTCTCTGATTTCCTCTGATAGTTGACAACGCTTTCAAAAATCTTTCACGTGTAAGTCCGTATTCCGCAAAAAGTTTTGCCATGTTGTTGGACGCGTACTTTAATATCGAAAGGAAAAGATGTTCCACGGAAACATACTCATCCTTCATCGCCTTCGCTTCATCTTCCGCGAAAGTAAGCGCCTTATTAAGGTTCTGCCCTATATAAGGCTTTGCTCCGGCTCCCTGTACCTTGGGTCTTCTTTCAATCTCTTTGATTACCCGGTCGGTAAAATGTGCGGTATTGATTTCCATCTTCTCCAGCATTTTAGCAATAAGACTTTCTTCAATTCTTATCAGAGCCAAAAGAAGGTGTTCCTGCTCAATTTCCTGATTTCCGTATTCCATCGCAATCTTTTCGCAATCCTGAATAGCCTGCGTGGATTTTTGAGTAAACTTCGAAATATTCATAATAAAAACTACCTCCAATCTGCTCTCCTTTATAGAGCGCTATACAATCATACATAATATAGCACTTTCGATTTCAAAGAGAATAAAATTGGTATAAACAATTTATGAAAATGTGTAGCAAAAAATAAATATTAAATATATTCAATTCTTACTTGTACGTTTTCATCCTCTATTATTGATGAATGTGTAACCATTATTATCGTTTTTCCCTGCCTATTGAATTCTTGCAAAATTGCAATAACATTCTTCGCATTATCTGCATCCAACGACCCTGTAGGTTCATCTGCCAAAATAATGGAACACCGTTTTAACATCAATCTTGCCAATGCAACTCGTTGTTGCTCTCCTCCTGACAATTTATATACCTCTGTGTTCATTTTGTCTTCAAGCCCAACAAATTTTAATACCTCGTGCGGTGTATACTCCGTTCTCGCTTTCCGATTTATTATTAACAAATTATCCAAAACGGTTTTTCTTTCTACCAAAGCAAAGTTTTGAAACAAAAATCCAACATCATTCTTTAAATACCTTAATAATATTTTCTTATTATGGATGTTTTCACCATTATATGTGATAGTTCCCGAATCGGGAGTTTCCAAGCCTCCAATCATGTGCAATAAAGACGTCTTACCACTTCCGCTTACTCCTTTTAGCACAACAAACTCACCATCCTTGATTGACAAATTATAGTCCTCGAATAGTATTTTATCGCCAAAAGATTTTGTAATATGTTCTATTGATAACATCAAAATCCTCCTTTTAATGTCCGTTGAATATTTTCTGTCTCTGTTTTTCTATACAAAAGAATATTAATAATAATGTCCGCAATTGTAATTCCAAGGATTATTAACGGTGTCAAAATTAGTAACTCCATTTTCATAATTCTATAAAAAGAAATAACACTCACAACAGATATCGCACCAGACAACACGCTCGGCAACAGAATTCTTAGCATTCTCTCCAAAAGATTATCCCCATGCATCTTCCTGAGCAGGATTTCCAATCTATTCGTTTCAAATTCCATATATATAACCGAAATACTAATCTCTGCCATAATAAGTATTTGAAATGCTAACAAAATTAAATTCACTACCGCACCGCGTCTAATTTTTTTTAATTGAAAGGAAAATGAATCATATACATTCGCCACCATGTACTTACAATTATTCTTTTTGCAGAACTGTACCAATTCATCTTCTTTTACGTTTATCATGCATTTTTGAAAGAAGACCGGTATCCCTTCAGTTGCAAAATCGTTTGATACGCTCTTTCTTTTCGCCTCAAAAGCAACTATAGGATTTTCCTTTCTATGATATCCTTCAATACTATCGAAGAAATTAATACAGTTACCGTTATTGTAAAAAACAATAGAAACATCGTCTATTTCGCATCCTGCAAATCCGGCAGAATATACACGCAAAGCTTCTATCTCATCCTGTGATAATCTGTTTTTCTTGGATAAGAGCAAAATTCCGGCAGCCTCATTTATTTGTGTCCTTATTTCAGGCATCTCATTTAAAAGGTATTCTTTTAAATTGGCATTTACTCCGATTATATATTCTCCCGAAGCGTAATCTCCATATTGAGCATATATCCCCGAATAAGAAATATCGTTTTTACTAAAATACTGATTGTAAAACATTGTTTCCAGTTCGTATACAGATTTATCAACACCCTCCTTTAATATCACATAAGAATAATCCTGATATTTTTCGTAAAAACTAAGTTGCTGTTTCATATTCAAATACCGGTTAATAATGCTAGCGCCTGATGATACTGATACGAACAGTAAAATAAGCAACAAGGTTTTTACGATGTATTCTATTCGCAACACATAAACGGAAGCAGCATTCTGAGAAAGGGCAACTTTAATATTTCTTGTTAATGAAAATATATTAATAGCAACATTGACGACCACAATAAGGAAAATAAAGAAAAAATTATCTATATAAAGAAAGTAGTCAAAAGAAAACCCATTGGCGAAAAAAGAAAATATTATATATATCAATAGAATTAAGGCATTCTCTACCACTGCTTTTTTAAAAATTAACCATGGTAATGATTCGCCCAAAGATACCTTTACAAAAAAAGTCTTTCGATCCTTTATCAGTTGATAATATTGAACAAGTGCAAATAGCACACCTATAGCACACCAAGCCCACAACAACTTACGCTTTGCTTGCTTTAATGAGTCTCTGGTCTTCCTGCTGGGTATTTTGCCTCCATAGCAATCGTTAAATGAATTCTTATAACGATATATATCATCCATATTTCCCAACAGGTAATAACCTTCCGGATTTCGCATCATAATCTCCGGCATTAATTCCGAAATAGGAAAATAAGTTATTTCAGACGAACCAGAAAAGAAGCTCTGGTACACTCCCGGTCTCAAAAAATACTCTTCTTGGAGAAACGTTGCCAGATCATCTGAGGCGAAAATATTTATTTTTGTGCAGTAATCTCCCTGGAATATCTTATCGATAAAAAATAACTCTACATTGTATTCACGTGATGTTTCAAATATGTCATGCCTCATAGATAATGCCGTCTCTTCATCTGAAGCATAAAAAGAAGTATTCGAAAAGTCTTCAAAATCATACAAATATACTTGATACAGTTCCTTATTAAAAGCAACAGCAACAAATAATAATACTGTAAAAAACAAAAATCTTAGTTTATGCATACTTTATCTCCACTTCACCCCGCAAAAATTCGTAGGGCACCTTCAGGGGGATTTTCAGGGACGGCAATCCGAATCTATTTACTCATCACTAATCAGCAAATACATCCCACATATCATCGGCAGCATCATACAATGAATCAATCAATTCCATGTTATCGAACAGTTCTTTGTTTTCCATATATATTTCATACACTCCCGGAACAGTAAAATCAGGCGTTCTTTTTTCATTCAGCATTATCCCATAAACTTCGGTATTTCTTGTCAATTTGGAATAGTCTATTTGGGTTACAGATATATTTACTGCAACCGAACATTTTCCCCGAAGTTTAGGCCAGATAATCAAGCTGCCTGAGCAAACCTTTTCTTCTCCGGCAAAATCGACATTTTCAGAAATCGATAAATTCCCTACAAAAGATAAATAATTGGGCTTTTTTACATAATACGTATATTCATCTGTTTTTAATTGCTTCAACCCATTCATTTTAGATGTAAATGATTGATATAATATCGAAACATACATTGCCCATACAATATTGTATACAGCAAATATGGAAACCGTAATTACGGCAAATAATTTTAATTTATTCTTCATTTTTCCTCAATCAAAAAGCCCATATACAATCGTGTACATGGGCTTAACAGAATTAATTATTTCGCAAAAATCCCGTAAAAGTTACCGGCTCGCCTGTGTGCTTTACATCTGCTTTCCCCGAAGAATACAGCGAAGGTATAAATGATGTTTCCATAGCAGAACCATTGCTATTTGTTACCCTTCCTTTTGTAGTATAACCGGATGGAGCTCCATGAACGTCTTTTATGTAGTCTTCATTAACCCACCATGTATCATATCCGTATGAAGCAGATGAATATAAAACTACTGACGGAGCCAATACATAAGAAAAAGAATACGAACTTTCCCAAGCGCCACCGGAATACGCTCCTTTTACTTGAAATGAATCTGTCCAAGTTTGTGCATTAGATTGTTTACCAATTCCCAAACAAATTAGTAATGTAACGGCAATAAGAACAATAGCTTTCCTCATAAATACTCCTTTCAAAAAAAGGTAACCATTTACATTAACCAATTATATCATCATTTTTGCGATATTACAAGCAAATAGTCAGCGATATGCAATCCTTCCTTGCGATATTATCGTTCAATGCCACATTTTATGATGCATAATTATGAATTTGGGGTATGATATGCATTAGTTATTGTTCTGCATTTTATTCAATTATACGTAAATGTTTATTTTTTCATCAAATTGGACTTACTTCAACATCCGGCAAAAGATTTGCAATGGTTTTTCTTACAATTTCTTCGACTTTTGCATCATTTTCTTCCGAAACTTCGTAAGTGAGCTTTCCCAAAAGAAAAGAGACGTTAACCTCGGTTACCCCTTCGATTCGGGATACGTTGTCCTGTATTTTCTGTGCGCAATGTGCACACTCAAGATTTTCAAGTTCAAATGCTTTTTTCATATGATTATTCCTCTCTTCCTTCCGCCTCATCGTTATCTTTATCTTCGTTAATAACATTTGCAATTTCGATGCGTTCGCTTAAGGGCACATAAACCTGTGCCTGAGCGCCCAGCACTACGTTGGATTCTTCCACCGCAATGTTTTCCGAAGCAGCTATTGCCTGTCTTTTCAAGACCATTTTGTCCTTTTTGACAAAAGAAAAACCGGTCAAAAGAAGTAAAATACCCAATACGAAATACACAATCGTCAAAAGTGTCTCCTTGCTTTCATCCGCGAAAACAAGCGTCGCAATAACAGAGCCCATAAAGTTAAATGTGATATGGCAGAGAATGGATGCAAACACCGAATGATATTTTTCTGCCAGATATCCCAATACAAGTCCGAATATAAATGCGTAAATGCCCTGCGGAACGTTTCCGTGAAATACACCGAATAATAAAGCCTGGCAAAGATTGGCAATCCAGAACTTTTTGAATGACTTTTTAAATAGGATAAGCGTAAATCCTCTGAAAGCCATTTCCTCCACAATAGGGCCCAGAATAACAACAAAAAGCATAACTGTAATGCTTATATCATCCAATCCGATCATGTTCATCAATTTCTCATAGTCGGCTGCCATTTTGGGAAAAACAGTGAAAATAAACGAAAGTAAAGGGGTGGAAAGCATTTCGCAGGAAATGCCGAGAATGAAAATGGCCACCACTGACTTAAACGAAAGAATTTTCGCCGGATTCTCGGGCTTTTTCTTAAGCACGGCAAGAAAAATAATTGCTGCTATGATAAACGAAATAATCAAATACGCAAGCATTACCGGTGCGGTCAGTTCGTTCAAATCCAACTTCGAAATCAATTCGTTGGTATAGTTCGGATTATTTGCCATCATCGCAGCCGTTTCCGGTGTAATTGATTTAAAAATATGGCAAATTGCCGCAACTATCATTGCGGCAAACTGTATAAATAACAATGTAACAGCCGGCACAAAGGCCAGCACAAATGCTTCAATCCTTTTTCCCATTATTATCTCTCCACACAAGAATACTATTTGACATTTTCTTTTTCTACGGCAATCTCTTTCTTACCGTCCTTTTTCCCGAGATCCTCGGGAGTGATTTTCCTAAAACGGTTCACTCCGCTCCAAATAATCTTTATGCTGTTAATAAAGCTGTCAAACAAGCCTTCTTCGTAAAGCGATACAACAATCAGTCCCAACGGAACGGCAACAATCATTCCGAACACGCCCCAGAATTCAAACCCGATGTAAAGCAAAAACAGTGTGGGAAGCGGACGCATTCCTATCGAATCACCGACAATCTTGGGCTGAATAAGCTGCCTTACAAGCTGACCGAATCCCCAGATTACGAGCATACCGATGGCCGTAAAATAATCAGCTTTCGTAAATGCTATTATTGCCCACGGAACCATTACGGCGCCGGCACCGAAAAACGGCAGGAAATCAAGAAAAGCAATTCCGAGAGCGATAATTACAAAGTAATCGATTTGTAAAATTGCAAGCCCTATGACAAGAATAAGATAAATCCATAATTCAATTTTAATCTGTGCAATAATATAGCCGCCGACAGCTCTCTTTAAGCCGCGGGAAACCGTCTGCATACGGGAATACACAAGCTTGGGCGATTTCTTGGCCACCGTTTCCTTTATTGAATTGTGGTCAACCGTAAAAATGTATGCGCTCAGAACGCACATAATAATTGAAATAATCGTGTTGGGAATACTCTTTGCAAATTTGGAAAGTGCAACCCATGTAGGCGAACCGAGCTTGGAAATAAGTTTCGCAAGATAGTCCTCCAAAGTTTTTCCGAAATCGGCAAAAGAATCACCGATATTTGCCGGAAGACTCTTTGTAAGGTTTGTAAATTTATCGCCGAAAGCATCAAGTTCGCGTTCCCATATAGGCCATTTTTCGGGCAAGCTTGAAAACAAGCCCATGCCCTGTGACACAAGGAACGAACCGATGCCGTAACCTGCAAGAATAATCAAGGCGATAACAAGGATAATAACAAAAGCCGAACCGGCCTTTCTCTTAATCTTAAGTTTTTCAGCCGAAAATCTGACTACCGGATTGGCCAAAAGCGAAATAATCCATCCGATCAGGAACGGAATAAAAAAGATTACTATCTTGGGCACAACCGTAACCAAAAGTGTAAACGCAATAGCATATAGAACTATGTTGGTCAACGCTTTGAAATATTTCTTTTTACTGCTCATCTTCATTCTCCCCTAAAATGCTGTCAATAATCGCATATATTTCATCTCTTCCCTGCTTGGTCTCGGCGGAAAAAGGAATAACCGTAACATTCTTCGGACATCTGAGCTTTTCTTTTATCATCTTGACATTTCCCGCAAGCTGAGACCTTTTAAGCTTGTCTGCCTTGGTCAATATGATAACCGGTTCAAAACCGTTCTCATTTATCCAGTGATACATCATCACATCGTTTGCAGAAGGCTCATGTCTGATATCTATCAAAAGAAAAACCGTCTTCAGCATCTGTGACCTTTTGAGATACTTTTCAATCATCTTACCCCATTTTTCACGGGTTTCTTCGCTTACGGAAGCATAGCCGTATCCCGGAAGGTCCACAAGATAAAGTTCATCGTTTATGTTATAAAAATTTATTGTCTGTGTCTTGCCGGGTGCCGAGCTTGTTCTTGCAAGATTTTTCCTGTTCATTATAGCGTTAATGAGTGATGATTTACCGACATTACTCTTTCCCGCAAATGCAATTTCCGGCTTATCGTTCACCGGCAGAACACTTGTAATACCGCACACGGTTTCAAGTGACACATTATGAATAACCATATTTTTCTCCCTCGGATAAAAACAAGAAAAGCGCTGCAAGGTATTCCCGACAGCGCTTCAAACTTATTTTGCTTTCTTGGTGGCTTTCTTACCACTCTCTCCCCGATGAATCGTCTTGGGAGGTTCATTGTCTGTAACCGCTTCCTTGGTAATTATGCATTTTTCAATGGTATCATCGGAAGGGATCTTATACATAACATCCATCATGATGTTTTCGAGTATGGAGCGAAGACCTCTTGCACCTGTTTTTCTCTCCATTGCCTTGGTGGCAATAGCATCAATTGCATCTTCTTCAAACTCTAACTCAACATTGTCCATCTCAAACAATTTTCTGTATTGCTTAATCAGGGCATTTTTAGGCTCGGTAAGAATTCTTACCATTGCATCCTTATCAAGTCCTTCCAAAGAAACATTGATAGGAACACGTCCGACAAACTCGGGAATAAGTCCGAATTTGATAAGGTCCATGGGAGTTACATCCTTAAGGACTTCTCCGATTTCTCTGGTGGATTTGGATACAACTTCCGCGTTGAAACCGATTGAGCCTTTATCAAGTCGTGCTTCAACAATCTTCTCAAGACCGTCAAATGCACCACCGCAAATAAACAGAATATTTGTAGTGTCAATAGGAATAAGTTCCTGATGAGGGTGCTTACGTCCACCCTGTGGCGGAACATTTGCCTCCGTACCTTCAATAATCTTCAAAAGTGCCTGCTGAACGCCTTCACCCGAAACATCTCTGGTAATGGAAACATTTTCACTCTTCTTGGTAATCTTGTCTATTTCATCGATATATACGATTCCACGTGATGCACGTTCCACATCGTAATCGGCAGCCTGAATAAGCTTCAAAAGGATATTTTCAACATCCTCGCCTACATAACCGGCTTCGGTAAGTGTGGTAGCATCGGCAATCGCAAAAGGCACATTGATAATCTTTGCCAAACTCTGTGCAAGATAAGTTTTTCCCGAACCTGTAGGTCCGATCATGATAATATTGGACTTCTGAAGTTCAACATCATCGCTTATCTTTGAGGAAATACGTTTATAGTGATTATAAACCGCAACCGAAAGAACCTTCTTGGCTTCCTCCTGACCGATTACGTACTCATCCAAAAACGCCTTAATCTCCTGCGGCTTTAAAAGATTGATTTCTTTATCTCCCTTCTCAAGCGCCTCGAGATTGTCTTCCTCGGCTTCATCTTCAATTATTTCGGCACAGATTTCAACGCATTCATCACAAATAAAAATATGATTGGGGCCGGAAATAAGCTTGTTCACTTCATGCTGGGACTTCCCGCAGAAAGAACAATGAGGCTCATTATGACCCTGGTTAGTAGTCTTAGCCATTTATTTCTCCGTAAAATTACTTGCTCTCGTGATTGGAAATAACCGAATCGATAAGGCCGTATTCCATAGCCTCAGCTGCGGTCTTCCAATTATCTCTTTCCGTATCGGCACATACTTCTTCGTAAGAACGGCCTGTGTTTTCGGCAAGCATTCTGTTCATCTTTTCCTTGGTGCGAAGGATATGTTTAGCGGCAATTTCGATTTCCGTTGCCTGACCCTGAGTACCGCCGAGAGGCTGATGAATCATTACTTCGGCATTGGGAAGAGCAAATCTTTTACCCTTCTTTCCTCCTGCCAAAAGAAAAGCACCCATGCTGGCAGCCATACCGATACAGGTAGTTGATACATCGCATTTAACAAACTGCATTGTATCGTAAATAGCCATTCCGGCAGTTACAGAACCGCCGGGGCTGTTAATGTAAATATGAATATCCTTTTCGGGGTCATCGGCTTCAAGGAAAAGAAGCTGTGCAACTACCGTGCTGGCAGTAGCATCTGTGATTTCCTCACCAATGAAGATAATACGTTCTTTTAAAAGTCGTGAATAAATATCGTATGAACGCTCACCACGGCTTGTCTGCTCAATGACATAAGGTATTAAACTCATTATGTTCCTCCTGTCTTAACAGTAATTATTTGGCAGCGCTTTCTTTTGCGTTGTCAACAACAAACTTGGCAGCCTTAGCGATGCAAAGGTCAGCCATAATCTGCTTCTTAGCCTTGTCGTCAATCATTTCCTTAAGCTTGTCTGCTTCCATCTTGTAAGCATCGGACATACGCTTGATTTCTTCCTCGAAATCTTCTTCGGAAGCTTCAATGTTTTCAGCCTTAACAACGTTTTCAAGAACGAGTGTAGACTTAATACGCTTTTCAACCTGAGGAGTTACCTGCTCAAGAAGCTTTTCGGGTGTAAGTCCTGTAAACTTCATATACTGATCCATTGAAAGACCCTGTGACTGGATTCTCTGAGCAAAGTCTTCAACCATCTGACGCTTTTCTGTTTCAAGCATAGCTTCGGGAATGTTGATTTCGGAAGCCTCGATAATAGCATCGATAACAGCAGCTTCCTTCTTATCCTTGGCTTCTTCAACCTTCTTCTCCTGAAGGTTCTTTAATGTAGCAGCCTTGTATTCATCGAATGTATCGTATTCGGAAACTTCTGCTGCGAATTCATCATCAAGTTCGGGAAGTTCCTTCTCCTTGATTTCCTTTACTGTGCACTTAAATACAGCTTCCTTACCCTTAAGATCTTCTGCATGATAATCTTCGGGGAAAGTAACCTTAACTTCAACTTCTTCGTCCTTCTTGGCACCGATAAGCTGCTCTTCGAAACCGGGAATAAATGCACCGCTTCCGATTGTAAGGGGATAATTCTCGCCCTTGCCGCCTTCAAATGCAACACCGTCTACGAAACCTTCAAAGTCGATAACGGTTTCATCCTTATCCTGTACGGGACGGTCAACCGAAACGCTTCTTCCGCTGTTTTCACGTTCCTTGTTGATAACTTCCATAACTTCGTCATCCGAAACTGTTGTGTCAATCTTATCAATCTTAACACCCTTGTACTTGCCAAGCTTGATTTCGGGCTTTAATGCAACTTCTGCGGTAAAAACAAAAGGCTTGCCTGCTTCAAGAGTAACAACTTCAATCTTGGGAGCAGATACGATATCTTCTTCGCATTCTTCAAATGCCTTCTCGTATGCTTCGGGAATGATTTCATTGGCAGCATCTTCGTAGAATACTTCCTTGCCGTACATCTTCTCAATCATGTTGCGCGGAACCTTTCCTTTACGGAAGCCCGGAACAGAAATCTTATTCTTATTCTTCTGATAAGCCTTCTCAACAGCCTTTTCAAAATCTTCGGAACTAACTTCGATAGTTAATTTAGCCATGCTGTTTTCCAGCTTTTCAATCTTTAAACTCATTAATATATCCTCCTTAATCGGCTTACGCCACAATCGATAAACATTATATCATATAGCATTTTTCTTTTCCATACGCAAATATAAAAAAAAGGTAAAATCCCTTTTGTTTTACGCCTTTTTCTGCTAATATCAATCTCATGGAACGAAATATTGACATGAATGAAATTTCAAACGGCAAAAAGTATCAAAGAGACGACCTTGTGCGCATCGGCTGCAACGACTGCAAAGGGTGTTCTTATTGTTGCGAAAGTATGGGCGACACTATCTTTCTTGACCCCTACGACATTTTTAATTTGTGCAAGGGTCTCTCTCTTTCTTTTGACGCATTATGTGATAAATTCATAGATTTTACCGTAGTGGACGGAATTGTCCAGCCTCACATCAAGCTTACGGGCGAAAAGAACGCCTGTGGCTTTTTAAGTGACGCCGGGCGTTGCACCATCCACAGCTTCCGTCCCGGTTTTTGCAGGCTTTTCCCGCTCGGTCGAATATACGAGAATGATTCTTTTGCCTACTTCATCCAGACACATGAGTGCCCGTATCCTTCAAAGAGTAAGGTCAAGATTAAGTCCTGGCTCGGAATCGATAACCTTCCCGAATATGAACGCTACATAAACAGCTGGCACTATTTTCTCAAAGACATGCAGGGCGTTTTAAAGGAATCCGACGACGAGGACATGGCACGAAACATGAGTCTTGTCATTATCCGCTTTTTCTATCGCCGGCCATACGATATTTCTCAGGATTTTTACCCGCAGTTCTACAACAGGCTGGAATCCTTCAAAAATTTGCTCGGAATCTGAATTCCTTGATAAACTCAAAAAAACTCCCCCGAGTATTATTCGAGGGAGTTTAATGTTATATTCCGTTTATTTAACCGTAACTTTAACCTTCTTGTTCATACCGTCGTTTACGAGAACATATACGTATGCGGTACCTTTCTTCTTTCCGGTTATCTTACCCTTGTTGTTTACCTTTACGATACTTTCATCGGATGATACGTATCTGAATAAAGGACCATGATCCTTGGTAGGATAAGCTTTGTTCTTGTACTGCTTGGTTGCGGTTGCCTTGATGGTTACGCTCTTGTTCTTCTTTACCGTAAGC
>JAZUJT010000050.1:0-12558 GCA_045642905.1 Lachnospiraceae bacterium | reverse complement strand
GGATTCAGACCCAATAGATGTGCACAGCAAGCAATCCTAACAGCACTTGACATGATGAATGATGGCAATGATTGGATTGTAGACATTGACTTGGAGAAGTTCTTTGACACAGTAAATCATGATAAGCTAATGACTATCATAGGTAGGACTATCAAAGACGGAGATGTTATCTCCATTGTTAGAAAATACCTTGTCAGCGGAATCATGATTGATGATGAGTATGAGGATTCTATTGTGGGAACACCACAAGGAGGAAACCTTTCGCCATTGTTGGCAAACATCATGCTGAATGAACTCGATAAGGAAATGGAAAAGCGAGGGCTTAACTTTGTAAGGTATGCTGATGACTGTATCATTATGGTTGGAAGTGAAATGTCTGCAAACAGAGTTATGAGAAATATCTCACGATTCATAGAAGAGAAACTAGGGCTTAAGGTCAACATGACCAAGAGCAAAGTAGACAGACCAAGCGGATTAAAATACCTTGGATTCGGATTTTACTATGATTCAAGAGCACATCAGTTCAAGGCGAAACCACATGCAAAATCAGTAGCGAAGTTTAAGAAGAGAATGAAAGAACTCACATCTCGTAGTTGGGGCGTTAGCAACAGCTACAAGGTGGAGAAACTCAACCAGCTTATTAGAGGCTGGATTAACTACTTCAAGATAGGCAGTATGAAAACGCTCTGCAAAGAAATGGATAAACGCATCAGATATAGACTCCGCATGTGCATTTGGAAACAATGGAAAACTCCACAGAATCGCATCAAGAACCTGATGAAACTTGGAGTTGACAAGGATACGGCTTGGATTACCGCATATACAGGTAGCCGAATAGCCTACGTATGTCAGCGAAGAGTGATAAATTTTGCAATAAACAAAGAAAGACTAACCCGCTTTGGATTAGTCTCAATGTTAGATTACTACACCGAAAGGTGTGTTACTTGTTAAGTTGATTGAACCGCCGTGTACCGAACGGTACGCACGGTGGTGTGAGAGGTCGGAATTTCTCATTTAAGAGAAATTCCTCCTACTCGATTTACTTATGCGTTTACGGTTTCTTCTTTCGGAGGCATCTTCGAATAAAGAAGCTTTAGAATAATAGGAGTGGTAATCGATGAAACAATGATAAGTAAGATTACCGCTGTAAAATATACGGGACTGATTAATCCGACGGAAAGTCCTTTTTGAGAAACAATCAAGGCAACCTCACCGCGGGTCATCATTCCGACACCAATCTTTAAGGAATCGGCCCAGGAGAATTTGCAACACTTGGCAACAAGACCGCATCCGATAATCTTGCAGATGAGTCCGACAAGAACAAAGCCGACAGCAAAAAGAAGAATTGAAGCATTCATATCGCCGATGTCGGTGTTAAGTCCGATACTCGCAAAGAAAACAGGACCGAAAAGCATGTAGGAATTGATATCCATCTTTTCTGCTATGTATTCCGAATCACGAATGTTGCAAAGGATGATACCGGCTACGTAAGCACCCGTAATGTCTGCGATACCGAAGTATTGTTCGGCAAGGTAAGCCATGGCAAGGCAGAGGGCAAGACCCATAATGGGAATACGTCTTGTATGAGGATAGCGGTTATCAATAAATTTGAAAATTTGATAGATGATAAAGCCAACGCCGATGGCAAAAATAAAGAAGAACAAAGTCTGTAACATTATCTTGCCGGAGCTTACGGAAGTATCGCGAAGACCGATAACAACGGTTAATACGATAATACCGATAACATCATCGATGATGGCGGCACTTAAAATGGTAGTACCGATGGTTCCCTTAAGCTTGCCCATTTCCCGAAGAGCTTGAACGGTAATGGATACGCTTGTAGCGGTAAGAATAACTCCGATGAAAACGGCCGAGAAAAATTCGGGAGTACCGACTGCGGCAAAACCATAGAAGCACATATAGTAAATCGTTCCGCCTACAAGGGGAACAAAAACACCGGCGCATGCAATCAATGTGGCTTTAAAACCGGTTTTTATTAAGTCGTGAAGATTAGTTTCAAGACCTGCTGAAAACATTAGAAGAATAACTCCGATTTCGGCCATCTGACTTAAAAACTGACTTTGATTAACAATGCCCAGAACGCTGGGACCTATTAAAAGACCGGCAATGATTTCGCCGACAACCTGGGGGGCTTTGCACTTTCTGGCGATAATAGCAAAAATCTTGGCAAAAACAACGATGATTGCAAGATCTTTAAAAATCATGTAACTTTCCATAACAGACCTTTCATATATCCGATTATTTCGGAAAAATAAACTTGTAAAAACACCTGTAATCAAAAACGATTACAGGTGTTAAATAACATAACCAAATACAGATTTTACCACGTTATTGTTTATTTTCAAGTCTTTTGTCCGAGATTGATTTACGCAAAGAAGGTTTAACAAGCTTTTTGGCCGCCTTGAACTTTTCGTAACGGGACTTAATTTCGGTAGCATCTTCCTCGGAAATAATTTTCTTGGTCTTTACGCAAAAATACTTATCATCGGAAGTTTTGCGAACTCGAATCTTCGTTTTTACAAAACCGTGAGTCTCACAAAAAGTAACTGCCAAATAGTATTTACTGTTCGGAGTAAACGTTCGGACAATACGCTTCGAAGCTTTTCTGCAAATATAGCATGTGCAGTTTTTAACCTCTCTGTCGGCAAGCATGGCTTCCTTGGTAGCAAAAGTTCTTGAAATGTACTTATCGTAATCACCGAAGAAATTGTGAATCTCATGGTCTCTGTCCACAGGAGCTGTGAATAAATCATAAGAATAATGAATTAATGTTTCCGGACGGTGGATAAGTGAAAAAACTTTGGCCGTATAGTAAGCATCGCTGAAAGCTCTGTGGAAAGGAATATCCTTTTCAATATTCAAAAAGTCTATGGCGTTTTCAAGAGCACGGCGTTTCTTGTCTTCATCATACTCGAGTGCAAAAAGCTTCTGGACGTCGAAAAATGCAAGCGGTCTGTCGGAAAGGACGGGGATATTGTAGTGAGCCATATTTCTTTGAAGCTCAAAAAGATCCAAAGGTCCCCAGGTACAGAATACGTAATCCTCACCGCACCATTTCATAAATTTATCAATAACTTCCTCGAAAGGCTTTTCAAACTTGAGCTCCTGCATTTTAATATGAATGAGCTTTCCGGTCATATAGTGCATGGTCTTGTAGACCTGCGGCTTGATTAATTCGGAAAATTCATCAATCATAACGCGGTCGGAGTTAAGCTTAACGGCGCCGATTTCGATTATTTCAAAAGGCATATCATTATCATCGGATACGGGACCGCTGCTGCCTTGATTCCACTCCAAATCTAAAACAATATAATTCATTGTAAGTTCCCCTATTTCTTATATGAGAACATTTTAAGAATATGAGAGGTCTCTTGTCAATATTGAGCAAAAGAAAAACATATTTTTAACCCGGATTTTCCTAATGCAATGCTTTATTATGAGCAACGAATTCGGAAATATTAAATTTGCGAACCGAGAAAGTCTTTTCCTGTAACGCTTCTCTGTATTCGGGGAATTTAGCATTTACCGTGCTGTCGTCAAGAAGGACAGGAGCGGCGTCATCACATAATTCAAAAATCAAAAACTCATAATCCATAAATCCCTTCTCGTTATAGAAAAACGTATTCGAAGGATTCCGGGTCTGTGCAAGGTTCCACTTTGCGATAAGGTAGTCCACGCGTGAAAAAGAAAGAACGATATAAAGCACAAGCGCGGATGAAAACATAAATCTTGTAAGCTTAAACTTCGGGTACCAGATATAAACGAGAAGTCCGGTAATAAGAACGAAGATAAGCACCAAAGCCCACAACACGGAGATTCTTAAGAAAGTAAAGTAATAATATCTTATATAAAGAATCATTCTAAAAGCGCTGGAAGCGGTCATAATATAAGTGCATGCGCACATAATCGTAAGCAGTATCTTAAGTAATTTGTTGTCTTCAAAGAAAGACATACCTATCAAAACGAGTACGACATTCAAAAGACAGACAAATAAAAGCTCGAAAAATCCGCTGCGCGCATATACTGCATATGAAGTACCTTCGGGAAGAGAAAAGTTTCCTATAAATAAGTAGAAAATCTGAATAAACGAAAATATCAGATAAACTACGTCGTACATAACAGCTGTAGTGATAGCACCGGCAGGGTTACCTTTTATTTTGGGATTTAAATTGTTAAGAACCTTGGCCTTGGAAAAGCTCATAAGTCCGTACATGGTAAGGAAAGCAATAATACACAAGAAAATTGCACCCAGCTTCAAATCCGAAATCCAATCAAATTTGAAGAAACGGGAAACCCAGTCTCTGAAAATGAAATCCGATGATGACAAAAGAAGGATAACAATACTCAAAAACGGAATCGTAATAATAACGGCAACTAATACGGACGCAATCGGGAAAGAAGCTTTTTTATCCGTATCGGATTCGGCTCCTTCTTTTTTACTCATACGCCAATCTTTGAAAGGAGTGAACATTTTAAAGAAGGAATTGGCCAGAGAAACGATAAGATTAATTACAATGGTAAAAAAGTTCCACTCACCGTCGTCGTTAAAGTTGTGGATGATAAGCCACAGTATAAAACCGGAAACAACAAGAAAGTTCAAAACCTGTATAACCGGATTAGCTGTGAGAACCTGAGAAAATCCAATCAGAACAAGCCCTATCATGTAAAGAATACTGTCTTTTTTCAATGTAAGTCCGAACTCTTTGATACAGGCTTGCATATAACAAAGGGTTCCAATTACGAAAAAAGGGAAGGTTGCTCCGCCGAGGTTTTTATAAAGACAGAAAGAGTACAAAACAGCGTAAGCAAAAGTGTATAAACTGAATTTTGTTTTGGATTTCATAAAATGCCTCCTGATATTGGAAATAGGTTTTTGAAAACCTGTTGCATTTTGAAAATATCATATGGCCAAAGAAAAGAAAATACACTTTTATTTATCTTAAGGAATACTTTCAAAAATGATAAAAGAATTAAGAAATTATGCGTAAAATGTGTTATAGTTTGAGTAAATCAATTATTAAAGGACACGATAAATGAGAGAGATATCCGTAGAAAAGATTACAGACGCAATATGCGAAATGTGTATTAGTGTAAATCATGTTCTTTCCAAAGATATGGAAGAAGTTTTCAAAAAGGCTGAGGCTTCGGAAGAATCCCCGCTCGGAAAACAGATATTAAATCAGCTTTCAAAAAATCTTGAAATTGCCAAAGAGGAAATGATACCTATCTGCCAGGATACGGGAATGGCAGTAGTATTTATAAAGGTTGGCCAGGAAGTTCATCTTACGGGTGGGTCATTAAATGATGCCATTAATGAAGGTGTAAGAAGAGGATACACTCAGGGATATTTGAGAAAATCCGTTGTAGGCGATCCGATTGAGAGAATAAATACGAAAGATAATACTCCCGCCGTAATACATACACAGATAGTGGACGGCGATAAAGTCGAGATTACGCTTGCGCCCAAGGGATTCGGTTCGGAAAACATGAGCAGAGTATTTATGCTAAAGCCGGCGGACGGAATAGAAGGCGTTAAGGCAGCAGTATTAACGGCTGTCAAGGATGCAGGTCCCAATGCCTGCCCGCCCATGGTAGTCGGAGTCGGAATAGGCGGAACGTTTGAAAAGTGTGCGCTTATGGCCAAAGAAGCACTTACCAAAGAGGCCGGAAGCCATTCGGATATCGAGTGGGTCAAAAATCTGGAAGAGGAGCTTCTTGAAAAGATTAACAAGCTGGGTATCGGTCCGGGAGGACTCGGAGGAAGCGTAACAGCACTTGCCGTAAACGTTTTAACATATCCTACGCACATAGCCGGACTTCCGGTAGCGGTTAATATATGTTGCCATGTCAACAGACATATAAGCAGGGAAATCTAGGAGGAAGAAATGAATATTTACCACATAAACCTTCCTCTTACCGAGGAAAATACCAAAGAACTAAAGTCGGGAGATTACGTATATCTTACCGGAACAATATATACGGCCAGAGATGCTGCCCATAAGAGAATGGACGAAGCACTTAAATGCGGCGAAAAGCTTCCTATAGAAATGAAGGATAACACTATTTACTATATGGGGCCCTCGCCCGCGAGGGAAGGACATGCAATCGGTTCTGCAGGACCCACCACGGCAAGCCGAATGGATAAATATGCGCCGAAGCTTTTGGATATGGGACTTAGAGGAATGATAGGCAAGGGTCGAAGAAGCAGGGAAGTAATAGATGCGATAATCCGCAATAAAGCTGTTTATCTGGCAGCAGTCGGAGGAGCCGGAGCTTTACTTTCAAAAGCAATCAAGACCTCAAAGGTTGTAGCGTATGATGATCTGGGTACGGAAGCAATCCGAGAGCTTGGCGTGGAAGAGTTTCCCGCTATCGTTGTAATAGACAGAGAAGGAAACAATTTATACGATATTGCGATAAAAGAGTATTCGAGGGAATAGAATATGAGAATTGCATTGATGGTTATACGGCTTATTTTGTTTGTGCCGTTTTATATAATGAAGTTTGCCTGGATGGGAAAGCATGCCACGAAGGACGACGCTTTTTATTTTGTCCAATATACGACGAGGAAAGCAAATCGTGCCGGACGGGTTAAGATAGAAACCTTCGGACTTGAAAATCTGCCAAAAGAAGATGGATTTATCATGTTTCCGAATCATCAGGGATTGTATGACGTAATGATTTTTCTCGATACTTGTCCCAGACCGTTTTCTTTTGTCTATAAGGCAGAAATTAAAAATGTGCCGCTGATTAAGCAGGTTTTCAGCGCGTTACGGTCGATTCCGATGGACAGAAAGGATTTACGTCAGTCCATGAAGGTTATTCTTGAAATGACGAATCGTGTGAATACCGGGGAAAATTTCATTATCTTCGCGGAGGGAACCCGCAGCAAAAAGGGAAACCGTATGCTGGAAATGAAAGCCGGAAGTTTCAAGAGCGCTGTGAAGGCAAAGTGCCCGATAGTTCCGTGCGCTATTATTGATTCTTTCAAACCTTTTGATGAGAATTCCATTAAGCCGGTGACCGTAAAGATTCATTATCTGGAGCCGATTATGTATGAAGAGTACAAGGATATGAGTACCTTGGAAATTGCGGCTCTCGTAAAGTCTCGCATCGAAGAGGTTTTGTTTACTTACCCTCAGTAAGTTGTCGGACAGGTTTTTTCTTTTGCCTAAAGAAATGTACGATTTTAATAGAGGAATGATATATTATAGATTAGGATGAAGTTGTAGATTTCAGTAGTAAAATCGAATTTGTGTGTCGCAAAGGCACTAATTTTATTTTCTTATGGAGGTTATATGAAATACGGTTATTTTGATGAAGCCGCTATGGAGTACGTTATTACGCGCCCCGATACTCCTTCGGCATGGGCAAACTATTTGGGTTCACCCGAGTATGGCGCTATTATCTCAAACAACGCAGGCGGTTACAGCTTTGTTAAATCCGGTGCCAACGGTAGAGTAATTCGTTACAGATTCAACGGCGTGGCTATGGACCAGCCCGGACGTTACATTTACCTTAAGGACCTTGAAGACAACGATTTCTGGTCGGCTTCATGGGCTCCGGTTTGCAAGCCGCTTGATTCTTATAAGAGTGAATGCCGTCACGGAACTGCATACACAATTATTTCTTCCGAATATAAGAACATCGCAACGGAAACTTTGTATTACGTTCCGATGAACTGCTCTTATGAAGTATGGAACATCAAGGTTACCAACAAAGACAGCAAGCCCAGAAAGCTTGCGGTTACGGGATACTGTGAATTTGTTAATGACAACAACTACGAGCAGGATCAGGTTAACCTTCAGTACACTCTGTTCATTACGCATACATATTTTAAAGATAAGTTCATTCTTCAGAAGCAGAACGAAAACTATCACGATCCTTCCAAGGAAAGATTTTTGGGTCTTGCCGGACAGAAGGTTGACAAGTATTGCGGCGACAGAGATAAGTTTACCGGAAATTACAGAGGATACATTAATCCCGTCGGTATAGAAAAGGGACTTAACAATGATTTGAACTATTGCGGAAACTCATGCGGTGCGTTGGAGTCAGACGTTACTCTTGCTCCCGGCGAAACAAAAGTATTCACATACGTTCTCGGACAGAGACCCGAAACTGAAGCTTATGAGATTCTTGCCAAGTACGAAGATGCTTCGGTAGTTGAGAAAGAATTTAACGAGCTTAAGGAATATTGGCATTCCAAAATCGGAAATCTTTCGGTTCACACTCCCGATGATAACTTCAATAACATGGTTAATGTATGGAATGCTTATAACTGCTTTATTACTTTTACATGGTCAAGAGCCGCTTCCTTCCAGTATTGCGGTTTAAGAAACGGATTCGGATATCGTGATACTGTACAGGATATTCAGGGTGTTATTCATCTTGCTCCCGAAATGGCCTACGAACAGATTAAGTTCATGCTTTCCGCTCAGGTAAATAACGGAGCAGGACTTCCTCTTGTTAAGTACACACATACACCCGGTAAGGAAAATACTCCGGACGATCCTTCATATGTTCAGGAAACCGGACATCCCAGCTATCGTGCCGATGATGCTCTCTGGCTCTTCCCTACTGTATACAAGTACATTTCCGAAAGCGGAAACATTGCATTTTTGGACGAAGAAATCTTCTATGCCAACAACAATGAAAAGGGAACCGTATACGACCACTTAAAGAGAGCAATTGATTTCTCGATGAACAATCTCGGAAATCACGGAATGCCGGCAGGACTTCATGCTGACTGGAACGACTGCTTAAGACTCGGAAAGAAAGGCGAATCGACATTCGTTGCTTTCCAGCTTGTATACGCAGTTAAGATTCTTCGTAAGTATGCGGTATTAAAGAACGATACGGAATATATCAAGTATCTTGATGAAGTTAACGCCAAGATGGATAAGATTCTTTCGGCTTGCTGGAACGAAGACCGCTGGATCAGAGGCTACAAAGAAGACGGTGAAGTAATCGGAAACAGAAACGATCCGGAAGCTTCCATGTGGCTTAATCCTCAGTCATGGTCGCTTATGGCAGATTTCGCTACCAAAGAGCAACAGAATCTTGCAATGGACAGCGTAGAAAGAGAGCTTAACACTCCTTACGGTGCAATGGTAATGTATCCCGCATACGAGAATCACGCATTCGACGGAGCTCTTGCCGTATGCTTCAACAAGTGCGTTAAAGAAAATGCCGGAATATTCTCACAGCCTCAGGGATGGTTAATTCTTGCAGAAGCCAAGTTAGGTCACGGAAACAGAGCATACAAATATTGGACAGAAGCTTCACCTGCCACATACAATGATCGCGCTGAAGATCGTGAACTTGAGCCTTATGTATATGGTCAGTTTGTTGAAGGAAAGGACAGTCCTTTTGCCGGACGTGCTCATGTTCATTGGCTTACAGGAACAGCGTCAACTGTTATGGTCGGCACAACAGAAGGTATTTTAGGTCTCAATCCCGAGGCAGAAGGTATCGTAATCGATCCTTCCATTCCTTCAGAGTGGACCGAATACACAATGCGCAAAGTATTCCGCGGAAAGGTTCTTAACGTAACCGTAAAGAATCCCGACAAGAAAGAACACGGAGTAAAGGCTGTTACAGTTAACGGCGAAAAGATTGACGGACTTCTTATAAAAGAGTCAATACTTAAAGCTGAGAACGATATTGTAGTTGAGATGTAAATATCAGGAACTTTTTTCACCCGGAGCATGGATGTTCCGGGTGATTTTTTCTTTTGCCAAATTCTTGTATATGTATTGAACTTCATTGCTTATCGGTTATAATAAATTTCACAAAGCATATTTCTTAATTCTATGAATCATCTTTTTTCTGTTCAATAAGTAAGTCTATGCTTTTACCTATCAACCAATTTAATAATGTGCAGTATATTGGGATGGTATTTGTGGGGTTACAAGTATGTTCTCTTTTGCTGTACAACACAAAAAGGAGGACATTCGTATGAAGAATTACGAAGAACTTACCTTTAGCGACAGCTTTATGTTTGCGAAGGTAACAGAGGACCCGAAAAACTGTAAGAGGGTTTTGGAATCATTGCTCGGAGAGGAAATCAATTTGATATCCGAACCGAATGTTGAGAAGGAACTTAGAAATGTTCCGGGCGGAAAATATGTGCGGCTCGATCTTTACGCGGAGGACGATAAGGCCAGAGTATTTGATGCGGAGATGCAAAATTACGAGAAGGGCAAAAAGGATTCGCTCCCTAAAAGGAGTCGATACTATCAGGCAATGTTGGATTCATACATTTTAAATGCCGGAGAGGACTACAAAAATCTGAATGAATCATTTATAATCTTTATATGCAGATTTGACCCGTTTGGCAAAGGTCTTTACAGATATACCTTTAAAGGAAAATGTGAAGAACTAAGCGATCTGAATATGGGAGACGGCGCGACACGAATATTCTTTAATACAAAGGGCGATTTACGTAAGGCACCTGAGGAGACGAGAAATCTTCTTAAATATGTAGAAACGGGTATAGTAACTAACAAATTGACAGAAGACATAGATTGCAGTGTAAAATCAGCAATAGAGAGTGCTGTATGGAAGGAGGACTATATGTTATCCGTACTGTGGAGAAAAGATGCAATTCTTGAAGGTCGCGAAGAAGGATTAATGCAAGGGCGTGAGGAAGGACTGGAGCAAGGTCGCGAGGAAGGATTAGTGCAAGGTCGCGAGGAAGGGATTAGGCAAGGCAGAATAAATGTATTAGTGAATATGATTCAAAAAGGATTGGATAAATCTTTGATTCTTGACTTAGGCTATACCGAGGAAGAATACAGCATAGCTGAAAAGAAAAAAGAAAATAGATGATGATGCAGCCGAGGCATAGATAATGTTATGCCCGGCTGTTTTTATACATAGGCACATTTTTTAGATTGACAAACAAAAATTCATTTAATATAATATGTTTTGCGTCGTGAGACGAACTGAATATTGGTAGAGGTTATTCAGGCCATGGAGAAATACTCAAGAGGCCGAAGAGGCGCCCCTGCTAAGGGTGTAGGTCGGGCAACCGGCGCGAGGGTTCAAATCCCTCTTTCTCCGTTAGGAATAAAAAAGGAACCGAGGGGTTCCTTTTTTATTGCTAACGGAGAAAAGGAACTCTCGCGCCGGTTCCGGCGTGGGCAAAGATTACGACCGCCGCCTGTGGCGGAAGAAGGGAGTAATCTTTGGCGTAGCGGTCGCAAAACGAGACACGAAGGTGTCGAGTTGCGGGCACCGCAAGGTGGGGGTCCGCAGGACCTTCAAATCCCTTAATGAAAGATAAAAAGGAACCGAGAGGTTCCTTTTTTATTGCTAACGGAGAAAAGGAACTCTCGCGCCGGTTTTTTGTAAAAGAATAATAATTTTTGATAAAAAAATAAAAAAAGCACTAAAGTAATTGAAGAAACAGACCGATAAAGAAAGATGAAGATAGGCATATTCTTTTTTATGAAAGGACAAAGTCATGAAAAAAGTTGCAATTAAGATTATTGGTTTATTTTTGGCAGTAGTGCTTGTAATTGGATTATTGCCTCAGACATCAGACGCTAAGATCAAGAGAACAAAGAGCGCAAAAACATCGAACATTTCAGAGTATGAGCTTGATGATTATCCTCAGTTCCCTGAACTTGAAGACGGACAGAGTTATTACATTATATATAAAGAAGCATCAAGAAGCGGAAGAACAGAAGTATGCTTTTTCGATATAGCCAATAAGGGCGAATTAATGCACTTTATGTGGGGCGGAAAGGCAAAAAGACTCGATATCGTTTATGGAAATATCGTAAATGATATTAAGTATTATTTGAGCGCCAGCGGCAAATGGGTTGCAATGCCCAAGAATGCAGGCGAATGTGAGGCATACGGAATTTCATCTACATGCACAAAGGTGCTGGATTCCAACTTGGATATTTATAACGCAAAAGGAAATAAGTGTCTTGCAAAGACAATAATTAAATATTTGTATTTTGCCGAATCAACAATTACCTGTGAAGTCGGAGATAAGTTTTCGATTAAGCCCAAGACAAATTGCGGAACGCTTAAATACACATCCAGTAATACAAGCATTGTAACCGTTAATTCCAAAGGAAAGATTACAGCCAAGAAAAAAGGTACTGTTACAATTAATGTTAAAGCTAAAAACGGAATGACTGCATCCGTAAAAGTAAAGGTTAAGAAGGCAAGCTAAAGAAGATATATATATAAGGAAGAAAAGAATACTATATATAGTATTTCAAAAGAAAAACAACCCCGAAATAAAGGCGTTGACAATTGTATATATTCAACATATAATGAAATTCCACCGCGCGAAAAGCGGTGGGATTTTTTAGTTATAATTTAGTAATTATAATTTAAAAAAAGTCTTAAAAAAGTCTTGACGAAGTCATATACGTATGTTAATATAGCAACGTTGCGGGCTTTTCAAGACGCAAATGAACCTTGACAGCTAAACAGCATATGCAACCCTGAAAATCTTTGAAAAGATCATTCAGAAGGTCTGAGAGAACAGACAATAAAAAAACTACCCAAAACAGT
>JAZUJT010000049.1:0-19294 GCA_045642905.1 Lachnospiraceae bacterium | reverse complement strand
CAAGGTGTAAGTACAGTAATGTATTCAGCTGATGGTTACTAATCGGTCAAGAGCTTTTCCAAAAGGTTTGTGAGAAAGAGATATTTAGTTCTGGTTCGGTTTTGAGTTTACAACTCGAATGGATAGTTTAAACGCACCTCGAAAGTACCTCGGTGCTACGAAAACGCCTGTCGGCGTCACTTCGTGATCAAAATTTGAAAAATGTGTCCTAAAGCTGACACATTTTTGTACCAAATTTGATTTTCTTTCCTCGATAGCTCAGCGGCAGAGCATCCGGCTGTTAACCGGAGGGTCGTAGGTTCAAACCCTACTCGGGGAGTTTTTTAATATGAGATATTGGTCTCATGTGCTCACCTTGAAAGAACCTCGGTGAGGAAAAACGTCTACGCTAACGCTACGACGTGGCTTCGCCATCAACGTTTCAAAAATCATCATTGGAGCATAGATGATTTTTAAACGAAACGTGATTTTTTATGGCTCCGTGGTCAAGCGGTTAAGACATCGCCCTTTCACGGCGGTAACACGAGTTCGATTCTCGTCGGAGTCACTAAGTTATTGTTCCCTCTAAACGCTTCGCGAAAAAAAGTTACAAAACATTTAATTTTGTTCTTGATTTGGGAACGATAGTTTGATATAATCTCTTTGTTGCGCAGGTAACGCTTATATGCCGATGTGGCTCAATGGCAGAGCAGCTGATTTGTAATCAGCAGGTTAACGGTTCGAGTCCGTTCATCGGCTTTTACCCGGAAGGGTGCGGACCTTTAGCTCAGTTGGTTAGAGCAACCGGCTCATAACCGGTCGGTCCTGGGTTCGAGTCCCCGAAGGTCCATTGTTCGGCCTAGTGGCTCAGTTGGTTAGAGCGCCGCCCTGTCACGGCGGAGGTCGCGGGTTCGAGTCCCGCCTGGGTCGCTGAGTATTTTACTCAGTGATTATTTTTTTATATACGATTTGCTTTTGTGGGGTCTTAGCTCAGCTGGGAGAGCATCTGCCTTACAAGCAGAGGGTCACAGGTTCGAGCCCTGTAGGCCCCATTAGACACAAAAGTGTCATGCCGGCGTGGCGGAACTGGCAGACGCACAGGACTTAAAATCCTGCGGGACTAACCTCCCGTACCGGTTCGATTCCGGTCGCCGGCAGTGAAGACTAAAACCTTATGGTTTTAGTCTTTTTTTTTCTGATATAATTAAATAAAAACATAGGGGGTTAATGTAATGGACTTAGGAGTTACGGAAAAGTTTTTTGAAAGTAAAGATGAACTTTGTGAATTGATTCATAGTGCTGAAGCATTTTATGAGAAGAATGTTTACGGCAAATGGAGAAGCGGGGAGAAAGTTTCTTTTGCCATACATGAAAAGAGTTTGAGGGAACCACTTCCTTCAGATGCGAATCCTTTTATCAGAATTTTTAAACTATCCACGACCGATGAGGGGAAAGACGTGGAAATATTTGTTGAGGCGAACGGAAAGAAGGTTTCGTTTACCGTGAGGGTTTATCTTCCTGATGAAAATGCTTCGGGGGAGAATACGAACGGAACACCGTTTATTGTCTGCATGCATCCGATAATGCCGTATGAGTACGCGCTCAAGAGAGGATATGCGGTGATTTTCCTGGATACGTCGATGATTGCCGAGGATAACTCCCATCATGTGGGATGCTTCTACGATCTTTATCCTTTTACGGAAGATAAGGATGAGCAGACAGGCGAGTTGATGGCGTGGAGCTGGGGATGCTCGAAGGTTTTGGATGCGGTTTACGGGGGACTTGATAAAGAGTTCGATTTGAATGCCGAAAATTCTCTGGTTACCGGTGTTTCCAGATGGGGCAAGGCGACGGCGGTTTGTGCGGCGTTTGAAAAGAGATTCAAGCTTGCTTTTCCGACTTGCTCGGGAGCGGGCGGACTTGCACTTTGGAATTATAAGTCCGAGGGAAAGACTTACGATTTGTCATTTATTGGAGCGGATGCTTCGTACACATATAAGGAGAACGAACCGTTAAGCTGCCTTCAGTCAGATGCCGAGAGAGGCTGGTTTGTCGACAGATTTCTTGATTTTAAAACTTATGAGGATATTGATTTTAACCAGTACATGCTCGTTATGATGGCTGCGGACAAGAGAAGATATTATTACATAAACGCGGCATGGACAGGCGAAGACTGGGTCAATGCACCGGCGATGCACAGCTGCTATTTGTCGGCACTTGAAGGGTATAAAGCGCTTGGCCTTGAAGGACATTTGAAAGAACATTTCCACAAAGAAGGTCATGCGGTTTTGGAAGAAGACCTTACGGATGTTCTGGATTTCTTTGATTCAATAATTGGTCAATAAATTTGTGACGGATAAGAAATTGACTATTGACACTCATTTTTCTTTGTGCTAATATTTCGATTTGCTACCCGTCAATTTGGCGGATATTTTCGACGATAAGCCGAGAGTATCCGTTCTTTGCTTTAGAAAGGGATAAAAGATGCCATCAGGGAAATATTACGGAATTACCGGCGAAGATGAAAACCGGAAGTTCAAGGAGATTACCGAGATTGCCAAGTCCAAGGTTGCAATGAAGGAAATGGATGTTTCTGCCCTTAAGGACGAACTACACGAACTTTCGGAAGTTTATGATATTGATGAAAAAGAAGGACTCGCGCAGTGGTTTCAAAAAGACAATCGTTTTCAGGAAGTCCGGAAAGAACTTATGCGAGCTAAACGGGCACTGAAAAAGCCTTACTTCGGACGTATCGATTTTGTCGATCCGGCGGTTGATCGAAAAGAGACATATTATATCGGCAAGACCGGTATTTATAAGGATCCCGTAAGGCCGGAGGTCATTGACTGGCGCTCACCGGTTGCTTCCGTTTATTACGATCAAAGCCTTGGAAAGTGCAGGTATATAGTGCCCGAAGAGGGTGCATCCGAAATTCTTTTGGAGCGTAAAAGAACCTATGAAATCGATGATAACGGCGTTAAGGATTTCTTCGATTCCGAGGTTGTCGCCAACGATGATCTGCTTACAAAATATCTTTCAAAAAGCACTAAAAATGTTTTGGGTGAAATAATCGCGACGATTCAGAAAGAGCAGAATGATGTCATAAGAATCAATCCCCACCACAACGTGCTCATTCAGGGAAGTGCCGGAAGCGGCAAGACAACCGTTGCGATGCACCGCATTTCTTATATTCTTTACAACTACGAGAAAGAGTTTGATCCTAAAGATTTTTACATAGTCGGTTCCAATAAGATGCTTCTTAACTACATCACGGGTGTTTTGCCCGACCTTGATGTTTACGATGTTAAACAACTTACCATGGATGAGCTGTTCATAAGGCTTTTGTATGAGCAGTGGGATCCAAAGCTTCACAAGGCGAAGGCAATTGACAAGACCGATAAGCGAATCGGCGCGAAGGGCACGAGTGCACGCTTTGCGGCAATATCCGAGTTTTGCGATGAACTTTTGGCGGAAACTTATTGCAAGGAAGACATCGTGATAGAAGAAACCGGCCGCACGATTATGACGAAAGCCGATATTTCCAAGGTTTTGACCGACAGGAAGGGCTGCAGTGCATATCAGATTGTGGAAAGACTTACGGATGTTTTAATCGGAAAGCTTGAAAACGAGCTGTTCGGCAAGGGACTTTCGTATTCGCAGGAGCTTCAGCGAAAACTTTACACAAGATATAATTTTTATTTTTCCAGAGTCAAAATAAAAAGAACCGTTTTCGATATATACGACGAATTTGTACAAAAAGAAGCGGTTAAAAACCCCGAAATTCTTGAAACATACGAGAAATTCAATCCGGATATTTACGACTTGGCGGCGCTTTCGTTTATCTACAAGAAGGTGTTGGAAACGGAAGTCATAAGAGAAGCCTGTCATGTTGTAATCGACGAGGCGCAGGACTTCGGTATTTTCATTTACAGATCGCTAAAGTACTGCCTCAGTAAGGGTACATTCACGATTATGGGCGACGTGTCCCAAAATATAAACCTTGGATGCGGGCTTTCGGACTGGGAAGAACTCAAGAAAGTTATGCTGCCGGAACCATATGACTACTTCGGACTTTTGAGAAAAAGCTACCGAAACACGATTGAGATTTCCGACTTTGCGACGCTTGTGCTTAAGCACGGAACGTTCCCGATTTACCCGGTTGAGCCGATTGTAAGGCACGGAAACAAGGTCGAGACGGTAGAGAAGAAAGACTATGAAAGCTTAACCGAAAGTATTGTAAAAGAGGCTTCAAGGCTTTGCCGGGAGTACGACACGATAGCGCTTATCTGTAAGGACAATGCCGAAACGGATAAGATGTATAAAGCGATTTGCGACAAAAATCCGCAATTTTATGTAAACCGATTCAACGAAGAAAACATGGAAATAAAGAGCGGACTTACGGTGCTTCCGATTGAATATTCGAAAGGTCTTGAGTTTGATGCGGTTATTATCTGTAATGCAAGTGAAGATAATTATCCGAAAGAAGACGGATACGTGAAGCTTCTCTATGTTGCCGCAACCCGAGCATTACATGAACTTAAGGTGTTCTATATCGGCAAATTAACCGGACTTA
This sequence comes from Lachnospiraceae bacterium, assembly GCA_045642905.1. GTDB lineage: Bacteria > Bacillota > Clostridia > Lachnospirales > Lachnospiraceae > UBA1258. Next base: position 14,742 of record JAZUJT010000049.1, on the reverse strand, counting down.
TCAAAGATCCGATATCCAAGGAGCGCGAGGAAAATTTCCTCATAAAGGACGACTTCCACAAAAAGGCGTATGTCTTTGAAGAGGACCTTCGCACGAAAAGCGAAAAAGCGGTTGAACAGTCCAAACTCGGCATGGACGAGATGGCATTAAGAGATAAATACGGACCCAGGAGAAATATCGCCAACGCACCCTCCGCACAGGTAATGGAGACCAAGAAGCTTTCCGTAACATCGATACTTAAGAACAACGAAGTTACGACATCGAAGGCGGCACAGGCCATTATGGAAAGATCCGTAAAGAAAGCGGAAACCAATAAATTCGGGCAGACACCCGATGTCTCACAGCTGGAGCCTTTGGGACACGGCAAGATAGATACGTCGGTAAGATGGGTCAATAACGATAACAAGACCGTGTCGATAACAAGCCCTTACGGTATGCTTACTGTTAAGCCGGTGTCACAGACTGCCGTGAGAGTTTCTTTTGCCGCGGGAGGACCGGCCGAACTTTCAAGTGTTCCGAGAGAGGTGCTGACGGAAGGAAACGTGCGCTTTAAGTGCATTCAGGGCAAGACATCAATCGATATCGAGACGGAAAAAATTAAAGTCAGCGTTGAGAGAAGAACCGGTGCAGTGTCGTTCTATTCGAAGGCTTCGGGACTTTTGCTTTCGGAAAACGACAGGGTAACCCGTCAGATAAACAGTGAAAATAAGCTTTGCTGGGAGTACTTTGACTTCGGGAAAAAAGAAACATTGAAGGCTTGCAGTGCCGGCAACGAATGGTTCGATATAACGGGCGCGGCGGGATATGTTTCGCCCGGAAACGGGGATGCAGCGGTGATTATGTCCTCGAAAGGTTACAAAATCATCGTGCCGGGCGACAAGAATGTTTTACTCAATGATGTTCAGTCGTATGATACTTTCCTTAGAATGCAGGGAAACAGCACAATCGATTACTTCTTTGTTTCGGCAAGGTAGGAAGAGATTGAGGCGACAGCACATAGTTTTGACAATCAAAAATATTGTGATACAATATATGGGCTGACAGGAAACATGCAACGAAAGATTTTTTGATATGAAAAACAGTTTTTTTTCTAAAAATCGAATATTGAAGGTTGCTTTGTCGATAGTGGTGTTTGTGCAATTCATGGCATTTCCGAACGTATTTTGCAACGCACAGGAAATAGGTCGAGCATCGGGTGATACCGAAGTGAGCGGCAAGGGCGGTACACAATATATAGGGGGCGAGAGTGTCTGCTATATGTTTAAAGACGATAAGGATAACAGCTGGATCGAGTCGTACATGCCCAGGAAACTGGTTTACATAACCAAGGATACAACTGCCGCACTTACACCCGTAAGCAAGGATACGCCGGCTGCTTTTGCGAAAGGCGAAGCTTGTGAACTTATCGGAAGAGTCAGATACATTAACGGCAAAGTCAAGGACATGTTCATTATAGAGAGAGACTCCAAGAAATATTATGTCGATATAAACCTTGTATCTTCGGAGCCCGCATGTATTGAAGGAACGGTATTTTCTACAGGAATGGACATTTTTACCAATCCCGTAACAGATTCCTATAAGATGGACGTACCCTATGTATCACAGTTCCCGGAGCTTAATGACGGATGCGAGGTTACATCGCTTACGATGGTATTAAATTATCTTGGCTGTAACGCGGATAAGTGCAATCTTGCCGATAAATATCTTCCCAAGAGTGACGAAGCTTCCGCAGACCCCAATGAATTCTATTTAGGAGATCCGGCGTGGGGGTGGTATTGTTTTGCCAAGCCCTTGACGGTATGCGCCAACAGCTTCTGTGAGCATTACGGATATCCGATTTACGCGCTGGACAGCACCGATATATCATTGGAATCATTATATAATCAGGTCCGAGAAGGACGTCCCGTAATAGTATGGGCAACACTGTCCTGGACCGAACCCGTAATCCTTTCAAACGGCAGGTACGATAACCTTCATTGTGTCGTAGTAAGCGGATTTACGGACCATACGGTTACGATAAACGACCCCATGGTGGGAATCTATTCCGTGACCAAAGAGACTTTTGAACACATATTTGATGCAATGGGTTCAAGAGCTGTAGTGCTTTTAAAATCCAACAGTAACTAGGCCGGGTGTGGCGAAATGCCATCAGAATCGGTATAGTACAATAAAAAAATGAGGGTTGTAATAAGAATAATTCGAACCCTTCCGCAGCGTCGGCGCTTGGCGAGGTTTTAGGCGCGAATGCTAATGAGCGCACGAGCCTAGCAGGGAGGCACACGTGAAGCTTGGCCGGCGAAAGATGAGTGGCCGAACGGCCGCTACGCGAGGAAAAGAGCGGGAGCGTTGTTCGAATTAGATTATTACAACCCTCATTTTATATTCGTAAAACAAAATTTTCTGATGGCATAGGGTGTTATGTGTCGGATTTTAAGACATATGCGGATGTTTAATATCTGCTTAATCCATGGGGGATATTATAGGTTCACATTATTCTTATGAAGAAGCGGGGACTATACCAATGGAAGAATTAACTAAAAGAGAGATAGATACGATAGGTGAAATTGCGAACATCAGCATGGGAAATTCAGCTACCACACTTAGCATGATGGTTAATCATACGGTTAACATAACAACACCTAACGTAAAAGTCGTAAGCAGAAGCGAAGTTTTGGATGATTATGAAAAAACCTGTATTTTTGTCCAGATTCATTACGTGAAGGGATTGGACGGAAATAATGTATTTATATTAAAAGAGCCGGATGTTTTGTGCCTTACAGATTTGATGATGGGCGGCGACGGCAAGGGAGCGTTCGCATCCGGAGAAGTCGGAGAACTTCACCTTTCGGCGATTTCAGAGGCAATGAACCAGATGATGGGAACAAGTGCAACATCGATGTCAACGATGCTTAAGATACCGGTTGACATAAGTACACCTCAGCTTTCCACAATTGACGTAGACAGCGTTAAGACATTTGAAAAAATGTTTGCCAACCTTGCAGATCAGTTTGTAAAGATATCGTTTAAGATGGATATTGAAGATTTGATTGATTCAACCATGGTTCAGATCTATCCGCTTTCTTTTGCCAAGGATATGATAGTAACATTTGAAAATTCGAAGCTCGACTAATCGTGCTGTTTGTCTATGAGTAAGAAATGAAAAAGAACTCGGATGTTTGGGATAATCTCAAACACCGAGTTCTTTGTGTTTACGGGTAGATTAGTGGATGAAACCGAATGCTCCGAGAGAGAAGCTTCCGCCGCCTACATAGGTTAAGTAGATTGCGCTTACGCCGTCCCCGGGAGTGAAGCTGCCTTCGAAACGACGGAAGTCGTTGGTGGAACTTAACTGAATTGTTCCGAGAACTTCGCCGTGGATGGAAGTGCGGATTTCGAAGGTGCCGCCGGTATATCCTCTTGTCTTAACGTAGAAGCCCTTAACGCCCTTTAAGTCGAAGTACTTAAAGCCGAAGGTGTAGCCGTCGCTTACGTTGGCTATGTGTGCGGGGCAGATGACGCCGTCGCCGCAATCCTGTGTAATGTAAGGCTGGCCGCCGCCTACGTAGAGAGCGGGCTTGCTTTCGTTAAACATGTTGCATACAAGGTGAGAAGAATATTCAGCAGTGTCGGGTAAAGGCTTACAGCTCATACCGGATGAAGTGATTTCAGCCTGGTTGATGCTTCCGTCTGCGTTGAAAGTAATCTTTTCACAGCAACCCTGTCTTGAGTACCAGTTGTTGTTGGTGTGTCTGTGGTAGAAAATGTACCACTCGTCGTTAATCTGTATGATGCTGCCGTGGTTGTTGGCACCGAAGCAAGCGGGCATATCTGCAGGCTTGTAGGTGGAAATACCGATGTCGGCATTGGATACGATTACGCCGCCGTAAACAAGTTCATCATCGAGAGGCTTGGCTGTTGCGTAGCATAATTCGTGCATAACCTCCGATGAGTAAACAAAGTAGTACAATCCGTTTCTTTTTCTGATGGAAGGAGCTTCGAAGAAAGCGTGGCCTTCGAAAGGAGTTCCCTTGCTGTACATTGAGCCGGGAACAACAATTTTCGGAGCTTCAACGATGGTAAGCATGTCGGGGCCGAGCTTGGTAAGCATAGCGCCGTGTCTTGAAGCGTCGCCTCTTCCGCAGAAACCGGTGAAGAGGTAAGTTGTGTTGCCTTCCGTAAGTACGCCGGGATCGAACTGAGGCTCATCGCCTGCTCTTTCGCCGAGTCTTGTGCCGTCTTCGTAGTGAACGTATCCGTAGAACTGATACTTGCCTGCGGGAGTGTCGCATACGGCAACGGAAACGATGTTAACCTTATCATATACATAGTAAAGATAATATCTGCCATCGGGTCCGACGGTAACATCGGGTGCGTAAAGAACCATGTAACGATCGCGGTTAATGGGATCGTCGGTTGCTTTGTAAATAACTCCTTCGTATCTCCAGTCGCTTAAGTCGTAAACGGGAGCTGACCAGCATACGTAGTCGCCCATGCAGAATACGTCACCCTTGAAGATATCGTGTGAACCGTAGATGTAAACGCGGTCGCCGAATACGTAAGGCTCGCCGTCGGGAATGTATTCCCATGAAGGAAGATAAGGATTTACCGTGTTGTCATAGTGTGCAATGTGTCTTGCAAGGAAATGAACAAATTCGGATTTCTCAAGCTTGGAAACGGGTCCGTCTGAAGTGAAATCCATTTCATTTCTGTCAAATTCATTGTAAGGCTTCCATAAAGGAAGGTCTTCCTCGTTGTAGTCCTTGCCGTTGGGGTCACCTGTCTTAATGAAGTTTACCCAGTAGGAAGACATCTTTCTTGCAAGGTCGAAATGTCTGCCGGTTACAGGTCTCCAGCATTTGTCGAGGTTGTTGAAGAAGAACCACAAATCAACGGAGTGGAATGTACCGGGATTGTCCCATCCGGGAATGTCGGGTGAGAATCTGTAGTAGTAGCAAGGCTTTGAATCGGGAAGAAGAGAGTTTCTGATGAAAGCACCCTTTACCGAACATTCGATGCAGCTTACTGCGCCGTAGCGACCGTCTCTGCCGACATGAGCTTCGGGGAAGTTAAGGTAAGCATCGGCCTTGTCGCCGAAGGTTTCGCGGGCGCGAACCTTAAGTTCTTCCTCATCCTTGGCGGGAATGCTTGCGAAAAATTCGCTTGAGGTGTTACCGGAGATAACCGGAACATCAGCACGATGACCTGCAAGGAAAGCTTCGTAAGGATCTTCCTTAACGATAACGCCGTCGATGATGGTAGACATCATCATGTGAGTGGTACGAAACTCTGCATATTTTTCTCTGATTAAGAAAGCGTCAAGCTCTCTGGCTTCGTCAATTGACTTAACACCGAGGTAGTCTAAAAAGTCCTGACCGTTCTTCTCGGCTTCTTTTAAAGTAACGGGGCGGATAATGGGATCCTTGATGAAAGGATCGCGGATAAGTCCGCTCATGATAACAGCGCCGGCAATGTCGCCGTAGTTGTCTTCGCATGTAAGCTGTGTTAACGTACTTGAACCGCCTGCTGACTGACCTGCGATAGTGATTCTCTCAGGGTCGCCACCGAAGTTTTCAATGTTACGCTTAACCCACTTAAGTCCGGCCTGCTGGTCGAGGTTACCGAAGTTGGCATAGCCCTCGGGTTGATTCTTGGTAAGCTCGGGATGTGATAAGAATCCAATGGCACCAAGACGATAGTTTACGGTTACCAGAATAACGCCCTGCTTGGCAAGGTGTTCGCCGTCAAATTCCATTTCGCAAGGATATCCCCACTGGAAACCGCCTCCGAAGTACCATACAAGTACGGGAAGCTTATCTGTGGTAGCCTTTGCGGGAGTCCAGATATTAAGGTAAAGGCAATCTTCAGACATGGGAATTTCAGGATCAACGTGCCATTCGCGGCAGTAAATATCGGTTCCCACGCCGGGAGTATCCTGTACGGAAATAGGTCCGAACTTATAACAATCTCTCACACCTTCCCAGTTTTCGGCGGGCTGAGGAGCGCGCCAACGATTCTTTCCGACGGGCGGTGCTGCAAAGGGAACGCCCTTGTAAACAGTGATTCTGTTATTGGCTGCAGGAAGACCGCGCACAAGACCGTTCTCGGTTTTAGTTTCTCTAAGCATTGTAAGTGCCCCCTTTCTATTGGTTAATTCTACAATACTTCTTTTATAGATTTTTGCTATTTATCTTTTGCGGTTTTGAGGGAGAATAAAGCAATAAATGAAAAAATGAGCAATAAACGTACAACTTTCGAAGATGTTTTTACTAAATTGTACAGTGTGATATAATGGCCTAAGAAACGGAGCAAAAAATATGATAGTATCAACACTTTGTTATTTGGAAAAAGAAAAACAGTTTCTCATGCTTTATCGTAATAAGAAGGAAAATGACTTAAACGAGGGCAAGTGGATAGGCGTCGGCGGCAAGCTTGAAGAAGGCGAAACCGTTGATGAATGCGTTGTTCGTGAGGTCTATGAAGAAACGGGACTTACACTTACGGGCTATGAGCTTGCCGGAGTCGTTAAGTTTGTTTCGGACACATGGGAAGACGAAGATATGTATCTTTACTACGGTTACGATTATGAAGGAACACTTACGGATAACTGTAGCGAAGGTGAACTTAAATGGGTCGCAAGAGATAAGGTTTTGGACCTTCCGACATGGGAAGGAGACAGATATTTTTTAAAGCCTTTCCTTGAAGGCGACAGAAATATCGATATGACGGTTTGCTATGAAAAGGATGTGCTCGTTAAATTTTCGGATAATCATGAACCCGTTGAAACGTTGAAATCAACACTTATCGACTGCAAGCACGGATTTTCGACAAGGCATGGCGGAATAAGCGAAGGAATATACGAATCGCTCAACCTTGGCATGAACAGAGGCGACGACAAGATGCGCGTAATCGAAAACTGGCGACGTTTCCTTATATCCTGTGACATCGAAAGAAAAGAATTTGTCTGCGGAAATCAGGTTCATAAGAATACCGTTCACATAGTCTCGTCAAAGGATTTGCGTCCGGCATACGGCCCGGGAGAACTTATTGAAGCGGACGGTTATGTTACCAATGAACCGAATGTGCCGCTTAGCATATTTACCGCCGACTGTGTTCCGGTACTTATGGAAGATAAAGAAAATCATGTTATCGCCGCGATTCACTGCGGATGGCGCAGCACGGTTTCCGACATATTAAAAAGTGCGATTGAAAAAATGCGGGAAATAGGCGGAAATCCCGAAACTGTTGTTGCGGCAATCGGACCGTCCATCGACAGATGCTGTTTTGAAGTCGGAGGAGAGGTAATAGAAGCGGTTAAAAATTTGCTTAATGAAGATGCCGCCGACCTTTACGAACAAAGAGGCGATAAGTACATGCTTGATTTACGCGGCGTTGTGAGAAGACAACTTACGATGCTTGGTGTACGGCCTGAAAACATAGAAAACGTAGGCGGTTGCACGATGTGCAATCCGAAGGATTTCTGGTCTCACAGATACACCAAAGGAGAGCGCGGAAGCCAGGCGAGCATCATCAGTCTGTAGTTATGTTAACTGAAGAACCCCGCGATTTTTTGCGAAATTCACCCGGCGTCATATTGTAATGAGACTTAAACTGTCTTGAAAAATGCTCATGGCTGTTGTAGCCGCAATGCTCGGCTATCTCGGCTATCGATTCCGTCGAGAAGAGAAGATGATCTTCGGCCTTTTTGAGCCTTAAGTTTATGATGTCATCCATGCAGGATATATTGAATTGCTCTTTATAAAGAGCCTGAAAATGTCCCTGCGAAAGATTAAGCTCCTTTGAAAGGTCCGCAATGTTCCACGAAAGCTGCGGATTATTGGCTATTTTTATTCTAAGCTTCATCAACTCGGTTTCATGAAGAGAGGTGCTTTTGTTGAGCACGCTTTCGTTTAGCTTCATAAATAAAATGCGCATCAAATCGTCGATAACGCTTTTTCGGGTGGAAAGCGCACCTTCGCTTTTATCAAAAGATGAGAAAAAGTCAATACCGGAATGCTGATAGTACCGGGGCGAGTTGACGTATGAGGATGTTTCCCAGGTAATAAGTCTGATGAGGTGATTTATATATTCGGGTTCCACAACGCTGAAGGGCTGACCGATCATGGGAAAAGAAACAGCATACGCTTCATCGGTCGAAAAGCGTATCCAGCTGTCGCTGTAAGTTTCCCCGGCCGCACTGTAATGAATGCGGTTTTCGGGCGCATACAACACGGCAGTATTGGCGGGATACAGCTCGGTTTTTCCGGATATTTCAATGTAAGCCGGTGTATGTATTAACAGCAAAAGAAAACAGTCGCTTTGCGGCATCGACTCGTAATAAAAGTTAGAATCATGCATTGAATCATATCCGATGAAGTGTATCTCATTCATGAAAAAAACCTCCCAAATAAAGGAAAACGACACTTTTTATGAAATGCCATAAAAACTACTATCTGATTATACATCAAATTGTTAACGCAAAGTATCATTGAAAAAAATCTTTTCGAAAAGTAAGATATTATTATCGATTTACTAAGGAGGACTATGCAATGAGTGATAGCAAGGCTAAGCCTGTAGTGTCATATGAGACAATTATTGTTAGCAGCGAAGAGGAGGTTCGTTTCAACAATAATGTAGACTTTTGTGTAGGTACCGGACGTTTCGGACTCGGACTTACCAAGGAATATCTTGATGAACTTAAGATGTGTCAGGAAGAAATCGGCTTTAAGCATATCAGAGGACATGGTCTTTTCACCGATGATACCGCTATTTATCATGAATATGAAGAAGACGGCGTTACGAAGGTAGAATACAACTATACATACGTAGACAGAGTCGTTGATGAATATATTAAGCTCGGAATCAGACCGTTTATCGAGCTTGGCTTTATGCCCAAGAAGCTTGCAAGCGGTGAGCAGGCAATATTCTATTGGAAAGGATATACAACTCCTCCCAAGTCCTACGAAAGATGGTGCGACATGGTAGTTGCACTTTTAAAGCATTTTGTGGAAAGATACGGCGAGGAAGATGTTATTACATGGCCCATCGAAGTATGGAATGAGCCCAACCTTCCGGGATTTTGGTATAAGGCCGATATGCAGGAATATTTCAAATTGTTCAAGTATTCCTTCGATGCCATTAAGGCTTACAATCCGAGGTTCAGAGTCGGCGGTCCCGCAATTTGCGGCGTAAGAGACGAGGAATGGATTACGGAATTTATGAAGTTCTGTCGCGATAACAAGATAAAGCTTGATTTCGTAACAAGACATCATTATACCGTTGAACTTCCCGAAAGAGTCGGCCACTATGACTATCATAAGCTTATGAAGGCCGAGGAAGGTTTTGAAAACTTACAGAAGACAAGAGATATCATCGATTCCTTTGAAGAGTATAAAGGTCTTGAAATTCACATTACGGAATTCAGCTCTTCGTATACACCTTTCGGCGTTATACATGATACAAACCTTAATGCTGCACTTATGTCAAGACAGCTGTCAAGACTTGGCGACATGAATGAATCATACTCCTATTGGACATTTGGTGATGTATTCGAAGAACAGGGCGTTCCGTTTACACCTTTCCACGGCGGTTTCGGTCTTGTTGCCGGAAGATGCATCCCCAAGCCTACGTTCTGGACCTTTGCTTTCTTCAGCAAGCTTAAGAAGCTTACAAAGAAATGCATTTACAGAGACGACAATGCCGTTATCGTAAAGACCGAGGACGGTTATGCGGGAATAGCTTTCAATGACAGCTCCGAAGTATTTGTTCACAACAGATATATTCTTGACAGTATTTCCAAGGAATATTCGGTTGTTTACAAGACCGTCGATCCTCATACTACCAATCCTTTAAAGGTATGGCACGATATGGGTGAGCCTTCTTCGTTAAGCGATGAGCAGGTTTCGATTCTTAAGGATGCCGCAAAGCCGTTCATTACATCGACAAGAATAGAAGAAGTAGAGAACCGAATCGAACTTCCCGTAAGCGTTGAGCCCGAAGGCGTTGTATTCTTCGAGGTAAAGGCCGGAAAGGTTACTCCCGACAGGGGCTACGATTACAACAGAGTCATTACGACAAGATAACTGTTCAATATAATTTCAGACTTATATTTTTTCGATTTTCGAACGCACAGGGAAACTTGTGCAGGGGGTTAACGTAAAGAGACTGAGAAACGATTCACATCTTTAATGATGTTTAAATCGATTTTTCAGTCTCTTTATTTTTTTCTTTATGGAATTTATTATTTTTAATTTTATTAATTCGCAAGAATGTGATATAATTTTTGAAAATGTCTGAAAACGGATGTGTGTTAATAATAAAGCAACAACGTTGTGTATAATATTTTATATCTATAGCCTATAAGGGACTTTTGTTTTTAAGGAAGATTTTTATGAAAAGCAGCAAAACAAAAATTAAATCTTTATCATATAAGACAAGCACGATAATAATGATATGCGTCATATCGTTGTGCCTTGTTTTTGCTGTCTTTCTTTATTTTAATGCATTTAAGATGTCCGGTGACATAGATACCCTTAACGAAGAAATTCGTGTGATGGAAGAAACTTTATTCGAGCAAAGCGGAAGCAATGCGGTTTCAACCGAAAGATATGAACTTCACAGCGCATTGTATGTTCGCCTGGAACAGGCCACCATAAGACAATTTGTACTGATTTCGTTTACTATTCTTTTTACCGCGTTACTTTTGTTTTTCCTAATCTACATGAGTACCGAGTTTAAAAGAAGATACAAGAAGTTGCAGGATTCATGTGAAGAGCTTAAAATCCAAAACGCCAATCTTGAGGCCGAGCGCGACAAGGCTTCGAACGAAAGCGGTGCGAAGGCAGACTTTTTAGCGCATATTTCGAGCGATTTCAGAACTCCGCTTACCGGAATTGTCGGAATGACCGAAATTGCGAAGCATCATATGGACAATCCGATAAGACTTGCGGACTGTTTTGCCAAGATTGATAACGCGACAAATCATTTGATTTCGCTTGTAAATAACGTAATGGACATGAACAAAATCGAGCAGGGACAGCTGGAAATCAAGCGCTCCACCATGAACATGAGCACGTTTGTGGACAGCTGTATTTCGATTATCGTTCCCGAGCTCGTTGCGGAAAATATCGAGTTTATCAAGGAAATCGAAGTTTTCGACCATCCGTATGTTTCCGGCGATGAAGTGCACTTAAGACAGGCTGTTTTAAACATTTTGGGAAATGCGGCCAAGTTCACTCCCGAAGGCGGCAAGGTGTTTTTGCGAGTCAGAGAACTTGATTTTGACGGATATACGGTTACTTACTTTATTCAAATAGAAGATACGGGTATCGGAATGAGGCCCAATTATCTTGAATATATCTGGGAACCGATGTCACAGGGAAGAATGCCTGAAGGCAATGCCGACTATGACGGCACTGGTCTTGGAATGTCAATTACCAAGAAGTTTATCGAGCTTATGGGCGGCGAAATAAAAGTATCGAGCGAACCCGATAAGGGAAGCGTATTTACAATTACCGTACCGATGCCGATTGATCTTCCCACGGTTCTTGAAAATAAAGGAAACGAGAGCAGACTTTCCGGAGCAAGAGTTCTTCTTGTTGACGACAATGATGTTAACAGAGACGTTGCAATCGAGCTTCTTGAAGAAGAGGGGGCGCAGGTGTCGCCCGCAGAGAACGGCCAGGTTGCCGTGAGTATGTTTGCGGCATCGCCTACGAACTTCTACGACGCAATTTTGATGGATATAACGATGCCGGTTATGGATGGCTTTAAGGCCTGCGAGCTTATAAGAGCACTCGACAGAGCGGATGCCTCCACGGTTCCCATTATTGCGATGACGGCCAACTCTTTTGAAAGAGATATAAGAAGGTCGAGAGAAGCGGGCATGAATGCTCATCTTTCCAAGCCTGTGGATATAGCTACACTTACGAAAACCTTGTTGGGACTTATCAAAAAGCGCAACGACAATCTTTCCGAAAAACTTGAAGAGGCACTTACGCTTGCCAACACGGACTCACTTACGGGAGTTAAGAACAAGACCGCATACGATACGATTTGCCGTCAGCTCAACGACGAGATATACGCAGGAAAGAATCCGAAATTTGCCATAGTTGTATGTGACGTAAACGGATTGAAGACGGCCAACGATACACTCGGACATGAGACCGGCGATAAGCTGATTATCGATGCCTGCAAGGCGATATGCAAGATATTCAAGCACAGCCCGGTATTTCGTGTGGGCGGTGATGAGTTTGCGGTAGTGCTTAGAAATGAAGATTTTGAAGACAGAGAAGCGCTTATCAAAGATATACACGGCAGAATGGAACAAATCGCCAAGGATTCGGTCAGAAAATCCAGCGAAATAACATTTGCCAGCGGTTATTCCTGCTTCGAAGAAGGCATAGATGAAAACGTCCTTGACGTATTTAAAAGAGCTGATGCCGATATGTACAGGAATAAGAAGAAAATTAAAGAATGGATGAAGGACTGATTGGGGAATCGGGCCATTCCGTGAAACGGTACATTTTTCTTTTGTACCACAGATAATTTTTGGAGAAATAAATGAGTGAAGAAAAGAATGCTATTCTTATAGCTGAAGATGAAGAAATAAACAGAACGATACTTCGCGAAATACTTAAGGATAAGTATGAAGTTCTTGAGGCCGAAAACGGTCATCAGGCGATTTATCGTATAAAAGCGGATTATGACAAGATTGCCTTGATCATTCTTGACATTCATATGCCCAAGCTTGACGGCTACGGCGTTATGGATTATCTTGCCGACAGTTCATTAAATGAGAAAATTCCGGTAATTATTACCACAAGCGATCAGTCTACGGATGTATTGATTTCCGGTAAGAAGAATAAAGTAGCCGATATAGTTTACAAGCCTTTCAGAGCTTCGGAAATCAGAAAGCGTGTGGATAATCTTATCGAAATATGCAAGTACGAGCAGAATCTCGAAAGCGTTATTGCAGAGCGTGCGACATACTTAACCAAGCAGTACGACACTATCACAAGGCTTAGCAATATTGACAGCAAAGATAATTATATTGCAATCACCCATGAACTTTTAGGCAGGCTGTTTCCGAATTCCCTGGATCACATCAGCCGCATCAGCAAGTATACCGAGATTTTCTGCAGAGAGCTATGTAAACGTTTTGAACAGTACGGTCTCGATAAGGAAGAATGTATGCTGATAAAAGATGCAAGCCTGTTGCACGATTTGGGAAATCTTGTAATCGATGATGTATACAGTCAGGGCGAGGGTGCATCGCATCGCGCCATTATGCAGATAAAGAAGCGTCCCGAAGCCGCAGGTGAATTGGTAAACCTTATTTTTACACATGCTCCCATTGCGGACAATAGAAAAAAATACGCATACGAAATATGTCGTTGCATGTACGAACAGTTTGACGGCAAGGGCTATCCGGAAGGCTTAACCGGACTTGAAATACCGATAAGCGCACAGGTTGTCGGTCTTGCTCACCGTTATGATGAACTCAGATTCGGAAGCGCTTCCGTTAAGGCGGAATTTCATAAAACGGCAATACGTAAGATTTTGGAGTCGGAGTATAAAGCATACAATCCCGACTTATGTGACATCCTTGAAGATGTAGAGAACGAACTCTCGGAAATATGTGATTAATGGGTTACAAAAATATATTAAGGAGGCTATTTTTATGGCAAACTATCCTACACCTCACATTAATGCCAAGCCCGAGGACTTTGGCAAGACCGTGCTGATGCCCGGCGATCCTTTACGTTCCAAATTTATTGCGGAAAATTATCTTGAAAACATCAAGCTTGTAAACAACGTCCGCGGTGTTCAGGGTTATACGGGAACTTATAAGGGTACCAAGGTATCCGTTATGGCCAGCGGAATGGGTATTCCTTCAATCGGAATTTACTCGTACGAGCTTTTTAATTTCTTTGATGTAGACAACATTATCCGTGTAGGTTCAACCGGAGCGATTGTTCCGGAAGTTAAGATACGAGACATTGTATTTGCACAGGGTGCATGCACCAATTCGGAATATCAGGCACAGTTCAATATCCCCGGCCACTTTGCTCCTATCGCAGACTTTACTCTTTTAAGCGAAGCAATTAAGGCAGGAGATAAGCTTGGAGCAACATACCACGTAGGAAACGCTCTTTCGTCGGATGTGTTCTACCATCCCGACCCCGAGTTTAATGACAAGTGGGCACGCATGGGAGTTTTGTGTGTGGAAATGGAGGCAGCAGCTCTTTATCTTAACGCTGCTTATGCTAAGAAACATGCGCTTGCAATGTTCACTGTTTCCGACAGCCTTGTTACCGGTGAGGCAACAACAGCCGAAGAACGTCAGACATCATTTACTCAGATGATGGAAATTGCTCTCGAAACAGCAGTAGCAATGGATAAGAAATAAAGTAAAGACTATAGAGACAAGCCACTCTGTCGCAAGACAGAGTGGCTTTTTACATTATTAAGAGCTGTGTCCTATAGTATAAAGTCATTTAGGATAACAAGCGGGAATTCTCGGTTCTTCAAGTGCCGAGATGAAAGCGCCTGAACACAAGAAAAATCGGAGGTTTGATGGACACAAAACCAGAACATACATTCGATTTTTCTTGTGTTTTTCTATATCTTATGGTATACTATGTGTATGAAAGAAAATCTTATTCATTACCGCACATCAGTGTGCAATATTAATTACCATGTGGTATGGTCGGTTAAGTACAGACGAAAGGTTCTGACCGGGGA
>JAZUJT010000048.1:0-6114 GCA_045642905.1 Lachnospiraceae bacterium | reverse complement strand
GAGCCCTTCCTTGAAATAATGAAAGGCTTCATGGTACTTTTTAGCTCTTTAAGCGCCTTCAAATATTCGATTGCAAGGATATTGTTGGGCTTTTCGAGAATTTCCTTATATTCCGGGAATAATTCGGCTCTTGCCTGAGGATAGGTAAGCCCGTTTTTCATCAATTTTCTTATTTCGGAATCTTTGAAAGATTCATCTTTGAATAACTTTTCGGCGATGTCATTTAATGAAGCTTCGTCATTATTTTCCGAGGCAAAACAAACATAGTCGACACATCCCAATCTGTCTAAAAGGGTTATCGCACCGTATGCAAACAAATCGGCCGAGGCGGTCGAATATACGGAAGGAAGCATTAATACAAGATCGGCACCTTCACAAACCGCTGCCTTGGAACGAATTTGCTTATTGACGATTGCGGCTTCGCCGCGCTGTACAAAATCTCCGCTTAAAATGACAATAATATTGTCGGCGTGAAGCGTAGATTTAACAGAGTCAAACAAAAATTTGTGCCCGTTATGAAAAGGATTAAATTCTGCAATAACCGCCGCTGTAATCATAATAAATTCCTTTCTTGAACATTGATATTATACGTGAAACGGTATTTTTTAACAAGCGTACCCTAAAGGCGTTTTTGTTCCTCATTTAGTACAAGTTTGGGCTATTTTCAGAGTGGTTTTTTAATGTACTGATGTATAATAAAATCATAACAATGTATTGGGTAATCCCAAGGAGGGTAAATATGTCATATATTGATTTGATTAAGGAAAAGGCAAGATCCGATAAGAAGACAATTGTTCTTCCGGAAACCAATGATAAGCGTGTCCTTATCGCTGCTTCACATATTATCGAAGAGAACATCGCCGATATTATTATGATCGGTGACGAAGAGAAGATTATGGACGGCGCACAGTGGCTTGAGGTTGATCTTACGGGAGTTAAGGTTATCAATCCCGCTACTACCGATAAACTTGACGAATACGTAAATCTTCTTTATGAAACACGTAAGGCCAAGGGAATGACTCCCGAAAAGGCACGTGAAATATTACTTACTGATTATCTTACATTCGGTGTTGTTATGGTTAAGGCCAATGATGCCGACGGTATGGATGCGGGATGTTGTCATGCTACGGCTGATGTTTTACGTCCTTCTCTTCAGATTCTTCGTACCGCACCCGGCGTAAAGCTTGTATCGGCTTTCTTTATTCTTGATGTTCCCAATTGCGAACTTGGCGAGCACGGAACATTTTTGTTTGCCGACTGCGGACTTAATCAGGATCCCACAGCCGAAGAATTGGCAGCGATTGCCGATACTTCCGCAAAGAGCTTTAAAACACTTGTCGGTGCAAAACCCATCATCGCAATGCTTTCACATTCCACAAAGGGAAGTGCCAAGCATGCACTTGTTGACAAGGTTGTTGAGGCTACCAACATTGCACACGAGCAATATCCCAATCTTTGCATAGACGGCGAACTTCAGACCGATGCGGCTTTGATTCCTTCGGTTGCCAAGTCCAAGGCTCCCGGAAGCGAAGTAGCCGGACATGCCAACGTACTAATTTTCCCGAACCTTGACGCCGGAAACATCGGATATAAGCTTGTTCAGCGTCTCGGAAAAGCCGAAGCTTACGGCCCGATGCTTCAGGGTATTGCAAAGCCCGTAAACGACCTTTCAAGAGGATGCTCCTGGGAAGATATCGTGGGCGGTGTTGCATTAACCGCTGTACAGTGTCAGCTTCAGTAAAGAACTTAGTAAATTTCTTGTTGACAAAAGAAAACCCCGTGAATATAATTGTTAAGGTGTGGATAGGAGTGAAAGTATGTTAATCAATCTTACCGACTGCTTCAAAGTTCACGGAAAGACCGAAAAATATGATGTTGATTACGACGAAAAGTTTTTCGAATATTTCGGTGAAAAATATCCGGTAGTAAAATATGAGAAAGCTCATTTGGTATTTACCAATGTGGGTGATGGCAATATTAATGTAACCGGTAATTTTAATGTAGTACTTAAGATGAATTGCAGCAGATGCCTTAAAGATGTTGAATCTACGGTTGAAGTTGAGTTCGACTCGGTACTTACGGAGCCTGACGGTTTCCATGAAATTGATGAAGAACAGCTTCTTTTTATGGAAATGTATGAGCTTGATACTACGAAACTTATCAACAATGAATTGATCATGAGTCTGCCGATGAAGATTCTTTGCAAAGAGGATTGTAAGGGGCTGTGCCTTAAATGTGGCAAGAACTTAAACGACGGCGACTGCGGGTGCGACAGTTTTGTCCCCGATCCCCGAATGGCAGCAATTCAAGATATTTTTAACGCGTATAATAAGGAGGTGTAAAGATGTCTATTTGTCCTAAGAATAAATCTTCAAAAGGTAGAAGAGATAAGAGAAGAGCTAATTGGAAAATGAGCGCTCCTACATTGGTTAAGTGCTCAAAGTGTGGCGCATTAATGATGCCTCACAGAGTTTGCAAGGCTTGCGGTTCTTACAACAAGAAGGAAATCGTAGCTGTTGACTAATTTATATTGATACCTTTAAGGCTTCCGAGTATTTCGGAAGCCTTTTTTCTTGCATTTTTGCCCTATTTTTAGTATATTAGAAATGTTAGTTTTTATACTACGGGGAGATTATTGCTATGGACGATTTTGTAAAGGTTTGCGTGGACGCAATGGGTGGAGATAACGCCCCTGTCGAGACAATAAAAGGTGCCGTCGAAGCATTGAATGAGTCCGATAAGATTAAGATTTGGCTGGTAGGTCAGGAAGCCGCCATCAATAACGAACTTTCAAAGTATCAATATCCCAAGGAACGTGTTGTTATTGTTAATGCCGAAGAAGTAATCGATCCCAACGAGCCTCCGGTTATGGCTATTCGTAAGAAAAAAGATTCTTCGATAGTTAAAGGTCTTGAGCTTACAAGAGACGGTGTTACGGATGCTTTTGTTTCGGGAGGAAGTACGGGTGCTGTTCTTGTCGGCGGTCAGGTTATTGTAGGACGCATTAAAGGTGTCGAGAGACCTCCGCTTGCTCCGCTTATTCCTACTACCAAGGGAGTTTCTCTTCTTATTGACTGCGGTGCCAATGTTGATGCCCGTTCAAGCCATTTATTGCAATTTGCAAAGATGGGTTCAATTTACATGGAACATATTGTAGGTGTTAAGAATCCGAAGGTTGCAATTGTAAATATCGGTGTCGAGGAAGAAAAGGGAAATGCGCTTGTTAAGGAAACTTATCCTTTACTTAAAAATTGTCCCGAAATAAATTTTGTAGGCAGTATCGAGGCAAGAGACATTCCCAACGGCGAGGCAGATGTAATTGTTTGCGAAGCTTTTGTCGGAAATGTAATCCTTAAGATGTATGAAGGTGTTGCGGGTGCTCTTGTTTCGGTTATTAAGAAAGGCCTTATGAGCACGCTTCGAAGCAAGATAGGTGCATTATTGGTTAAGCCTACATTAAAGCAGACACTTAAGGGATTTTCTTTGGAAGATTACGGTGGAGCACCGCTTCTTGGACTTAACGGACTTATTGTTAAGACGCACGGAAGTTCTGATGCGGTTGAATTTAAAAACTCTATTTTACAGGTCATTCCTTTTAAAGAACAGGATATTGACGGAAAGATTAGAGCTAATTTGAGTCAGACTGACTAGACTGTGAGGCTATAAGGGTTTTATGGAACTTGAAATGTTACAAAAGATTGTATCGCAGGTATTGAATGTAGATCCCAGAGAGATTAAGGAAGATACAACTTTTATTGACGATCTCGGAGCCGATTCTTTGGATTTGCTTCAGATTGTAATGGGTGTTGAGGAACAGTTTAATATCATAGTATCCGAAAAGGATGCCAACAATATTAATACTGTAGGCGAAGCACTTGCCGTAATCAGAAGACTTGCACAGTAAATTTAACGGGGTTTCGTTAGGAAACCCCATTTTTACGGATTTACCTCGATGTCAAAAGCGTGACTTCGAGAAGGAGACAGATATTAATGAATAAATCAGATAAGGAAACTATTTCGTTATTAGAGGAGCGAATAGGTTATGAGTTTCTTAATCCCGAGTATGCTTTGGAAGGGTTAACCCATAGCTCCTATACCAACGAAATGAAGATTAACAGGCGTGATTGCTACGAGCGCCTTGAATTTTTGGGCGATGCGGTTTTGGAACTTATTTCAAGTGAGTTTCTTTTTAACTCATATCCGGATGACCCGGAAGGTGTTCTTTCCAAGACACGAGCTTCGATGGTATGTGAACAAAGTCTTGCGCTGTGTGCCAGACGCATGGAACTCGGTGAATTGATTTTCTTCGGTAAAGGCGAAGAAATGGCCGGCGGACGAGACAGAGATTCTATTTTATGTGATATCACCGAATCGGTTTTGGGTGCCATTTACCTGGACGGCGGAATGGAACCAGCCAAGCATTATGTGATGAGACATATTCTTAAAGATCTTAAGAAGGAAGAACTTTTCAAAGATTATAAAACTATCTTTCAGGAAGAATATATTAAGCTTTTCCCGAAATGCGTTATTTCTTATGACATTTTGAGTGAATCGGGTCCGGAGCATGAGAAGGTTTTTGAAGCGGCCGTTATCGCAAACGGTGAAGAAATTGCCAGAGGTACCGGTCATTCCAAGAAAAGTGCTCATCAGAATGCCGCACTTGAAGCATTGAAGAAAATCGGCAAGATGCCATGATTGTGTAAAGAGGTAAACAATGTATTTAAAAAGTATTGAGGTTCACGGATTTAAATCCTTTGCCAATAAAATAACATTTAAGTTTGAAAACGGTATTACCGGTATTGTAGGCCCCAACGGTTCGGGTAAGAGTAATGTAGCCGATGCTGTAAGATGGGTTCTCGGAGAGCAGCGTATCAAACAGCTTCGCGGTGCATCCATGCAGGATGTCATCTTTTCGGGAACCGAACTTCGTAAGCCTTTAAGCTATGCTTTTGTTGCAATTACTCTTGATAATTCCGATCATTCGCTTGCTATCGATTACGATGAGGTAACGGTATCAAGACGTATTTATCGTTCGGGTGAAAGCGAATACCTGATTAACGGAAGCGTATGCAGACTTAAGGATGTAAACGAGCTTTTCTATGATACGGGTATCGGAAAGGAAGGCTATTCAATTATCGGACAGGGTCAGATTGATAAGATTCTTTCCGGTAAGCCCGAAGAAAGAAGAGAACTTTTTGACGAAGCAGCCGGTATCGTTAAATACAAGAGAAGAAAAGAAGCTTCCGAGAAGAAGCTTGAGTCCGAGCAGGCGAATTTACTGCGTGTTAATGACATTCTTTCCGAACTTGAAAAACAGATCGGACCCTTGGAGAAGCAGTCGGAAACCGCTAAGATTTATCTTAAGAAAAAAGAAGAACTTAAGACTTTGGATGTCAATGTTTTTCTTTTGGAAAACAATCGTCTTAACAGTCAGCTCGATTCGGTCAAGGAAAAACTTACAATTACCAATGATGATTACGAAGCAACCGTTAAGCGTTACGACAAGACCAAGGAAGAGTACGAAGATATTGAAAATCGACTTACTCTTTTAAATGAAAAAATCGATGCTGCCAAAAATAATCTTTCCAATTCAAGTGTCCTTAATGAAAAGCTTGAAGGCGAAATTTTAGTATTAAAAGAGCAGATTAAGGCCATTAAGGCCAATGAAACGATATTAAGAGACCGTCTTTTGGAGATTAAAAAAGACATTGACGCCCGCAACAAGGACAGAGATACAGTCTTAAAGAGCAAGGCCGAAGACGATAAGAAGATGGCTTCGCTTATCGAAAGCAAGAACGAAAGCATTGAGCTTTTGAACGATGCCCAGAAGACAATCGAAGAGTTAAACGAAAAAATCGAGTCCGGAAAGAATACAATTATTTCCGAACTTAATCGTCGTGCAACAATAAAGACAGACATCGGTAAGTTCGACACCATGAAGGAACAGTTCGCCATTCGTAAGTCCGAGCTTAATTCAAAGCTTTTAAAGGCCAAGTCCGATGAACAGCAGCAGGATATTGAGATTAAGAAGTTAAAGGATGAATGCTTAAAGATAGACGAGCAGATTAATTCCATGAATGACGAGCTTCTTAAGAAGGAAGAAGCTGTTGAGGC
>JAZUJT010000047.1:0-6764 GCA_045642905.1 Lachnospiraceae bacterium | reverse complement strand
CGGCCGTTAATTTCCATCATAAGATTTTCGTCTTTAAGTTCGTCCTCGAAATACGCTTCGCAGAATACGGGCGAAGCTTCAAAATGCATATTTACGGCAAGACCGTCGGCATCTTCGGAACCGCCCCATCGAAGAGTCGCGGGAAGTGTCGCTTCTTCTTTGATTTCCATTGAAGGATAAAAGAACTCGTCAAAAAGAAGCTTCTTATACGAATCCATCAGTGGCTGTTCAATTCCGACGTCCTTGTTATTGGGGTCCTCTATCTCAAGACCGAGGCGTCCTCTGTCTCGCATCTGATACATTGTAAAGCCTGAAAGCCAGTTTTCATCGTCATTCTTAAGCTTGTTACAAAATGCTTCCATCATTTCAGCCTGGTCATATGCTCCGGTTACATCCCCGTCGGCATTGAGCTCGGAAAGCACCATCGGGCGGGCTTCACCATTGATCTCATTATATCTGTGATAGCTCTTCTTCGTGCATTCGTATATCTTGTTCACGCTGTATCTTGCAAATGAATTGCCGCCCTTTAAAGCAACGTCGAAAGGCCATCCCCAGTGAAGTGCCAGGTATCTGTCTACCGATTCTATGTCTGCTGCCTTAATTGCGGGTGTAAAAATATCTTCCTTGTCCATCTTCTCCTCGGAAGGATCTTTAAATCCGTCAAGACACAAAATTACTTTAACATTGGGTGCTTCCTTATGAATTATCTCACAGCAGCGGGCAAAGAAATCCGAAAGCTCCTCATAGGTTGCTCGCTTATTAAACGAAAACCAGTTTCCGGTAGCTTCATGATTAATTCTAAGCATCACTCTTCCGAAGGTTCTTAAGTCCCTCGCAATAGAAACTATATGCTCATCCTCAACCTTCGGATCGATAGTAAGCGTAAGAAGCACATCCTGTCCGTGGCTTCTGACCTCACGCATATACTTAAACGGTTCATCCGAAAGATCTCCCTTAAGAAGGCTTCCCTTATATGTAAAATAATCATCATACGGATATCCCCATGCTCCGGTTCCGTCGTTTACGTACGCTTCGCTTGCTCTTTGAGGCCATTTTTCATCATGCGGATAGTAGCAATACATAAGGCTTATCGCACGATGCGGTCTTCCAAGCTTATTCAAAATATAGTCCTGATTAACATACTCGCCTCGTTCACTACCGTCTCCCAAATCCAGCGCACACTTTGCCGGTCCCATATGAAGTTTCAAAACTTTATTGCCGTTCATGGTTACTCCTCCAAATACTTCCTAATTCATAATATACAATAAGGCTATGTTGCAACGCAACATAGCCTTATTTGATTTAAATATTGTAGATTTCGTCCATTACTTAATAGACTGATGTAATTCCTGTAATGACTTAACCTCGGATACTTCACCGCTCTTGATTGCCTTGATACCCTGAGCGGTTGCCTTGGCGGCTGCCATTGTGGTAATGTAAGGAACCTTGGCGCGGATTGCAGCCTTACGGATATAGGAGTCGTCTTGTGAGCCCTTCTTTCCGATAGGTGTATTGATTACAAGCGAAACTTCTTTGTTGATGATGAAGTCGCTTACATCAGGACGTCCTTCGTACATCTTGGACGCTTTCTTCACAGTGAAGCCTGCGTTCTTAATAAGTTCGTAGGTTCTTCCTGTTGCTACGAAGTCGAAGCCTGCGTCTGCAAGAATCCTGACTACATCAAGAAGTTCGGGCTTGTCGTTATCGTTAACGCTTACGAGTGCGGTTCCTTCTGTGGGAAGACATGTCTGTGTAGCTTCCTGTGCCTTGTAGAATGCTTCGCCGAAGCTTTCGGATATGCCGAGTACTTCACCTGTCGAACGCATTTCGGGTCCTAATACAGGGTCAACCTCAGGGAACATCTTGAAGGGGAATACCGCTTCCTTAACGCCGTGGTAAGGTATCTTGCTCTGCTTAAGTCCGGGTACGGGTGAAGGCTTTCCTGTAAGCTCTCTTGTAGCGATTTCCGTTGCAAGAGGAACCATCTGAATGCCGCAAACCTTGGAAACAAGCGGTACCGTACGGGATGCACGGGGGTTAGCCTCGATAACATATACTTTACCGTTCTCGATTGCGTACTGCATGTTCATAAGTCCCTGAACGTGCATTTCTTCGGCAATCTTACGTGTGTATTCTTCAATCGTTCTTAAGTTCTCCTCGGAGATGTTCATTGAAGGAATGATACATGCCGAGTCACCGGAGTGAATACCTGCAAGCTCGATATGCTCCATAACTGCGGGAACAAATGCATGCTCGCCGTCGCAAATAGCGTCTGATTCACATTCTGTTGCATGACGTAAGAATCTGTCTATAAGGATAGGTCTGTCGGGTGTTACGCCGATTGCTGCCTTCATGTACTCAACAAGTGTTGCATCGTCGTGTACTACTTCCATTCCGCGTCCGCCGAGTACGTAGGAAGGACGAACCATAACGGGATATCCGATCTTGTTGGCAACCTCGAGTGCTTCCTCGGTTGTTACTGCCATTCCTGCCTCGGGCATCGGAATATTAAGCTTATCCATCATTGCTCTGAACTGGTCGCGGTCTTCCGCAAGATCGATTACTTCGGGTGATGTACCGAGAATCTTTACGCCGTTTTTCTTAAGCTCAGCTGCCAGGTTAAGAGGCGTCTGGCCGCCAAACTGAGCAATAACTCCGACGGGCTTTTCTTTCTTGTAGATGCTTAATACGTCTTCAAGTGTTAAAGGCTCGAAGTAGAGTTTATCGGATGTATCGTAGTCTGTTGAAACCGTCTCGGGGTTGCAGTTTACGATTATTGTTTCAAATCCAAGCTTCTTTAATGCAAGAGCTGCATGAACGGAGCAGTAGTCGAATTCGATACCCTGTCCGATTCTGTTGGGGCCGCCGCCGAGAATCATAATCTTCTGCTTATCGGAGCTTACCTTATTCTTGTCTTCGCAGTTATAGCTTGAATAGTAGTATGCGCTGTCTTCGGTTCCGCTTACGTGTACGCCTTCCCAGCATTCTTCAACACCGATTGCGATACGTCTGTTTCTGATATCCTCTTCGGGAATCTCAAGAAGCTTTGAAAGATACTTATCGGCAAAGCCGTCTTTCTTGGCCTTTGTAAGCATATCGTCGGGAAGCATGGAACCCTTGTGCTTTAATATTTCTTCTTCCTCCATAACGAGCTCTTTCATCTGCTCAAGGAAGTACATCTTAATCTTGGTAAGCTCATAGAGCTTATTTAAATCAGCACCCTTACGAATTGCTTCGTACATGATGAACTGTCTCTCACTTGTAGGGAATGCAAGAAGCTTCATTAACTCATCAAGTGATTTCTCGTTGAAGTCCTTGGCAAAGCCGAGTCCGTAACGACCGATTTCAAGGCTTCGGATTGCTTTCTGGAAAGCTTCCTTATAGTTCTTACCGATACTCATTACCTCGCCTACGGCGCGCATCTGTGTACCGAGCTTATCCTGAACGCCCTTGAATTTCTCGAATGCCCAGCGTGCAAACTTGATTACTACGTAATCTCCGTCGGGAACATACTTGTCAAGTGTGCCGTACTTTCCGCAAGGAATTTCATCAAGTGTTAATCCCGAAGCAAGCATTGCGGATACAAGTGCGATGGGGAATCCTGTTGCCTTGGAAGCAAGTGCCGAAGAACGTGATGTTCTGGGGTTAATCTCTATTACTACGATACGTCCGGA
This sequence comes from Lachnospiraceae bacterium, assembly GCA_045642905.1. Lineage (GTDB taxonomy): Bacteria > Bacillota > Clostridia > Lachnospirales > Lachnospiraceae > UBA1258. The sequence goes on along the minus strand of JAZUJT010000047.1, from coordinate 3,090 downwards.
AACCGGATCGTGACCGAACTGTACGTTGGTTCCGCCGATAACGCCGACTTCGTCAACAATCTTGAAGGCCTGACGCTTTAACTCGTCCTGAACTTCTTGAGAGATTGTAAGCATCGGTGCCGAACAGAAGGAGTCGCCTGTGTGAACTCCCAAGGGGTCGATATTTTCGATGAAGCAAACGGTAATCATCTGTCCCTTACCGTCACGTACTACTTCAACTTCAAGCTCTTCCCAGCCGAGGATTGATTCTTCTACAAGAACCTGTCCTACAAGTGAAGCCTTAAGTCCGCGTTCGCAGACTACCTTTAATTCTTCCTTATTGTATACAAGTCCGCCGCCTTCGCCGCCCATTGTGTATGCGGGACGAAGAACTACGGGATATCCAAGCTTATCGGCAATTGCAAGTGCCTCGTCAACCGAGTAGGAAACTTCACTTCTTGCCATCTCGATTCCGAGCTTGTCCATTGTCTTCTTAAATTCGATTCGGTCTTCACCACGCTCGATGGCGTCAATCTGAACACCGATTACTTTAACACTATATTTATCAAGAATACCGGCAGACGCAAGTTCCGAACATAAATTAAGACCGGATTGGCCACCAAGATTGGGTAATATGGCATCAGGTCTTTCTTTGGCAATAATCTGCTCTAATCTGTTAACATTCAAAGGTTCGATGTATGTAACATCTGCGATTCCGGGGTCTGTCATAATTGTTGCGGGGTTGGAATTAACCAAAACAATCTGATAACCTAATTTACGAAGGGCTTTACATGCCTGTGTTCCCGAATAGTCGAACTCACAAGCCTGGCCGATAATGATAGGGCCCGAACCAATGATCAGTACTTTTTTAATGTCTGTTCTCTGTGCCATAAACTGCCTCCTGTATTTTTTGCATTTTTACGATATTAACACATAAAAAAACCCTATTTCAATAGGGTTTTTAATTTTCATCATTATGCTTTATTTTTCCTTAAAATATCGAACATTGTTTGTTATATTTCCTTTAAATACAGAAGAACCGGCAACAATAACATTGGCACCTGCATCAAGAATCATGTCGATATTCTCACGAGTTACTCCACCGTCAATTTCAATATCGCAGGAAACACCGCGTCTGTTGACTTCTTCACGCATTTTGCCGATGCGCTCCGTGGAGCCTTCCATATACTTCTGTCCGCCGAAACCGGGCTCAACGGTCATCACGAGAACCATCTCAACCTTATCAAGATAAGGGAACACTTCCTCTACGGGCGTAGCAGGCTTAATGGAAAGACCTGCCTTACATCCGCATTTGTGAATGGCTTCGATAGTTGCCGTCACGTCACTGCATGCTTCATAGTGAACAGTAATAATATCTGCGCCGATTTTAGCAAACTCTTCCACATAACGAATGGGCTCTTCTATCATAAGATGAACGTCGAAAACCTTGTCCGTGCATTTACGGATTGTGGAAATAACCGGCATGCCAAAAGAAATAGAGGGAACAAACTTACCATCCATAACGTCAATATGGATGTAATCACTTCCGGCCACATCAGCCTCATGTATCTGTTGTCCTAAAATTGCAAAGTCACATGCAAGAATTGAAGGTGATAGTATCATGTTGCGCTTCCTTTTCTTTTGTCAAACAACATAATATCAAAGGATATTGGTACAATCAATGAAAAAATGTCCAAAAATCTTTACCAATATTACGGCAAAAGAAAAGGACTGCATAAACAGTCCCTTTCCGAATGCAAAAAACATATCTTTATTACTTAACCCGCATTAAAGTTTGAAGACATCAACTGTCTGCTCAAGCTCCTTGGCGAGGGTAAGCAATGTAGATGCATTGATAGCCATTTCCTGAATTGTCTGATTTACTACTGTTGAAGAAGCACTTGTTTCCTCTGTACTTGCAGCGTTCTCTTCGGCAATTGCGGAAAGGTTGGATACAACATCGACAACGCTTTGTCTTGATGCGTTAAGGCCTTCCATGTTGGTGGAAATTGCTGTAATCTGCGTACGTGACTTCTTGATTCCGTCAAGTACTTCGTTGAATGTATCTGCAGTCTTGTCAACCATTTCGCTCTGCTGTGCCATGATTTCGTTAACACCTTCCATGGTCTCAACAGCCTTCTGTGAGTCTTCCATAAGTGAACGAATGATTTCTTCAATCTTCTGAGCTGATTCGTTGGACTGCTCGGCAAGCTTGGAAATCTGTGATGCAACTACAGCAAATCCACGACCTTGTTCACCGGCACGTGCAGCTTCGATTGATGCATTGAGCGAAAGAAGGTTAGTCTCTTCGGCAATAGACTTAATGAGGTTAATTGCCTCGCTGATCTTCTTGGCTGATTCGTTGGTTGTGTTGGTCTGTTCGTAAATAACTTCGATCGACTCTTTGGCCTTCTCGTTAATGTTCTTGAGTTCGCCGAGTGTACCGGATGCGTTGTTACTGCTGATCTCCATTTCATCGGAAACGGTTGTAAGAAGTTCAACGGACTGGTTGGTTTCTTCTACGAGGTTACCCATAACGATAACGTCTTCGGTTGCCTTGGTAGTATCTGCTGCCTGGCTTGTTGCGCCTTCTGCGATTTCAAGGATAGCCTTTTCGACCTGTTCTACCGTACCTGCGGCCGAGTTGCTCTCGCCATCGAGTGCGTTAGCGCATTCATTAACCTGATGACTCTTGTCAACGATACCCGATACAATGCCTGAAAGCTGTTCCTTAAGGTTCTTAACGCTTCTTGCGATATCACCTGTTTCATCCTTCTTGGCTGTAATTCTGTTGTTGATTTCAAAATTGAGTTCGCCGTCTGCGAGCTTGCCAAGTGAGTTTACTCCGTATCCGAAGCGTTTGCTGATTGCTGAAGCAATCAAAAATACTACTACTGCAGAAAATACAACAAGGCCTAAGGTAATCCACACCATGTTCATAATGATTGACTTAATCTGGTTTTCGCAGGATGCCTGTGCTTTACCTGCAAACACCATACCTACAGGGCTTGAAGATGTATCATCGTAAAGCGGAATGTAGTATGCATAATAAGGTGCTCCGACAACGTCAACGTTTTCAGCGTGGTATTCGTTTCCGCCCTTTAATACCTT
>JAZUJT010000046.1:0-272028 GCA_045642905.1 Lachnospiraceae bacterium | reverse complement strand
TTCAAAGCTTTTAAAGGCCAAGTCCGATGAACAGCAGCAGGATATTGAGATTAAGAAGTTAAAGGATGAATGCTTAAAGATAGACGAGCAGATTAATTCCATGAATGACGAGCTTCTTAAGAAGGAAGAAGCTGTTGAGGCCGTTCGTGAAGAGATTGCCGGCAAGGATAAGTTAATGAGAGATACTCAGGTTGAGTATCATCAGGATAAGTCCAAGCTTGAGGCTCTTTCAAATCTTACCGAAAGATATGAAGGTTACGGCGGTTCCGTTAAAAAGGTTATGGTACAGAAGGACAGCACGAAGGGAATCATCGGTGTTGTTGCCGATATCATCAAGGTTGAAGAAAAGTATGAAACGGCTATCGAAACCGCTTTAGGCGGAAATATTCAAAATATCGTTACGGATAACGAAAATACAGCCAAGAAGATGATTGAATTCTTAAAGAAGAACAAGCTTGGAAGAGCAACGTTTTTGCCGCTCACAAGTGTTATTCATCCGCAGGAATTTAAGACACCCGAAGTTCTTAAAGAAAAGGGTGTTATCGGAATGGCCGATGAGCTTGTTTCATGTGATGATAAGTATCGAAATGTTGCCAAGGCAATGCTTGGAAGAATTGTGGTTGTCGACAATGTTGACAATGCTGTCATAATTGCAAAGAAGTTTGATTTCGGTGTTCGTATGGTAACACTTGAAGGCGAACTTTTGGTTCCCGGCGGTGCCATCAGCGGTGGTGCTTTCAAGAATAACTCAAATCTTTTGAGCAGAAGGCGTGAGATTGAAGAACTTGAAAAGAAGACCAAGGACAATCTTAAATATATGGATACTCTTCTTGATGAGATTGAGAAACTCAAGTCCAAGCGTAATGAAATGAGAATGGATATTGAGGAAGCCAAGGTTAATCTTCAGAAGAAGTATATTGAGCAGAACACCGCAAATCTTAATGTTGTTGCGGCACAGGAAAAGAAAAACGAAGTTATCAAAGGTACTTCCGACATTGCTGTCGAAGAACAGGATATTGATACACAGCTTAAGAATATCGAAGACAATCAGAACAAATGTAAGCAGGATTTGATTTCTTCGGAAGAATTGGAAAAGACTCTTTCCAAAGACATCGAAAAGTACCAGGGACTTCTTGAAACCGCAAGAGACAAGGAGAGCGGAGCTTCTACCGAAGTTGCCAAGTGGGATCTTGAAGTTAACAAGATGGAGCAGAAGCAGGATTTCGTACGTCAGAACCTGATGCGTCTTGAGGATGATATAAGCCGGTTCAATATCGACGCTTCCGAAATCGAGAATAAGTTAAAGTCCGGCGAGGAAGAAATCAATCTTAAGAATACCAATATTTCCGAGATTGAAAAGACTATCTTTGAAGGAAATTCTTCCAAGGATAAGCTTCAGTCCGAACTTGAAGATGATATTAAAAACAGAGATAAGCTTACCGAAGAGCAGAAAAACTTCTTTAATACAAGAGATGAACTTTCTCAGAAGATTACCGCTCTTGATAAAGAATTGTTTAGGCTCAACTCTCAGAAAGAACGTTTCGAAGAGTCAATCGAAGCTCAGATTTCTTACATGTGGGAAGAATATGAAATCACTCTTTCGGATGCGGCTTCTTTAAGAGATGAGACAATGACCGAACTTGCGGCCATGAAGCGTCAGATTTCCCAGGTAAAGGATGCTATCAAGAAACTCGGTGACGTTAATGTTAATGCGATTGAGGATTATAAGAACTTACTTGAAAGATACACATTCTTAAAGACTCAGCATGACGATTTGGTTGAAGCCGAGAAGACTTTAAAGGAGATTATCGCTCAGCTTGATGAAGCTATGCGTAAGCAGTTTACGGAAAGCTTCAAAGATATAAACAGCGAGTTTGATAAAGTATTTAAGGAATTGTTCGGAGGCGGAAAGGGTTCATTGGAACTTATTGAAGACGAAGATATTCTCGAGGCAGGAATTCGTATTATTGCACAGCCGCCGGGAAAGAAGCTTCAGAACATGATGCAGCTTTCGGGTGGTGAAAAGGCTCTTACTGCGATAGCTCTTCTTTTTGCAATACAGAACCTTAAGCCTTCGCCGTTCTGTCTTCTCGACGAAATTGAAGCTGCGCTTGATGAAAGTAACGTTGACCGTTTTGCCAAGTATCTTCATAAACTTACCAGGCATACACAGTTTATCGTTATTACACACCGACGCGGAACCATGGAAAGATGCGACAGACTTTACGGTATTACGATGCAGGAGAAGGGTGTCAGCGCTCTTGTCAGCGTAAATCTTATTGATAAGGATTTGGATGATTAATGGGTAAAGACAAAATTGGATTTTTTGCAAGACTTACCAAGGGACTTCACAAATCACGCGAAGGCTTTGCAAGTGATGTGGAAGAAGTTTTTTTGGGTCATGAGAAACCGGATGATGAATTTTACGAAGAACTTGAAGAGATTCTCATCTTAGGTGACGTTGGTGTCAGTACTACGGAAGATATTATTGACACATTGAAAAGTGCATGTAAAGAAAAGCATATTAAGGATACGGCTTCTTTAAAGGCTGTGCTTATTGACAATCTTAAGGAAAGACTTTCCATAAGAGATGATGCGTATGAATTTCTTGATAATCAAACCGTTGTCCTTGTCGTGGGTGTAAACGGTGTGGGAAAGACAACTACCGTCGGTAAACTTTCCGCAAGAATGAAAGAAGCAGGAAAGAAAACTTTGGTGGCAGCTGCCGATACATTCAGAGCCGCCGCAAATGCTCAGCTTGAAGAATGGGCGAAAAGAGCTGATGTCGATATTATCACTTCAAGGGAAGGAACAGACCCTTCAAGTGTAATTTTCGATGCCGTAAATGCTTTTAAAGCTCGTAACAACGATATTCTTATTTGCGATACTGCCGGAAGACTTCACAATAAGAAGAATCTCATGGAAGAGCTTCGCAAAATGAATAAAGTTATTGACAGAGAAATGCCAAACGCATATCGTGAGACTTGGGTTGTTCTTGACGCAACCACAGGACAAAATGCCGTTATGCAGGCACGAGAGTTTAAGGAAGTAACGAACCTTACGGGTATTGTTCTTACGAAAATGGACGGAACGGCCAAGGGAGGTATTGCAATTGCCATTTCTTCCGAGTTGAATATTCCGGTTAAGTATATCGGCGTGGGTGAGGGTATTGATGATTTGCAAAGATTCGATCCCGAAGAGTTTATTGATGCTTTGTTTTTGAAAGAAGAAGATTAATACACTATTTCATAAAGAAAAGAGGATAAAGAGAATGGAAGATTTATCACTTGCGGCATTTGAGGAGGCTTCCGAGAAGGTTAAGGAAGTAACTCTTGATACCAAGCTTGTTTACAGTGATTATTTCACTAAGGCTTCAGGCAACAAGGTTTATTTAAAGCCTGAAAACATGCAGTTTACGGGAGCATACAAGGTCAGAGGAGCTTATTATAAGATGAGTACTCTTTCCGATGAAGAACGCGCGAAAGGTATTATTACCGCTTCGGCCGGAAATCATGCGCAGGGTGTTGCTTATGCGGCAAAGTGTTACGGGGTTAAGGCTACAATTGTTATGCCGACGACCACTCCTTTGATCAAAGTAAACAGAACAAAGTCATACGGTGCCGAAGTTGTTCTTTACGGAGATGTTTATGACGAAGCCTGCAAGAGAGCTTACGAACTTGCAGATGAAAAAGGATATACATTTATTCATCCTTTCAATGATTTCGGCGTTGCAACAGGTCAGGGTACCATTGCGATGGAAATCATTAAGGAACTTCCTCTTGTAGATGTTATTCTTGTTCCTATCGGCGGAGGCGGTCTTGCAACCGGTGTTTCAACTCTTGCAAAGATGCTTAATCCTAAGATTAAGGTATACGGAATTGAACCCGAAGGAGCTGCTTGCCTTAAGGCTTCCATGGAAGCGGGTAAGGTTGTTACTCTTCCCGGAGTAAATACAATTGCCGACGGTACTGCGGTAAAAACTCCCGGCGACTTATTGTTCCCTTATCTTCAGAAAAACCTGGACGGAATCATTACGGTTCCCGATGAAGAACTTGTAGTTGCTTTCCTTGATATGGTTGAAAACCACAAAATGGTTGTTGAAAATTCGGGTCTTCTTGCAGTTGCGGCCACAAAGCATCTTAAGGCTGAAAACAAGAAGGTTGTTGCTATTATGTCCGGCGGTAACATGGACGTTATCACAATGTCTTCGGTTGTTTCACAGGGACTTATTTTAAGAGACAGAATATTTACCGTAAGTGTTCTTCTTCCCGATAAGCCGGGTGAACTTTCAAAGGTTTCCGATGTAATTGCCAAGCAGAGCGGTAATGTTATCAAACTTGAACATAATCAGTTTGTTTCAATCAACAGAAACGCCGCAGTTGAGCTTAGAATTACTCTCGAGGCATTCGGTACCGAGCATAAGAACCAGATTATTAAGGTTCTTGAAGAGAACGGATATAAGCCGAAACTTGTTACTACAAAAATGTAAATTTTTCTTTTGCTGTCAAGTAAAAGTACTTGACAACGCTTTCGCGTTGCTGTAATATGTGCAAGGTGCGTTTAAAGAGGTGCTTTATGGATAAATTGTATGAACGTGGATTGCTGTTCGATTTTTACGGCGAACTCCTTACTCCTCACCAGCAACATATTTACAGCGAAGCGGTTTTTAACGATTTGTCTTTATCGGAGCTTTCCGAAGAGGAAGGTATTTCGAGACAGGGAATCTCTGATTTGATCAGACGTTGTGATAAACAGCTCGAAGGTTATGAGAATAAACTTCATCTTATCGAAAAGTTTTCGAAGATTAAGCTCGATACCCAAAGGCTTTTTGAAAATATTAAAAATAACGGTTCTTTATCACAGGAAGCCATGAAAATGCTCGATGAGGGACTGAATCGTATATTAGAGGATATATAATGGCATTTGAAAGTTTAGCAGATAAACTCCAAAATGTATTTAAGGCTTTAAGAAGCAAAGGCCGACTTACCGAAAGCGATGTGAAGGCATCACTTAAAGACGTTAAGATGGCTCTTTTGGAAGCCGATGTTAACTTCAAGGTTGTAAAACAGTTTATTAATTCGGTTTCTGAGCGTGCGGTTGGGCAGGATGTTATGGAAGGCCTTAATCCGGCTCAGATGATTATAAAGATAGTTAATGAAGAGCTTACTTCATTAATGGGCAGTGAGGTTTCGGAAGTTTCTTTCCGCCCGGGACAGCAGATTACCGTATTTATGATGTGCGGTCTTCAGGGTGCAGGTAAGACTACCGCAACAGCCAAGCTTGCCAATGCGTTTAAGTTAAAGAGCAAGAAAACACTTCTTGTTGCCTGTGACGTTTACAGACCTGCCGCAATTGAGCAGTTAAAGATTAACGGTTCCAAAATCGGCTGCGAAGTGTTTGAAATGGGAACAGACGTTAAACCTTCCGTTATTGCCAAAAATGCTGTTGAGTATGCTTCCAAAAACGGATTTAACGTAGTTATCCTTGATACGGCAGGACGTTTACACATCGATGAAGACATGATGAACGAGCTTGTTGAAATTAAGGAAACGGTTGATGTTCATGAAGCTATTCTCGTTGTTGATGCCATGACCGGTCAGGATGCCGTTAATGTGGCTAACGAGTTTAACGATAAAATCGGAATTGCCGGTGTCATTCTTTCAAAGATGGACGGCGATACCCGAGGCGGTGCGGCTCTTTCGGTTAAGGCTGTTACCGGAAAACCGATTTTGTACGTATCAAACGGTGAAAAGCTTGATACTTTGGATGTTTTTTATCCGGACAGAATGGCTAATCGAATTCTTGGTATGGGTGATGTTCTTTCCCTTATCGAGAAAGCTGAGCAGGCCAATGCAGACAGAGACATTGAGAAAGATCGTGAAATGTCCAAACGCCTTAAAAAAGGCAAGTTTGATTTTAACGATTATCTCGATTCAATAGTTCAGATGAAGAAAATGGGTGGCCTCGGTTCTTTGATGTCCATGCTTCCGGGTATGGGTATGAAGAATGTCGATATAGATACCGACGAGGGTGAAAGAAAGCTTAAACAGACCGAAGCAATTGTTTTAAGCATGACTCCCGCGGAAAGAGCCAATCCCAAGCTTATGAGCCCTCAGCGAAAATTCAGAATCGCAAAGGGTGCAGGTGTAGATATTGCCGAAGTTAATCGTTTCATCAAACAGTTTGAACAGATGCAGAAGATGATGAAACAGTTCCCCGGCATGATGGGTAAAAAAGGCAAGCGAATGGGTCTTGGCGGATTCCCGTTTTAAGTAATTTTTCTTTTGATTTCTAAATGCGAAAATAGTTGGTTTTGGCATGTATGAAATAAATTATTATTTTTTTATATTTTTTCGGAGGTGAAAAAAATGGCAGTAAAAATCAGATTAAGAAGAATGGGTCAGAAGAAAGCTCCTTTCTATAGAATTATCGTAGCAGATTCTAGATCACCCAGAGACGGACGTTTTATCGCAGAAATCGGTACATACAATCCCAATGTTGAGCCCGCTGAAGTTAAGGTAGACGCAGAAGAAGCTAAGAAGTGGCTTGATAACGGAGCACAGCCCACCGAAGTTGTAGCAAGACTGTTCAAGAATGCAGGTATCTAATATTTGTTTTCTATAATGGTTATACACTTTGGGAGGTGCATATGAGAGAACTGGTTGAAATAATTGCTAAGGCTCTTGTAGAAAATCCCGACGAAGTAGTTGTTACTGAGCGTAAGGAAGGCAGAAACATAGTTGTTGAATTACACGTTGCTCCTTCAGATATGGGTAAGGTTATCGGAAAACAGGGTAGAATTGCCAAGTCAATTCGCGCGGTTGTTAAAGCTGCATCCTCAAAAGATAACTCAAGAGTTGATGTAGAAATCATCTAGTAAACGTATGGGCATCCTGACGGGTGCCCATTTGCTGTTTTATAAAGGATATTTTGATGGAAGATATTTTTACGGTTGGTGTTATAACAAATGCACACGGTGTACATGGTGAAGTTAAAGTGTTTCCCACGACCGATGACGTGACACGCTTTAAAAAATGCAAATCACTTATGGTGTTTCATAAGGACAGGTATATCGATAAGAAGGTTGAAAGCGTTAAGTTTTTCAAACAATTTGTCATTATTAAGCTTGAGGGCATAGAAACCATGGACGATGCCCTTTTATATAAAAACGACACTTTGAACGTTTACAGAAAAGATGCCGTTAAACTTAAGAAGGATGAATACTTTATAGCTGATTTGATCGGAATAAAGGTTTATGATGAAGAAAATAATTATCTTGGGGATATAACCCAGGTTTATCAGACCGGTGCCAACGATGTTTACGAGCTTACATGTGGGGACGGAAAGACTCATCTTTTGCCGGCAATAAAAGAATGCATAAAAGAAGTTAATATTGAAGAAAAGACCATGAATATACATGTAATGGAAGGTTTATTTGATTTATGATGCATTTTCATGTTTTGACGCTCTTTCCCGAGATGGTTAACGAAGCACTTAATACCAGTATATTAAAAAGAGCATCCGACAAAAATTTAATATCGTTTGAAGCGGTACAGATTCGTGATTTTACGCTTGATCGTCATAATAAAGTTGATGATTATACTTACGGCGGCGGTGCGGGAATGCTTATGCAGGCACAGCCTATATATGATTGTCAGGAATATGTGCAGGAGCAAATCGAAAAAGCCGGAAGAAAGCGTTGCCGAATTGTATTTGTTACGCCCAGAGGATATACATTTAATCAGCAAATGGCTGCAGATTTTGCCAAAGAAGAAGATCTGATTTTCTTATGCGGTCATTATGAAGGTGTTGACGAGAGAGTTCTCGAGGAAGTTGTTACGGATTATGTTTCAATAGGAGACTATGTTCTTACGGGCGGAGAACTTCCCGCCATGGTAATGATAGATGCGATTTCAAGACTTGTTCCGGGTGTTTTAAACAACAGTGAGTCCGCCGAAACGGAATCGTTTTCGGATGGCTTATTGGAATACCCGCAATACACAAGACCGGAAGTATGGCATGCCATGAGAGTTCCGGAAATTCTTCTCAGCGGAAATCATAAAAACGTGGATGAGTGGCGCATGGAACAGTCAATTCTTCAGACAAAGCGCTTCAGACCGGATATGTACGAAGCGTGGCTTGAAAAGCATCCGCCGGTTGTAAAGAAGAAAAGAAGGAAAAAACCTTCCGCTTCAGAAGAACAGGAAAATAAAAACATTGAATAAATACTTGCTTTTTAGTATTTGATGTGATAAAATTTCAATGTTGTCAATTTGGGATGGTCCTCTGTTACTAGTGTATTATGAACATCCGTCGATTTAAGGAGGATTCAAAAATGCATGAGATTATCGAGAAAATCGAAGCAGCACAGGTAAGAAGCGACCTTGCAGACTTTAATGTTGGTGATACCGTTAAGGTATACGGTAAGATTAAAGAAGGTAACAAGGAACGTATTCAGGTATTCGAAGGAACTGTATTAAAGAGACAGGGCGGCGGTGCAAGAGAAACATTTACCGTTAGAAAGATTTCAAACGGTGTCGGTGTTGAAAAGACATGGCCTCTTAACTCCCCTAACGTACAGAGCATCGAAGTAGTACGTAAAGGTAAGGTTCGTCGTGCTAAACTTAACTACTTAAGAAGCCGTGTAGGTAAAGCTTCCAAGGTTAAGGAACTCGTTAGATAATATGCGATTTAATGGAGCAATGAAAATTGCTCCTTTTTATTTTCTCTTTTCGTAAAAATACACTTTTCGTTTAATATTAATATTTGATTAACCTCTAATGAAATATGTGTTATCATCATAGATATGATATTTTTTTATGATATTATGAATTTATAAAACGGACGGAGATTTATATGTCATTTAGAAAAAAGGGGCTTGATTTTTCCCGAAAACCCAAGAAAAAGCTTTCTTCCGCTTTTTTCGCGGAATTGTTTTCGTGGATATTCTGGCCTGTTATCGCCGCATTTTTCGGAGCGGTTTTGATTTTTGTTTTTGGCCTTCGTACCAATGTTATCGGTAACTCCATGGAACCTTTATTGTATTCGGGCCAGGAAATACTTATAGACAGACTGATTTTTTCGGTTTCATCGCCCAAGCGCGGCGATGTAGTCGCTTTTCAACCCAACGGAAACGAAAATTCTCATTACTATATTAAAAGAGTTGTAGGTCTTCCGGGTGAAACATTAAAGATTAATGACGGATATCTTTACATTGACGGTGTCCGTTACAGAGAAGACGATATTTTTGATAAAATGGCCGATCCGGGCATTCTTGAGAATGAAGTTACTCTCGGCAAGGAAGAATATTTTGTGCTGGGTGACAACCGTAATTTCAGCGAGGATTCAAGATCGGGAAATGTCGGTCTCGTTAAAAGCAGTTATATGATAGGAAAGGTCTGGTTCAAACTTTCAAAGGATTTGCAGAATTTGGGTTTTGTATCCGGAAAAAGGTAAATTATGTTAGTTCAGTGGTATCCGGGACATATGAACAAAGCCCGGAAAATGATGGAGGAAGAAATTAAGCTTGTTGACCTCGTGATTGAAATTCTTGATGCGAGAGCTCCTTTATCTTCCCGAAATCCCGAAATTGATAAACTTGCCGCCAATAAATCACGTCTTGTTCTTCTTAATAAGGCGGATTTGGCGGATAATAATGCCAATGAGGCATGGAAAAAGTATTTTGAAAGCAAGAATATAGAAGTAGTTTTGCTTAATTCCCGCAATAAAGAAGGGATAAGGCTTGTGCTTCCTGCGGCCAAGAACGCCTGCAAGGAAAAGATTTTAAGAGATCAAAACCGCGGAATCAAGAATCGTCCCATCAGAGCCATGGTTGCCGGTATTCCCAACGTCGGAAAATCTACTTTTATAAATGCTTTTCTTGGGAAAAATGTTGCCAAGACCGGAAATAAGCCCGGTGTTACGATAGGTAAACAGTGGGTCAAGATCAGCAACGAACTCGAGCTTTTGGATACGCCCGGTATTTTGTGGCCCAAGTTCGAAGATCAGAATGTAGGTATAAGGCTTGCTCAGTTAGGCTCAATCAATGATGAAATTTTACAGATTGAGGAGCTTGCGTGCTTATTGTTGAAATATTTATATGAAGCTTATCCTGCGCTTATAAAAGAGCGTTACGGAATAGATGCAGATACATTCAATGCTTTAAATGAAACCGAAGACAGATTTGTCAATGAAGAATCACTTATGCTTGATGCAGTATGCAAAAAGAGAGGCTGTCTTAAACAGGGCGGCGTTTCCGATTATTTCAAGGCTTCCAATCTTGTCCTTGATGAATTCAGAAACGGTAAAATCGGAAGAATTTCGCTCGAAAGACCCTAAAATTTGAAGTATCGGGAGATGATATTGTGAATTTCAAAGCTAAAGAAGTATTAAGTACTAGTGTTTATTTATTGTGTGTTGTATTGCTTGCATTATTTATTGTCAAGTACATCGGACAGCGTAATGTTGTAATCGGTTCATCCATGAGCGAGACACTGATGGATGGCGATAATCTTATTCTTGATAAGATTTCTTACAGATTTCACGATCCGGAAAGATTCGATGTTGTTGTTTTTCCTTCAAGAGACATTAAGGGTAAGAATTTTATTAAAAGAATTATAGCACTTCCGGGAGAAACGATTTATATTGATAAGGAAGGAACAATTTATATTAACGGGGAAGTTTTGGAAGAACATTACGGCAATGCCGTAATCGAAGATGCCGGAAGAGCGGCACAACCCGTTGAACTTGGGGATGACGAATATTTCGTAATGGGTGATAACCGTAATAATTCAGATGACTCCAGATTTAATGAAATCGGTATTGTCAAGAGAAGCGAGATTGCCGGAAAGACCAAGATTCGTATATATCCTTTTTCCGGATTCGGTAATTTTGAAAAGCAGGCAGGACACGAATGAGCTTAGTTTCAGCAGGTACAATTAAAAAAGAATTGGATAGTCTTTCCATGGATGAACTTCCGGCTTTTATCGAGGAGTATTCAAAGGATGAAAGAGAAAGTGTTATTAAGCTTGTTAAATCAGCTGTAAAGAAAATGGATGATTATGATAAAGAGCTTAAAAGAATCGAGGCTCTTTCATATTATGAGCATTTGTATGACAGCTTGGGATATATTTGCGGAATTGATGAGGTCGGAAGAGGCCCGTTTGCGGGGCCTGTTGTCGCAGGTGCCGTTATCCTTCCCAAGGATTGCAAGATTTTATATATAAACGATTCCAAGAAATTATCTGAGAAAAAACGCGAAGAGCTTTATGATGTTATTATGAGAGAAGCTGTAAGCGTAGGCCTTGGATATGTCGGCCCCGAAAGAATCGATGAGATTAATATATTGCAGGCAACATATGAGGCTATGAGAGAAGCGGTTTCCAAGTTAAATCCAAGACCCGATGTGTTACTTAATGATGCGGTTATTATCCCCGGCATCAATGATATAAAGCAGGTAAAGATTATTAAAGGTGATGCAAAGAGTATTTCCATCGGTGCCGCAAGTATTGTTGCCAAGGTTACAAGAGACCGTCTGATGGTTGAATACGATAAGAAATACCCCGAATACGGGTTTGCATCCAATAAAGGTTATGGAAGTCCTTCGCATATAGAAGCGCTTAAGAAATTCGGAAAAACGCCGATACATAGAATGAGTTTTATTCACGATTACATATAAAACATTTTATACTATCAGGAACATAAGTTATGCCTATACTTCCGTCAAACTTTTTAAACGGTATTATTAACCGATCTGATACTGCGGCCACACAATCTAATGTACAGGCCGCAGCTTTAACTATGTCAGAAGCCAATAAACAGGCTGTTCTTGATTTAGTCAATTCATTGTCACCCCAGGATACGTTAGTAGGCAAAATTTTATACGCAGATTCCCAGAATCTTTCTCTTGAAACAAGGGAAGGACTTGTTTTGAATGCAAGAAACGGTGGAGAGATTCCGCTTACAAAGGGCGAGACCATTACGTTTTTGGTAGAACGTACAGGCGTTAAGAATGTTACTTTACGTCCTTTATATCAGAACGTTTCCAAAGATCAGACAACCGTTATCGCGCTTAAACAGGCAGGTATTGAAGTAAATGCCAGAAGCATTGAAATGACCGCAAGAAACATGCAGTACGGATTAAATGTCGACAGAGATTCGCTTCTTGCTTCTTATAAAGATATTTCTCTTTATCCCGATGCTCCGGTTAAGGATATCGTTGATTTGCAACGAATGGGTATTGAAGTAAATGAAATGAATTTGAAACAATATTCCGCCTATTGCAACGCCGAGCATTCCGTTACAAGTGCGTTGTCTTCGGTTAGTGCTTCTTTTACCGATTGCGTTACGAATGAACTTTTATCATTACTTCCGGACGAAATTTTGATTGAGAATGAGGATTCTTTATCGGAAGAAGGGGCATTGAATATTGCTGATTACGAACCTTCTTCAAATAAGGCGGTTCCTTCGCTTGATGCTCTTTTGAAATTTGTTGATTCAATTAAAGATAAACCTGTTTCACCCGAATATATCGTAAGCAACGGCGAGATAGAAGTGTTGAAAGAGACGATTTCATCTTTCGGACTTAATACCGAAAGCCTTGACAACATTTCGACACAGGAAGGAAGCGTTACTCCGGCAGTTGCTTTGGATGCATTTTTAAGAGACATTAAAACTTCCTGCAATACGTTTGATTCATTAAAAGAATTTCTTTTGGGTGCTGTAAACGAAAATAACGAGGAAGTTTTGTTTAACGATAATCTTTCCGCATTTTCCGATATGGTTAAATCCAGGGTTTTGGAAAATCTTGTTAACAGAACTTTTTCTTCGCAATGGACTCTTGAGCGTTCAAAAACGTCCGAGAAGGCCGAAATAAAAGATTTGTATGAAAGACTGTTTACGCAGACACATGAGATTACCAATATTTTAAAGGAAACACTCCCGCTTAACGAAGCTTTGGCTACGCCGATAAACAATCTTTCCGACAATCTGAATTTCATGAATGCGTTAAACAATTTCGTGCCTTATATTCAGATTCCGTTTAATAACGGCGAAGAGAATAAAACCGGTGAATTATATGTTTTTACCAACAAAAAGAATCTTTCACAAAGCGGCGGTGAAATCAGCGCGTTTATTCATCTTGACATGAACAATATCGGACCTACTGATGTTTACGTTAAACTTACCGATTCGGACAGAATTTCAACCAATTTCACTGTTCGGGATGAAGAAATACTTGACTTTATCGAGGGCCATCTGGATTTATTGTCGAAACGGTTAAAAGAAAAGGGTTATTCGTTTAATGCATCATTCAGTACGGCGGAAACGTTTGAAAGCGCAATAGAAAAAGCACTTAACAATACGGCGCAGAAGTTATTGATTTCCAATACTGCATTTGACGCAAGGGTATAAGTTATGAGTGAAGATAATAAGAAAAACATTTCCAAGAAGCAGGCTATTGCGCTGGAATATGACCCTGCGGACATTGCGCCCAGAGTTGTGGCTACCGGTGCAGGCTATTTTGCAGAGAAAATTATCGATTCGGCTCAAAAAGCAAATATTCCCATTCACGAAGATGAGCAGCTTGCAAAAACTCTTTCAAAGCTCGATGTCGGCGAGGCAATACCGCCGGAGCTTTATGAAGTTGTTGCGGAGATTCTGGTTTTTGTGGATTCAATGGATAAGCTGAAAGGAAAAATGAACTGATAAATGAATACTTGGGGTGAGGGTGTAGCGGGAGAGGAGCTTGTTGTTCGTTTCCTGAATGATAACGGTGCAAAGGTTATTTGCAGAAATTACAGGTTAAGGGATGCCGAAATCGATATTATTTTCGAAGACGGTGATTATCTTGTTTTCTGTGAAGTAAAGTACAGAAAAGATTCCAGGCACGGCCTCGGTTTTGATGCCGTAACATACGGGAAACGCAAGAAAATCTGCAGGGCTGCGGTAAAATATATGTATGACAGGAATATTTCGGAAACCACGCCTGTAAGATTCGATGTAATATCCGTACTCGGAGCTTCTATCGACTGGATAAAAAATGCTTTTGAATATTCATAATTTTTTAAGAATTTGTATAACGCCGGTTAAATTTTTTTTGTTAAATTAATTTTGGTAGTTTTGGGAATATATTATTACGAAAGTAGAGGGTTTGTTTTAGATGAGTAAAATTCTTGTTTGCGATGATGATCACGAAATTGTAGATGCGATTGAAATATATCTTATGCAGGAAGGCTTTGAAGTCGTTAAAGCATATGACGGAATAGAAGCTATCGATATTTTAAATAATGATGACATTCAGCTTTTGATTATTGATGTCATGATGCCCAGACTTGACGGTATTCATGCAGTATTGAAAATTCGCGAAAAATCCAGTATCCCGATTATCATTCTTTCGGCCAAGACTGAAGATCCCGATAAAATTCTCGGACTTAATGTCGGTGCCGACGATTATCTTCCCAAGCCTTTTAATCCGCTTGAACTTGTTGCCCGCGTAAAGAGTCAGCTTCGAAGATATACCAAGCTTGGAAATATGCCTTCCGAGACAAGCAACATTTATAAAGTCGGCGGCCTTTTCATAAATGACGATACCAAGGAAGTAATTGTTGACGACACGGAAGTCAAGCTTACTCCCATTGAATACAATATTTTGCTTTTGCTCGTTAAAAATCAGGGTCATGTTTTCTCAATTGACCAGATTTACGAGAAGATTTGGAATGAGCAGGCTATCGGTGCGGACAACACCGTTGCGGTTCATATTCGCCACATCAGAGAGAAAATCGAATTTAATCCCAGAGAACCCCGTTATCTTAAGGTTGTTTGGGGTGTCGGATATAAGATTGACAAGATGTAAATCGGAGAAATTGATTTGAAAAAGAAAAATGTTTCATTCAAAATTAAACAATATGTGATGGTATGTGTGCAAGCATTGGCTATAGCTGTGCTTGCACTTTCTGTGGCTCATTATTTTTTATCCGCTCGTCTTTATACTTCCTCAAACGGTAATATGAATAACGGTGTGAGAATTGCCTCCATCGGTGAACTTCGGACGGATTACTATGAGTCGCCGATATATACCCAGAATCTTAATAATATTATCGATGATATTTCCACGTTTGCCATTATTCGCGAACAGCTTGAAACAGCGGGAAAGTATGATCCTTCTAAGAGAATAAATATTTTTGATTATGCTTTCAGAGGCACGGATAAGTATTATAGCGGACCTACCGTTTATTATAATCTTGATGATTTGATTTCCTGGGGTCAGTCCGGAATTTCACATTATTATTATACCTTTGACAGCTTTGAGCAGATGGACGAATATTTTTCAAAGAATGTTCATTATGTGCTTCACAACAAGGATGAGAAGGCTTCCGTAGAAAAAGCACCCGAGAAAAAGACCGAGGATGAAGAAAACGTTGATGAGGTCGATGAAATCGGCAAAAACCTCGTTCCGACGCTTGACATGATAAAAGAAACTTATTCAACCTCCGACGGAAAGAATATTATTTATTATTCCTCCAACCGCGACGAATATCTTCTTTTGTGCGAAGCACTCGAAACCAGCGCCAATGCTTTATATAAAGAATATCTTTTATATCAGAATTATCTGGATTATTTTTCTTCGGATAAGACCAATATTAAGTATTACGTTTATTTCGGCTCCGACAAGAATAAAAAGGTTTACTCGAATCTTACCAACTATCGTATTGTTTCCGATGAAACACTTCCGTCTATTTTCAGAGACATGGGAGAGTATATTCATGTTGATTTCGGTAAGAAAAACTTTATAACAAATACTCCGATTGATTATGAGAGCGTTAAAAAGTCTTTTTACGATAAAGATACTCTTTTTTATAACAATGCGGCTTTGTGGATAGGCCTTGATACCGAATATACGGTAAAAGATACGTTTTTCGACAACTGCTACGCATATGTTCACACGCTTTCGATTTTACCGTGGGTTATTTCCGGTGTCTGTGTTTCGATAATAGCATTCTTTGCTATTTTTGTCGTAAATACCGGCTCTGTAATAAACTATTATTCCAAGGAGGGAAAGGAAAAGCTTTCCGATTTCGACAGACTTCCGATTGAAGTTCAGATGCTGTTCTTTATCTTGCTGGGAGTCGTTGCGTATCTGATGTTCAGAATTTTCTATTCGGGTACGGATTTCAGACATGTTTCGGATTTTTGGAATTTTGCCATCCCGATTTCGGTGTTCTTTTTTGTTTTTGCACTTATTGTATTAGCGCTGTTTTACTGTCTTGTGCGAAGAATCAGTGCAGTTAATATTTCGGAGAAGAGTTTCTTTCGATGGGTTTTTGTCAAAGTCTTTTTGAGAAATTCGTCCGTGAAGAATTTCATGTGGCGTGTTTATGATGATTCCGGCGTCGCATTCAGAACGTGGGCAATGTATTTGTTCTTTATGGTTTACAATACATTTTTTGCCTGCATGCTTTTCTTTAGCAAATATCAGATTTTATGTTTCTTTGCTTTATTGATTTTTGATATTCTTACCGGTTTTTATTTGTTCGGAAAGAATATTGAGCGAAAGAAAATTATCGACGGACTTAATCGTATCAATGAAGGCGATTATGATTTCCAGATTGATACCACCAAGATACACGGTGATAACAAAAGCTTTGCCGAGGCCGTAAATTATGTCGGAAGAGGTATTAAAAATGCCGTTGAAACTTCCACCAAGGACGAAAAGCTTAAGGCTGACCTTATTACCAATGTTTCACACGATATTAAAACGCCGCTTACAAGCATTATTAATTATGTTGATTTGATTAAGCGCGAAAATATAGATAACGAACGTGTTCAGAACTATGTAAAGATTCTCGATGAAAAGAGCCAGAGGCTTAAGCAGCTTACAATGGACCTTGTGGAGGCTTCCAAGGCTGCGAGCGGAAATATTGTTCTTGAACTTGACCGTATAAATTTCATCGAGCTTTTAAATCAGTCCGCGGGCGAGTTTGAAGAAAAATTATTATCCAAAAACCTTGAGCTTGTGACGAATCTTCCGGAAAGACCTGTTTATATTATGGCAGATCCCCGTAGAATCTGGCGTATTATTGAAAACCTGTTTACAAACGTTTACAAATATGCCATGGAAAATACAAGAGTTTATATGGACCTTTCCGTGAATGAGGAAGAAGGCGTTATGGTATTTTCACTTAAGAACGTTTCTTCCAATCAGCTTAACTTCTCGGCGGATGAACTTACGGAGCGATTTATTCGAGGCGATGTGGCAAGAAGTACGGAAGGAAGCGGACTCGGTCTTTCCATTGCAAAATCGCTTACGGTTGCGCATGGCGGTGTATTTGATGTATATCTTGACGGAGATTTGTTTAAGGTCACATTAAAGTTCAATCTTGTAGATGACAAGCAAAAGAAACCTTGACGTTTCATATATTTTTGGTAAAGTAGGTTATGCGGGTTTTTGATTACTATAGATATTAAAAGGAGTCGTTATGCCTGATTTGGATTTGCTTGATAATGCGCTTCCTGTTGCACCTTTAAAGATTGTCGCATTAAGTTCTGCCGCAAAGCTTGGAAAAAGCGTAGATAATTATCTTGTTGATTTTCGTAAGAAGACCAAAACCGGAATTAAATCCGATCCTGCTTTTCACGGATATGTAGAGTCCTCGTACCTTATGGATGCTTCCTGCCCAAGATTCGGAACAGGTGAGGCCAAAGGTATTTTTCATGAATCTGTTCGCGGTAAAGATCTTTTTATCATGGTTGATGTATGTAATAACAGCATTACATACAACATGAACGGTTACACCAATCATATGTCACCGGATGATCATTATCAGGATTTGAAACGTATTATTGCCGCCGCTACAGGAAAGGCAAGACGAATCAATGTCATTATGCCTTATCTTTACGAAGGCCGTCAGCATAAGAGAAGCGGACGTGAATCTTTGGATTGTGCTTATGCTCTTGAAGAAATGTCTGCAATGGGTGTAGAGAATATTATTACTTTCGATGCACACGACCCGAGAGTTCAGAATGCAACTCCTTTATGCGGCTTTGATAATTTCAGTGCCGATTATCAGTTTGTAAAGACTCTTTTAAGAAGCGAAGAGGATATGATAATCGATAAGGATCATACTGTAGTAATAAGTCCCGATGAAGGTGCTCTTGACAGAGCGGTATATTTCGCCAACGTTTTGGGCGTAAATGCCGGAATGTTCTACAAAAGAAGAGATTATTCCGTTATCGTAAACGGTAAGAATCCAATTGTTGCGCATGAATTTCTGGGTGATAACATTGACGGTAAAGATGTTATTATTATCGATGATATCATTTCTTCCGGAGAGAGCATGATTGATACAGCTTCCCAGCTTAAGCAGATGAATGCGAAGAGAATTTTTATTTTGGCAACATTCGGACAATTTACAAACGGTCTGGAAAAGTTTGACGAAGCTTACGAAAAATGTATTTTCGATAAGATTATTACGACAAATCTGATTTATTCTCGCCCCGAGCTTAAGGGTAAGCCGTATTATCTTGAAGCTGATGTAAGTAAATTTATTGCTCAGATTATTGATTTTATGAATCACAACATTTCGGTTGCCAATGTTATTACACCGACCGAAAAGATTCACGAAGTAGTAAATAAGTACAACGAAAGACAAAACTACGAATTATAAATAAAAAGAGTTTTCGCGGAAACGAAAACTCTTTATAATGTTTATGGGAGAAATAATGGCAGAAATCGATAAGGTTAATAAAAATCACATAATCAATTCTGTAATTTCGGGTTCGCCTTCGGATATTGCCGGTATTAAAGCGGGTGATGTTTTGGTTTCGTTAAACGGTGAGGCTGTTAAGGATGTTTTCGATTATCGTTTTTCTGTGCTTAACAAAGATCCCAAAGTTATTGTTATCCGTGACGGAAAAGAAATAGAGTTTACCGTTATTAAGGATGAAGACGACGAGCTGGGTATTGAGTTTGAAAACGGGCTTATGGATGAGTACAGAAGATGCCGTAATAATTGCATTTTCTGCTTTATCGACCAGATGCCTCCGGGTATGCGGAAGACTTTATACTTTAAGGATGACGATTCGCGTCTTTCCTTTTTACAGGGCAATTACGTTACACTTACCAACTTAACGGACGGCGACGTGGAGCGTATAATCAAGTATCGTATGGAACCGATTAATATTTCTTTCCAGACGACAAATCCCGAGCTTCGTTGTAAGATGCTTAATAATCGTTTTGCAGGTGATTGTCTTAAGTATGCCGATGCTTTTTATGATGCCGAAATTACGATGAACGGTCAGATTGTTTTATGCAAAGGCATAAACGACGGGGATGAGCTTATAAGGACTATAGAAGATTTGTCAAAGTATTTACCGGTTCTTGAAAGTGTTTCGATTGTTCCGGTCGGTTTATCCAAGTACAGAGACGGATTATATCCTTTGGAGCCTTTTGCCAAAGAGGATGCCATTAAGGTTATTTCGCTTGTTGAAGGCTATCAGAAAAAGTTTTATGAAAAATTTGGCCTTCATTTTATACATTGCAGTGATGAATGGTATATACTTGCAGGTAAGGAAGTTCCCGGTGAACTTATGTATGACGGTTACCTTCAGCTGGAAAACGGCGTAGGTATGGTTAGACTTTTGCTTGATGAGTTTGCAATTGCAATGAAAGAGTGCAGGGTAAAAGGTATTAAGAAGCTTTTGATGCGACCTTTTGAAGCTACTCTTGTTACGGGAAGGCTTGCTTATCCTTATATTAAAAAATTGGCCGATATTGTCATGAATGATTATCCGAAGATAAAGCTTGATGTTGTTGCCATCAGAAATGACTTTTTCGGTGAAAATATTACTGTTTCCGGATTGCTTACGGGACGTGATATAATTAATCAATTAAAAGAGCACGGATATAAGCATAATCTTATTATTCCGAGGAATATGCTTAAAGCTGACGAAGATGTATTTTTGGATGATGTTACTCTTGAGTCGCTTAAAAACGAACTTCAGGTAAATGTTATAGTAAATAAACAGGGCGGGCGTGAACTTTTCAGGGCGATGCTCGGTCATATCAGGATTGAAAGGTAGTATATGGAAGGTAGTAATTCAAGAAAACCGATAGTTGCGGTAGTAGGAAGACCGAATGTGGGTAAATCCACTTTCTTCAACGCACTTGCGGGTGAAAAGATTTCAATAGTAAAGGATACTCCGGGAATTACAAGAGACAGAATTTATGTTGATGTTTCCTGGCTTAACTATAATTTTACGCTTGTTGATACGGGCGGTATCGAGCCCGACAGCTCCGATGTTATTCTTAAACAGATGCGTGAGCAGGCCATGACTGCAATTGAAACGGCGGATGTTATTCTTTTTATGGTTGATGTTAAGCAGGGACTTACGGATGCCGATTCCAAGGTTTGCGAAATGCTGAGAAAGTCACGCAAGCCTGTTTTGCTTGTCGTAAACAAGGTTGATGATTTTGATAAGTACATGGCTGATGTTTACGAATTTTATAATCTCGGTATCGGTGAACCTTACCCGATTTCTTCGGCAAACAGACTCGGCTTCGGTGATCTTCTCGATGAAGTATGCAAGTATTTTGAAGGACTTAATACGGATGCGGTTGAAGATGATCGCATTAAGGTTGCTGTTATCGGTAAACCCAATGTAGGAAAGAGCTCGCTTATCAATTCGATTATCGGCGAGAACAGACTTATTGTTTCGGATATTGCCGGTACTACAAGAGATGCCGTAGATACCGATGTTGTTTATAAGGATAAGGAATATGTTTTTATCGATACGGCCGGTGTACGTCGTAAAAGCCGTATTCACGAAGATTTGGAACATTACATGATAGTCAGAACGCTTGCTGCTGTTGAACGTGCCGATGTCGTTGTCATGATGATTGATGCCGTCGAAGGTGTTACCGAGCAGGATGCCAAGATTGCGGGTATTGCACACGACAAGGGCAAGGCTGTTATTATCGCCGTTAATAAATGGGATGCGGTTGAGAAGGATGACAAGACTATTTACAAGTTTACCGAAAATGTACGTCTTGTTCTTTCGTTTATGCCTTATGCCGAGATTATTTTTATTTCGGCCAAGACCGGTCAGCGTATTCCGAAGCTTTTTGACACGATAGATGCGGTTTATGAAAATCATTCAATGCGTGTTTCGACAGGTGTTCTTAATGAGATTATGACTCGTGCCGTTGCAATGCAGCAGCCGCCTACCGATAAGGGAAAGAGACTTAAGCTTTTCTATATTACCCAGGCTTCGGTTAAACCGCCCACATTTGTTATTTTTGTAAATGATAAGGAAATGATGCATTTTTCTTATACAAGATACATTGAAAATCAGATTCGTGAAGCCTTTGGATTTAAAGGTACTCCATTAAGATTTATTATTCGCGAAAGAAAAGAAGATTAGGGGTGATTAATATGGTACGCGTTGTTTGTGTTATTATCGGTTATTTACTGGGAATGATTCAGACAGCTTATATTCTTGGACGAATTAAAGGTATCGATATTCGTGAGCATGGCAGCGGAAACGCAGGAACGACGAATACATTACGCGTTCTCGGAGCCAAAGCGGGCATAATAGTTTTCGCCGGTGATTTAATTAAATGTATTGTTGCGGTTTTGATCGTAAAGTACACTATCGCCGTAAGATTTCCGGAGATTATGCCGCTTCTTTTGCTGTATACGGGAGCAGGCTGTGTTATCGGACATAATTTCCCTTTTTACCTCAAATTCAGAGGCGGAAAAGGTATTGCATGTACCGGCGGGCTTATGATTGCTTTTCACTGGTCGTTTATCCCGGTCGGACTTTTAGTGTTTTTCGGAACATTTTTCCTTACTCACTATGTTTCGCTCGGTTCGTTACTCCTTTATACCGGTTTCTTTGTTCAGCTTATTATTACCGGTCAAATGGGTATTTATAATGTTTCGCAAAGTGTTTTAAATGAGATGTATATTCTGGTATTTTTACTTACGGTTCTTGCTTTTTACAAGCATCGTTCCAACATTAAGCGTCTCCTGACACATTCGGAACGTAAGACATATCTTTCAGGTAAGAAAAATTCTGCCGAATAATTTTTAAGGAGGTTCGCATTTTTTTGCGATGACGGTTATGGAAAAAATAGGAATTATCGGAGCAGGCTCCTGGGGAATTGCTCTTTCCAAGGTGCTTTGCAATAACGGACATAAAGTATCGGTTTGGTCCATTCTTGAAGATGAAATTAATATGCTCAAGGAAAAACATGAGCATGTTACAAAGCTTCCGGGAGTTTTTCTGGATGAATCAATTGAATTTACAACCAATCTTGAAGCTGTCTGCAAGGAAAATGACATTCTTGTTATGGCTGTTCCTTCGGTTTTCGTAAGAAAGACCGCTTCGGATATGAAAAACTATATTACTCCGGGCAAGATTATTGTAAATGTTGCCAAGGGTATTGAAGAAAGTACAATGTTGACACTTTCTCAGGTTTTGGAGGAAGAACTTCCGATGGCTGATATTGCTGTTATGTGCGGTCCTTCACACGCCGAAGAAGTCGGTAAGGAGATTCCCACGACCATCGTTGTCGGTGCACATAAAAGAGCGGTTGCCGAAAGACTTCAGAGTGCTTTTATGAATGAAGTATTTCGTGTTTATACATCACCCGACGTACTCGGTATGGAAATCGGTTCGGCACTCAAAAATGTTGTTGCGCTTGCTGCCGGTATAGCGGACGGTTTGGGATACGGCGATAATACCAAGGCCGCATTGATTACAAGAGGTATTGCCGAAATTACGAGACTCGGTATTGCAATGGGCGGAAGAATGGAAACTTTCACAGGACTTACCGGTATAGGTGATTTGATTGTAACCTGTGCCAGCATGCATTCGAGAAATCGTCGTGCCGGTATCTTAATCGGACAGGGCAAGACCATGAAGGAAGCAATGGATGAAGTAAAGATGGTTGTTGAAGGTGTATACAGTGCCAAGGCTGCAATCGGTCTTTCCAAGAAGTATGGTATCGAGCTTCCCATTATCGAACAGGTTAATTTGATTTTGTTTGAAGATAAAAGTGCATCACAGGCTGTAAAAGAATTGATGATTCGTGATAAAAAAATGGAAATCGGTCAAGATTTTGAAGCCTGATTATGTTATAATGTTAATAGAATATTGCGGATAGTATTTATACTGTAAACATATTTGTTTTTACAAAAATATCACATGCAGGAGAGACTTTTATGGAAAAGGTAATGATTGTTGATGACAATATGGCGAACCTTATTATGGCCAGGAAGACTCTTGAAGATATTTATGAAGTAATACCGGTTTCTTCGGGCATTTCCGCATTGGAATGTCTTAATGACATGCCCGAACTTCCCGATCTTGTTCTTCTTGATGTTGATATGCCCAATGTCAACGGTTTTCAGGTTATTTCGGAGATGAAGAACAAGAAAAAACTTGAAAATATTCCCATTATTTTCCTTACGGCTCAGGATGATGATATTACTGAGCTGGAAGGATATAATCTCGGCGCTGCCGATTATATTAAAAAGCCTTATACGGCCAATCTTTTGAAGAAGCGTGTTGATATTCAGATCCAGCTTATTTTACAGAAACGCAAGCTGGACGAATATACAAGCGGTCTTACATCATCCGTTCAGGAAAAGGTTAAAAGATTCGTTGAACTTCAATATTCAGTAGTTGAAATGTTTGTTGGTATGCTTGAAAAGAGAAATACCAATGCCGGTGTTCACGCCAAGAGAGTTGAGAAAGACATGGACATTTTCTTAAGTGCTCTTTCACGTAACGATAAGTACAATCTTACTGCCGACGACTGTGCAACGATAAGCTTTGCCTCTAAAATTCATGATTTGGGTAAGCTTTGCATAATAGATAAGTACCTTGATTCGGTTGAGAAAAACTATTCTTCGGCCAGCAATTTTGATTTTGATGTTGTAAGAACGCATACTATTCTCGGAGCTGATACGATTTCCAAGATTACCCAGCTTGCAAGCAATAACTCGAACTTTATGACATATGCGCTTAATATGTGCCGTTCACATCATGAGAATTGGGACGGTTCGGGATATCCCGATCGTATTCAGGGCGAGAGGATTCCTCTTGAGGCACGTATTTTGGCTATTGTAAATATGTATGACAATCTTCGTTATTCCGGCTGCGACGGAAGATTGCTTTCTCATTCCGAGGCCATGATGAAGATTAAGTTTTCGAAGTTTACGATGTTCGATCCTTCACTTGTAGATGTGTTCCTTTCTGTCGAAAGAGAGATTGCACAGTTGAATCCCTGATAAAAATACGGTACGCACGGAGACTTGATGAGAACTGTTTTACGAAAATATCTCGGAAAAAATGTCGCACTGGATGTCAGGATGTTTTATATAGCTTCATTTTGCAGTGCCGCATCATGTTTGATGTTTCTCGCTATAGGCCTTTTACTTAGAGTTAACGGACTTATAGTTAATATTTGTGCGGCTTTATTTGCAATGTGTGTTCTTTTGTTTTTACTGGAAACAAGGTTTCACAGAACTTCTTTATATACTATGATATTGCTTATTCTGTGCAATATTGTCGGCATGCCGGCCGTTATGATTCTTTCGGATTCCAATTCCGTTGAAATTCCCATTTATTTTCTTGTAGGACTGACATATTCACTTGTTCTTTTAAACGGAATGTCGCGTTTCATTATTTTCACATTACAGTTTGTTATCGATATTTGCACAATCATTTACTGTTTCGGTATTCGTACCAAAATCGCCGATTATCCTTTCGCAACTTCTTTTACGGATTTAATCAGAATCGAGTTCGCGATGCTCGTATCCGGTATTTTGTGCGGCGTTGTTCTATATTACCGCAACAGGACAATCATCAATGAAATTACCGACAGGAAAAATTCTACAATTAAGGCTGAAAAAGCCAACCTTTCCAAGGATATGTTCCTTGTAAACGTTTCTCATGAAATTAGAACTCCTTTGAATGCCATCATCGGAACGACGGATGTTGTTCTTGAATCCGAGGCTTCCTCACATATCAAGGAAATGGCTTTCCACATTTCCAATTCAAGTCATGCGCTTTTGTCCATAACATCGGACCTTTTGGATTTCTCGCGTATTAACTTCGATTCCATGCAGGTTAATAATGAAAAATATGATATTTCATTTATGCTTAACGATATCATTAACCTGATGAGTGTTCGACTTTTGGATTCCAATGTTGATTTCTATGTCGATATTTCTCCGAAGCTTCCCAAGAACCTTATCGGCGACTGCGGAAAGATACGTCAGATTATCATAAACCTTCTTTCCAATGCCATTAAGTACACCAAAGAAGGATATATTCTCTTTTCCGTTGCTTATGAAGAGTGTGATGACGGGAATGTCGGTCTTAACATCAGCGTTAAGGATACCGGTATCGGTGTTCGCAAGGAAAACATTATGAAAATTTTCGAGCCGCTTCATCGTTCCGGAAGTGATGATGTCGATTATTCCTTCGAAGGAAACGGTCTTGGTCTTGCTTATTGTAAGAAGCTTTCGACTGTTATGGGCGGGAAACTTGATGTTGAAAGCGAGTTTGGAGTAGGGTCGACTTTTTCTTTTGCCGTAAAACAGGCTGTGGATGAAGAACTTATTGATGTTTTGTGCGGAAGTATAAGCAAATCCGATGAAAACATTTTGTTCTGGGCCAACAATATTGAGGAAATTCATAATTTGGGCGTCACCTTTGAAAAAATGAATATTTCGGCCAAAGAAGTATTCTCGGAGGATGAATTTATCGAAAATATCAATGAGACGTTTACGTACTATTTCATCGAATCGTCGGCTTATGATATATTCAAGGATCGCATTAATGAGGTGATTGATGACTGGAGTAAAGTCGTTGTTATTTCTCAATGTAATTACACTTATTCCGGTGAACCGTTTGATTACGTACTTACAAGGCCGTTAAGCTGTCTTAATATCTCGGATTTGTTGAATCATACTACAGGATTTATGGTAAGACGTCAGACTTATGAAGGTAATTTTACAATTCCGGATGCGACGATTCTTATTGTTGACGATAACCTTGTAAATCTTGATGTTGCTTCGACATTACTTAACAGATATAACCCCAAAATATTAAAGGCTGCCAGCGGCAAGGAGGCTTTGATTATTTTAAAGAAGGAACATGTGGATTTGGTTTTCCTTGACTATATGATGCCGGATATGGATGGTATAGACACGCTTAAACAGATTCGAAAGCTCGACGGTGATGAATTTAAGAGCCTTCCGGTCATTTCGCTTACCGCGAATGTCGTAAGCGGTGCGAGAGAACACTTTATGAGCGAAGGGTTTGACGATTATCTTTCAAAACCTGTCGAAAGAGACAAGCTTGAAAAGATGCTTACTCACTTTTTACCGAAGGACATGATTAAATTTGTAGTTCATTGATAGATTATTTTTCGGATTTAGGAGGCTGTTGTGGCAAAAAGAAACAAAGCTGAACTGAATTATGATTTCCGTAAGGATGCGCTTATGCTCATCCTTTATCTGATTGGCTTTATTTCCTTTATTGCTCTTTGCGTCAATATTTTTACCCATAAATCATTTCAGCTGTTTTCACAATCCGGAATACTCGGCTTTGTTTATTCGGTTGTGGTCATTATTCTTTTAAATCTTACGAATAAGTACCGATTGTTTTCCGTTCTTACCGTTTTCTTTATTGAATTTATTTATCTTCCCGCCGTTTCGATTCAGGGTATCTCTTTTAAGGCCAGCTTTCCGATTTGGTTTGCGGCTTCCGTGACCATGATGTTTTTCGTACTTGAAATGAAAGATATCTGGTGGATGTTTTTGATTACTTTTTATTTTTCCAGCTTCTTATTCAGCAGAAATTATCTTTTCTCCAGGGAATCTGTTGAGTACGAAAGCGATTTTATCAAAGTAATGATTTTTTTGATTCCTTTTGTTTTTACGGGAATTTCCATTTTTGCCGTTTATATGTTCCAGGAAAACAATTTTAAGCATGCACGTAAATACATGGAAGAGTGCAACGATATCGAAAAGAAAGCCATTGCCGCAAAGTCGAGATTTTTGGCCAACATGTCACATGAAATCAGAACGCCCATGAACTCGATTATCGGTCTTTCCGAGCTGATTTTAAAAGACGACATGGACGAAAATACGAGGGCCGAGGTTTCGAGAATTAAGGACTCCGCGTATGACTTACTCGACATTATCGACGATGTTTTGATGTATTCAAAGCTTGATTCTGAAAAGATGCATCTTATTTGTGTTCCTTTCAGCTGTGAAACATTATTAAAGAATTCCGTAGAGTCTTTTTCAAGTCAGGCACTTGCAAAAGATTTAAAAATCAGACTTTTAATCGATCACAATATTCCTAAGATTGTGAACGGTGATGATATTTTAATTCGTCAGGTTATTTTGAGACTTCTGTTTATAAGTCTTTCGCTTACGGAAAACGGTCGTTTAATGTTCAGCATTAAGGCCGAAGAATGTAAAAATCCCGATTTTATTCGTTTCAGGGTGAAGGTAAGCGATACCGGACAGGGTCTTTCCGAGGCGGATTTGAAAGCTGTTTACGGCGCTTACGATACGTATGATTCCAGACAGAATTCCAACTTAAAGGGTATCGGTCTTAAGTTTTTGATATGCAGGGAAATTCTTAAGCTTATGAACGGCTCGATTGATGTGAAAAGTATTGAAGGTGTCGGTCTTGAAAGTGAGATTACTTTCGAATGTGAAAGCGTTGACAGAAATCCTTCTTTTGTCATCAACAATAACAGAAATTTCAGCGTGCTGATTTATATCACGGATAATCGTGAGCTGGGCGTATGGAAGAATATCATGGAAGGCTTTGATATTTCGGCCGATTACGTTAATTCTTACTTTACGTTTGATAAGGCTTTGCAAAATAAAAAGTACGATTATATTTACATTCCGGCGGAGATTTATCCTTCGATTTCAAACCTTATCGCTACTTTTAAGTGCGAGAATCATACTTACGTTATCGGCGATCATACCAATTCATACGGTGATTTTGATAAATGTCGTATAATCAGGCATCCGGTTTCGTGTATAAATGTATGCTCGGTATTTAACGGAGGCTGGAAGGAAGAGGATTATCTTTCAAAGGCCGATGATGTTTCTTATGACGGCAGTCGCGCAAAGATTCTTGTTGTTGACGACAATGGTGTTAATCTTAAGGTTGCCGCAGGCATTTTTAAGCATTATAAGATTGAAATTGATATCGCAAAATCGGGTGAAGAGTGCATAAAGAAGATGAAGGAAAGAGAATATCATCTTGTACTTATGGATATGGTTATGCCCGGTCTTAGCGGTCTGGATACGTTAAATCTTATAAGAGGCGACGAGAACGAGTTAATGAAATCAGTTCCTGTTGTAGCGCTTACCGCAAATACGGGTGGCACCGTAAGGGAGGATATTTTAGGAATGGGCTTCCAGGAATATCTTGCCAAGCCTATTAAACAGAGATATCTTATTAAGATTTTGAATGAATTTTTGCCGCCCGGTGTTTTGAAGACAATTAAAAAGTCTTCTTCGAAGGTCAAAGATACCAAGAAAGAACTTACCAAGGAAGAAAATGTTCTTGATACTTCGAAGGGGCTTTCAAACATCGGCTTTAACGAGGAAAGCTATTGCGCTATTTTGAATACTTATTATTCGGAGGGCTTAAGAAAACTTGATGAGCTTCCGAATCTTTTGAAGGAACAAAACATTGCGCTGTTTACAACCGATGTTCACGGCATCAAATCTTCGAGTGCAAGTATAGGTGCCATGACAGTTTCTTTGATGTTTAAGGAGCTTGAGTTTGCGGGAAAGGAGAATAATCTCGATTATATTAACAGCCATTACGAGGACTATTCCAAGGCATTTATCAAGATTTTAGGTGATGTTAAAGATTATCTTGTCTCCAAAAACTGCTTTTTTGAGAACAAAGATGAGAGTAACGATGTAAGCGAACTTAGCGAGGAAGTACTTACCAAAGAAATGCTTGAGACGCTTAAAGATTTCGTTGACAAGATGAACCTTAAGGAATGCGACAGAATAATCGACGATTATTCAAAGCGTAATTTCGGAAGCGACAGTAATGAACTTATCGGCAAATTGAAAGCGGCATATGAGATGTTTGATTTTCATGAAGTTAAGGCCATTATTGCTTCGATGCTGTAATTATGCTTGACTATTTATTGATACTTTGATAATATCGCGGTAGAAGAAAGGCTATGACAGGAACAAGTAAGGCTGATTCGAAAGCACAGAGAGTTGCCGGATGGTGAGAGGCGCGCATTTTTGATTTGTCCCGAATACATCCTTAAGCTGCGTACCGAAATGTAAAGAGTAGGCTACGACGTAAGGTATACGTTACAATACCGGGGTATGTTTGTACCCGATAAGGTTTCACATGTGAGTGTGAGATGAAGTTAGGTGGTAACACGGTTTACATCCGTCCTTTCATAATATATGAAAGGGCGGTTTTTTTTTACGAGTAAGATTTATTTTTAGGAGGATTTAATAATGACTATTTTTGACGAACTTAAGGAAAGAGGTCTTCTTGCTCAGCTTACTGACGAAGAAGAAATCAAAGAATTGATTAATAACGGCAAGGCTGTTTTCTATATCGGTTTCGACCCTACTGCCGATTCACTTCATGTAGGTCACTTTATGGCATTGTGCCTTATGAAGAGACTTCAGATGGCCGGAAACAAGCCTATCGCATTAATCGGCGGTGGAACTGCAATGATCGGAGACCCTTCGGGACGTACTGATATGCGTTCAATGATGACAACAGAAACCATCGACCATAACGTTGAGTGCTTTAAAAAGCAGATGAGCAGATTCATCGATTTCGGTGAAGGAAAAGCAATGCTTGTAAATAACGCAGAATGGTTAAGAGACCTTAACTACATCGAATTCATCCGTGATATCGGTGCATGCTTCTCGGTAAACAACATGTTAAGAGCCGAGTGCTACAAGCAGCGTATGGAAAAAGGATTAAGCTTTTTGGAATTTAACTACATGATTATGCAGAGCTTTGACTTTTTGAGCCTTTTCGAAAGATACGGCTGTAACATGCAGTTCGGCGGAGACGACCAGTGGGGCAATATGCTCGGCGGTACGGAACTTATCCGTAAGAAGTTGGGAAAAGACGCTTACGCAATGACCATTACACTTCTTCTTAACTCCGAAGGAAAGAAGATGGGTAAGACACAGAAGGGTGCTGTATGGCTTGACCCCGAAAAGACATCTCCTTACGATTTCTTCCAGTACTGGAGAAATGTCGACGATGCCGACGTAATTAAATGTCTTAAGATGCTTACGTTCCTTCCTCTTGAAGAAATTAAAAAGATGGAAAGCTGGGAAGGAAGCGAGCTTAATAAGGCCAAAGAAATACTTGCATACGAACTTACAAATCTTGTTCACGGCGAAGAAGAAGCCAAGAAGGCTCTTGACGCCGCAAAGGGTGCTTTCGGCGGAAGCAATACCGATAATCTTCCTGTCGCTGAAGTTTCAAAGGACGATCTTTTCAACGGAAAGATTGATGTTATCGGAATTTTGGTAAAGGCCGGTCTTGTTCCCACAAGAAGTGAAGGTCGTCGTGCCATCGAGCAGGGCGGTGTTACCGTAAACGATGTCAAGATTACAGATATTAAGGCAGCTTACACTCTTGATGAGATTGCCAAGGAAGAGTTTATCATAAGACGCGGTAAGAAGAGCTTAAAGAAGATTGTTGTTAAATAGTTATAAAGTGTAAAAAGAGGGTTACGATATGAGCAATGAGGAATTGATTTTAAAGGCAATTCACGCCAGAAAGTTTTCTTATTCACCTTATTCGGGATATGCTGTCGGAGCTTGTTTATTATGCAGCGACGGAACGGTTTATGAAGGCTGCAATATTGAAAATGCCGCCTTCGGTCCCGGCAACTGTGCCGAAAGAACCGCTATTTTCAAGGCGGTCAGTGAAGGTAAAAAATCCTTTGAAAAGATTGCTATAGTCGGCGGAAAGAGTGACAGCGACAAGCTTGACATGTCTTATCCTTGCGGTGTCTGCAGACAGGTTATGCAGGAGTTTTGCAATCCCGAAAAGTTTGAGGTTATTGTTGCTGCTTCAAAGGATGACTATAAGTGTTTCAGGTTAAAAGAATTATTACCTTTTGGTTTCGGACCTGACAACCTGGATTAATTAAGAATCAGATTAATGATTTTTGAATGGAGAAATAAATGGATTATGTTATTTGCGGGGCTGTTGTAGTTCTTCTTTTCATTGCCTTTTTTCTTAAAAACTCAATGGATGACAAAAGAAAATTTTTCTCGGTAATATCCGACATTTCGGCTTCTTTCGGCAAAAAGCCTACGAAAGTATATGATACCAACGAAATGATGTATATTCAGAAGTTCTTCGAAAGACATTCTACCGAAGACAGCATAGACGATATTACCGCCAACGATTTGGATATCGAGTCGGTATACAAGAGAATGAATTACTGCAGATCTTCCATGGGAAGCGAATATTTATATTACAGACTTCGTACTCCTGTTTATGATGAAAATCTTCTCGACAAAATGGAGAAGAAGATTTCTCATTTTGAAAAATCTAAGGAAGACAGAGTTTCTTTGCTTACTTATTATTTGAAAATCGGCAGAATGAAGGGTATGTCATTTTATGACTGTCTTGATTACTTTGATACTATCCCTCAGAAGAGTCTTTGGTGGGAATATGTTTCATATGTATTGATAGCTCTATTCATTGGTTTGATTTTTATTAAGCCTGAGTTTGGCATTGTCGGACTTATAGCAATTTTGACGATTAATATCGTTAATTACTATTCAAGACGCGGTTCTATCGAGCCGTACATTATTTCTTTTGGCTTTATGGTTAATTTTATAAACAGGGCCAAAGAAATTCAGAATATTTCATGCGAAGCGATTTCGGATGATCTGGACACCGTTAAGGAGCTTACCGATAAGTTAAAACCGCTTGTCAGAAATTCACATATTGTAACCGGTAAGCAGGTTTCGGCCGTTGGTGTCGGCAATCCTTTGGACTTATTTGAGGATTACGGGCGAATGGTGTTCCATATGGATATTATCCGCTTTTATAGGATGCTTAAGATTGTTAAGGAAAATGTGGATATAATTGACAGCTTATACATTAAGCTTGGCGAAATTGAGTCGTATGTAAGCATTGCTTATTTCAGAGCATCGTTAACGGACGGTTGTTGCGTTCCTCAAAACGGAGACGTTATCACAATGAAGGACGGCTATCATCCGCTTATTGAAAATCCTGTCAAGAATTCGATTACCGCTCAAAGAGGAGTTTTGATTACAGGCTCAAATGCTTCGGGTAAGTCTACTTTCCTTAAGACGGTTGCATTGAATGTATTATGCGCAAGTACTTTGCATACCTGTTTTGCCGAAAGCTTCGAATGTCCGAAGATTCATCTGTTTTCTTCGATGTCCTTAAGAGATTCTTTACAGAACAAGGACAGTTATTTCATGGTTGAGATTAAGGCCATCAAGCGTATCCTTGATTATACGGCGGCATATCCCGATAAGAAGGTTTTGTGCTTCGTGGACGAAGTGTTGCGCGGTACAAATACCGTCGAAAGAATTGCTGCCGGTTGTGAAATCCTTCGCGGCTTCAGCGGTAAAAACGTACAATGTTTTGCCGCAACGCATGACGGAGAACTTACGATTCTTCTTGAGGATGTTTACGACAATTATCACTTTGAGGAAGATATCAAGGAAAACGATGTCCTTTTCAGCTACAAGATTGAAAAAGGAAGAGCAACTTCGAGAAATGCCATAAAGCTTTTGGCCGTAATGGGTTACGATGATTCTATTGTTAATAACGCTGTTAATCTGGCGGGCCGTTTTGTTGAAACCGGAGAATGGAAATAATGTCCAAATCAGTTAATCAAAAAGGAAAAATATTAAGACTTTTACAGTTACTTACATCCAAAACGGATGAAAATCATAAACTCAATACTCCCGATATTATTACCGAACTTGAGAAATATGATATTTGTGCCGAAAGAAAATCAATTTATGATGATATAAACTGCCTTAAGGACATGGGCTACGACATTATATGCGATAAATCAAGAAGCGGCGGTTATTATCTCGCTTCGAGAGATATTGAAAAATATGAAATTATTCCGCTTGTCGATGCCGTTTCATCTTCAAGATTCATTACCGAGAAGAAATCGCGTGAACTGATAAAGAAGCTTGAAGGTTTGTTAAGCGTTTACGATGCCAAAGAACTTGACAGAAGTATTTATGTTTCGAATCGTATAAAAAGTGATAATGAAAGTATTTATTATTCTCTTGATTCAATTCATAAGGCACTTTCGGCCAAAAAGAAAATATCGTTTCTTTATTGCGAATATAACATAAACAAGGAACTTGTTCCGAGACATGATGGTAAAATATATGTATCAAATCCTTTGGGACTTTCTTGGGATGATGAGAAGTATTATTTGATTTCGTATGATGATGAATATTCAATGATTCGCCATTACCGTGTGGACAAGATGAAAAAAATCGAAGTTCTGGATGAGGGAATTACCAAAAACGATGCTACCGTGAAATTCGATATCGTTTCGTATTGTAACAGAACCTTCGGAATGTATGCCGGTGAAGAAGAAAAGGTTACGTTATTGTTCCCTTCGAAAATGGTGGGAGTATTTATCGATCGTTTCGGCAAGGAACCTACATTAAGACAGGAGCTTAAGGGTGAATTTTTCAGCGTTCGAGTTTCGGTAAATGTAAGTAACCAGTTTTTCGGATGGATAGCGGGACTCGGCGAAGATGTCACGATAATGGGTCCTCAAAATGTTGTTGACGCTTACAAAACTTTTTTAACAAATTCATTGAGAAATTATCGATAAATATTCATATATTTCGTATGATTTATTGACAGTGATACTTTATTAATCTATTATTATAGAGACACAATATATTGTGCCTCTATATTTTTTTTATCTAATCATTGTTGATTTTAAGAGGGATTGCCATGAACGCCGATAAGGGAAATGAAATTGATTACAGCTTAAAATTTAAGCCCGAAAGAGAACTTTATGTTATTAAAAAGGACGGTAGCAAGGAACTTTTTAATGTTCAGAAAGTAATTAACGCAATTGCGAAAAGTGCTTATCGCGCGCTTACCAAATTCACTGTTGAAGATAACGAAAATATTTGTGCCTACGTTATCGATCGTGTCAATTCGATGGACAGTGATGAAATCCCGATTCCCGTTATGCATAATATTGTAGAAAGTGCTCTTGAAAACGTTAAGCCCATCGTTGCAAAAAGCTATAGGGATTATCGTAATTACAAGCAGGACTTTGTTCGTATGCTGGATGACGTTTACAAGAAGAGTCAGTCCATCATGTACGTTGGTGATAAGGAAAATGCCAATACGGACTCCGCATTGGTATCTACCAAGAGAAGCCTTATCTTTAACCAGCTTAACAAGGAACTTTATCAGAAGTTTTTCATGACTACCGAAGAAATTCAGGCTTGCAGGGACGGTTACATTTATGTACATGATATGTCTGCAAGAAGAGATACGATGAACTGCTGCCTTTTTGACGTTGAACATGTCTTAAAGGGCGGGTTCGAAATGGGTAATGTTTGGTATAACGAGCCGAAAACTTTGGATGTTGCTTTTGACGTTATCGGAGATATTGTACTCAGCGCCGCATCACAGCAATACGGCGGATTTACCGTTCCGAGTGTTGACCTTATCCTTGAGCCTTATGCCATCAAGTCATATGACAAATATATTGAAAAATACAGACGTCTCGGCATTGACGATGCAACTGCCGAGGCAGAAGCTTACGCTGATGTAACCCGTGAATTCGAGCAGGGCTTCCAGGGATGGGAGTACAAGTTTAATACTGTTGCATCTTCAAGAGGTGATTATCCTTTTATTACCGTTACGGCAGGTACCGGTACGGGACGTTTTGCAAAGCTTGGCACGATTTCAATGTTAAATGTCAGAAGACGCGGTCAGGGAAAGAAAGAATGCAAGAAACCTGTTCTTTTCCCTAAGATTGTATTCCTTTATGATGAAAACCTTCACGGTCCCGGAAAGGAACTTGAGGATGTATTCGAGGCAGGAGTAAAGTGCTCCGCCAAGACTATGTATCCCGATTGGCTTTCACTTACCGGAAAGGGATATGTAGCCTCCATTTAT
Source organism: Lachnospiraceae bacterium (assembly GCA_045642905.1). Taxonomy (GTDB): domain Bacteria; phylum Bacillota; class Clostridia; order Lachnospirales; family Lachnospiraceae; genus UBA1258. The sequence continues at coordinate 236,808 of JAZUJT010000046.1, read as the reverse complement.
AAGCAATACGGAAAGATTATTTCTCCCATGGGTTGCAGAGCTTTTCTTTCGCCCTGGTATGAGCGAGGCGGCATGTATCCCGAAGATGAAAACGATCAGCCTATTTTCGTAGGTCGTTTCAATATCGGTGCTGTTTCACTTCATCTTCCCATGATTCTTGCAAAGGCAAGAAAGGAATCAAAGGATTTCTTTGAAGTGCTTGATTACTATTTGAATTTGATAAGACAGCTTCATATCCGTACTTATGCTTATCTCGGAGAAATGAGAGCCTCCACAAATCCTCTTGCTTATTGCGAAGGCGGATTTTTGGGCGGAAATCTCGGATTTCATGATAAGATTAAGCCTGTGCTTAAGTCGGCAACGGCAAGCTTCGGCATTACGGCTTTAAATGAGCTTCAAAGACTTTATAACGGTAAGTCTTTGGTGGAAGATCATGAATTTGCTCTTAAAACAATGGAATTTATTAATAAACGTGTTAATGATTTCAAGAAGGAAGACGGCAACCTTTACGCCATTTACGGTACACCGGCGGAAAACCTTTGCGGACTTCAGGTTCAGCAATTCAGACGTGCTTACGGTATTGTTGAAGGCGTTTCCGACAGAGAATATGTATCCAATTCTTTCCATTGCCATGTTTCCGAGGACATTACTCCTATTATGAAGCAGGATGTAGAGGAAGATTTCTGGGATCTTTGCAACGGCGGCAAGATTCAATATGTTAAATATCCTATTGATTATAACCTTGAAGCGGTTAAGACACTTATTCACAGAGCTATGGACAAGGGATTTTATGAAGGCGTAAACCTTTCTTTGGCTTATTGTGACGATTGCGGTCATCAGGAGCTTGAGATGGATGTCTGCCCTAAATGCGGCAGCCGAAATCTTACCAAGATTGACCGTATGAACGGTTATCTTTCTTATTCGCGTGTACATGGCGATACACGTTTAAACGATGCCAAAATGGCCGAAATTGCCGAAAGGAAGTCAATGTAATCATGAGATATCATAATATAACCAAGGACGATATGAAGAACGGTGATGGTCTTCGTGTTGTTTTATGGGTTGCCGGATGCAATCATTGTTGCAAGCAATGCCAGAATCCCATTACATGGAATCCTGACGGCGGTTTACTTTTTGATGATGATGCCAAGGCGGAAATTTTTGAACAATTGGATAAATCATATATAAGCGGAATTACTTTTTCGGGCGGAGATCCGTTGCACCCCGCAAACAGACTTGATATTTTAAATCTTTCCAACGAGATAAAGAAAAAATACCCCGATAAGTCCATTTGGCTTTACACAGGTGATGTGTGGGAAAAGATTTATCATTATCCTGTCATGAAGAATGTCGATGTTTGTGTTGACGGTGAATTTCAGTTTGATAAAATGGATGTTAAGCTTATGTGGAAGGGAAGCAGCAACCAAAGAGTTATTGATGTAAAGAAAACGCTGGCTTCCACGGACCCTTCAAACCCTGTTATTTTTTGCGGAGACTACTATGAATAGAGTTGCTAAATTTGAGAAAGTTTCTTTTGCCAGATTTTTTGAAGATTTTAAGGATGCTTTTCCTTATTATACCGATGAGGAAATAAATACTATTTATGAAGGTATCATTCTTCCTAAAAGAGCTACTTCAAAAAGCGCGGGATATGATATTTTTATGCCGGTTTCATTTGTGCTTGAGCCCGGAAAGACAGTAAAGGTTCCTACCGGAATAAGAGTAAAGATGAATGATGATTATGTATTTATGATTTATCCCAGAAGCGGGCTTGGATTTAAATACAGACTTCAGCTTAACAATACGGTCGGAGTTATCGATGCCGATTATTATGATTCCGATAATGAGGGGCATATTTTTATAAAGATTACGAATGATACCAATGAGGAAAAAACGCTTAATCTTGAGGAACATTCAGCGTTTGCCCAGGGTATCTTCATGCAATACGCTATTACTGAAGATGATGAAGTAACCGCTGTTCGAAACGGTGGTTTGGGAAGTACATCATCTCAATAAAAACAGATAATTTGTCTGTTTTGGTGGAGGAATTTTAATGAGTTTCAAGATTGTAACAGATTCTACAGCTGATTTGCTCGATGATTTTTGCTTAAAAGAGAATATTACCGTTATTCCTTTTTCGTATACGATAGCGGGCGAAACATACGGTGAGTCCAAGATGCTTCCGATTAAGGATTTTTATTCTCTTATGCGTGAAGGAAATAATCCCATTACTTCGCAGATTAATCCTGAAAGCGCAAAGAATGTTTTATCTTCTTTGGCCGAAGAATATAATGAGATTCTTTATATTTCTTTTTCATCGGGATTAAGCGGAGCATATAACAGCGCCAGACTTGCAGCGATGGAAGTTATGGAAGATAAACCCGATGTTTCCATTAAGGTATGCGATTCTTTGTGTGCATCGATGGGAGAGGGCTTATTGGTTTATAAAGCCGTTATGATGCGTAATGAGGGACATTCTCTTGATGAAACATATGAGTGGGTAGAGGCTCACAAGATGAACATGATTCATATGTTTACCGTTGATGATTTAAATTATCTTTTCAGAGGCGGCAGAGTTTCAAAGAGCGTTGCGGTTGTCGGATCTGTATTGAATATTAAGCCTATTTTACATGTTGACGATGAGGGCCATCTTGTATTGGTCGGAAATGTCAGGGGCAGGAAAAAGGCTCTTCTTTCATTAGTTGACAATATGGAAAGAAAAATGTGTTCATATAAGGATAAGAATGATATAATATTCATTAGCCATTGTGATTGTGAAGAAGATGCTTTATTTGTTAAAGAGGAAGTAAAGAACCGTTTTGGTATTGATGCATTTATGATGAATTATATCGGCCATACAGTCGGTGCACATTCCGGACCGGGAACCGTAGCATTATTCTTCATGGGAGATGAAAGATAGCACTTTTTGGTGTGAAAGGATTTTTCTATGTACGGTTACAAGAATACTATAAGACTTATTCTTATTGAATATCTCGTGTGTATGCTTTTGCATTCCTTGTATGGTTTTCTTAATTTTGGAATGACGGTTGGGGTAAATACTTTAGTTGTCAGTTGTGCAATGATTGCAATAACTGCGATTTTTATTTTGCTTGTTAAGAATGAGACGGTAGTAATTATTTTCACCTTTATCTCGATGATAGTTGCGACTACGTTATTGGGAATAATGGTGAATACATTGGCTTTTTCCGCATTTATTTTTCTTGCGATGTCTGCAGGATTTACCATATTTATGGAGCGTAAATATATCATCTATTCCGGTGTTATTGCTGTTATTACATGCTCCGTATATATGATTTTCTTTAAAGTGCATTTGTTGAAAAACGTTGCTTCTTTATCAATTTTTGCAATTTACGTCGTAATTTACCTGTTCACTCTTTTGAATCTTTACATTATTGCCAAGTACGCCCGCAAGTATATGCAGGGTATGGAAGAGAAGGCTACTGAAGCCGAACGCGCAAATGAGTCGAAAATGCTTTTCCTTGCAAACATGTCTCATGAAATCCGTACACCCATGAATGCGATTTGCGGTATGACCGAACTTGCTTTAAGAGAAGATTCATCACCTGCCTTGAGAGAAAATCTTTTGGGCATTCAGACTTCGGGTAAAGTTCTTCTTTCCGTTGTTAATGATATTTTGGATTATTCCAAGATGGAAAGCGGTAACATGGAGATTATTCCCGTTACTTATTCCGTTAAGCATTTGTTTGAAGATGTTGTCAATATGATGCAGATTCGACTTACGGATAAGGAAGTAACCTTGAAGTATAATATTGCTCCCGAGGTTCCCGATTATTTGTTCGGTGATGAAATCCGTATACGACAGCTTGTATTTAATTTGTTGTCCAATTCAATAAAATATACCGATAAAGGCTATATTGTTATTGACGTTTCCGGAAAAACGGAGAATAATGGTTTTCGTCTCGTTGTCAGTGTAACCGACAGCGGTATCGGTATTAAGAAAGAAGATTTTGCAAAACTTTTTGTTTCTTTCCAGCAGGTAGATACAAGAAGAGCCCGTCAAAGAGAAGGAACAGGTCTCGGACTTGCAATCTGTAAGCAGCTTACCAATCTTATGGATGGCTCTATTACCGCTGAAAGTACTTACGGAGTAGGTTCAAAGTTTACCTTTGATATTTTCCAGACTATTCCCAGTAAAATCGAAGATGTTGTTTATCCCGACAAGAGTGTTGTCAAGAATGATACGCAGGTTCTTTGCCCCGATGCCAAGGTTCTTGTTGTCGATGATAATGCGGTAAATTTAAAAGTTGCTCAGGGACTTTTAAAAACCTTCGGACTTACCGTTGATACTTGCAAGAGCGGACGGGAATGTCTTGATATACTTAAAAACTGTAAAGATTATGACATTATATTTATTGATCATATGATGCCGGAACTTGATGGTATAGATACACTTAATCTTATCAGGTCTGATAGTAATGATTATATGCAGACCGTTCCGCTTATAGCCCTTACGGCGAATGTAATGAGCGGAATCAGAGATATGTTTGTTGAAGAAGGCTTTAATGATTATGTTCCCAAACCGATTGACATGATTTGGATGAACTCGATTCTTCGCAAATTTATCCCGGCTGATAAGCAGAGATGATTATAAATGCCCTGACAGTTTCCTGTTAGGGCATATATTTACTTTATAAATTGAAAGGATTAAAAAAATGGAGAAGATCAGAACCAGATATGCACCCAGTCCCACAGGAAGAATGCATGTGGGAAACTTAAGAAGTGCACTTTACGAATTCCTGGTTGCCAAGCATGCTGACGGCGATTTTATTCTTCGAATCGAAGACACCGACCAGGAGCGTTTTGTTGAGGGTGCCGTTGAAATTATTAATGACACTTTAAAGCTTACGGGACTTACTTATGACGAAGGCCCCGACAAGGATAAAGGATTTGGCCCTTATGTTCAGAGTGATCGTCAGAAGACAGGTATTTACCTTAAGTATGCCAAGGAACTTGTTGAGAAGAAGGAAGCTTATTATTGCTTCTGCACCAAGGAAAGACTTGCTACTCTTAAGACAGAAATAGTAGAGGGAAAGGAAATCACAGTTTACGATAAGCATTGCCTTTCACTTTCCGAAGAGGAAGTTAAAGCTAACCTTGAGGCAGGTATTCCTTATGTTATAAGACAGAACAATCCTACGGAAGGTACAACTACTTTCCATGATGAGCTTTACGGTGATATTACCGTAGAGAATGCCGAACTTGATGACATGATTTTGATTAAGTCTGACGGTTTCCCGACATACAATTTTGCCAATGTTGTTGATGATCATACAATGAACATTACACACGTAGTAAGAGGTAATGAGTATCTTTCATCCTCACCCAAGTACAATCGTCTTTACGATGCTTTCGGATGGAAGATTCCCACATACATTCACCTTCCTTTGATTACCAACGAGGAGCACAAGAAACTTTCAAAACGTAGCGGTCATGCTTCTTTTGAAGACTTACTGGATCAGGGATTTTTGCCTGAAGCAGTTGTTAACTTTATAGCTTTGCTGGGATGGAGTCCCGAAGACAATCGCGAGATTTTTTCTTTGGACGAGCTTATCAAAGATTTTGATTACCATCGTATCAGCAAATCACCCGCTGTTTTCGATATAGTTAAGCTTAAGTGGATGAATGGCGAATACATTAAGAAAATGGATGATGACAGATTTATCGAAATGGCTATGCCTTATGTCGATGAAGTTATCAAAAAGCCTTTAAACAAGAAGAAAATCGCCATGATGACCAAGACTCGTATAGAAGTTTTCCCTGATATCAAGGATCATATTGATTTCTTCGAAGAACTTCCGAATTACGATGTTCATATGTACGAACACAAGAAGATGAAGACGGATATTGCTTCCTCTCTTTCGGTATTGAACGATGTGTTGCCGATTTTGGAAAGCTTTAATGATTACAACAACGATGCTCTTTATGCAAGATTATCGGAGTACGTTTCAGAAAAGGGTTATAAGACCGGATTTGTTATGTGGCCTATAAGAACAGCTCTTTCCGGTAAGGAAATGACACCTGCCGGTGCAACTGAAATTCTCGAGGTTCTTGGCAAGGAAGAGTCAATCGCCCGTATCAAAAAGGGTATTTCCTTACTTGAAGCCAACGCTTAATAATCCTTTACAGGATAAAGCTATTTCTCTCGGTCTCGGACCCGCCATGATTTTGGCAGGTCCGGGGTCGGGTAAAACTTATATAATTACACATCGTATATCTTATTTAATCGAAAGGCTTAACATTTCGCCTTCTGACATTTTGGTAATTACGTTTACCAAAGCTGCTGCCAATGAGATGAAAGAACGATTTATAAAGCTTTCTCCAAGGTACGGCAATGATGTCTTGTTTGCTACTTTTCATTCTGCTTTTTATTCTTTCCTAAAAAGTCTAAAACCCGGATATAACAAAGGTATTATCAGTAATTCAGAACGTTTTTCAATTCTTGAAGATCTAAGTGCCCACTACAACCAGTTAATGGAGGCTGATGTGGAAGACCCTGAGACTTTACTAAATGAAATTTCACATTATAAGAGTAATAACGAACAATTTGATTTTCGATTCAACTTTTCACAACAGGAAAAAGAATATTTTTTAATAGTGTATAAGGAATATAAAGAAAGACTTGATGCCATCAACAAGATTGATTATGACGACATTATTCTTGATTTTTATGATTTCCTCTTAACAGACGAAAATGCACTTTCTTATTTAAATCTTAAATACAAAGCTATTCTTGTCGACGAATTTCAGGATATAAATTCATTACAGTACAGCATAGTAAAATTACTTAGTAAAAACAAAAATATATTTGTGGTAGGGGATGATGACCAGTCAATATACGGCTTCAGAGGTTCCAAACCAGAGATAATGAATACTTTTCTAAAAGATTTCGAGGGCGCCGAAGTAATTTCTTTGGAATATAACTACAGGTCCGTGAAGGATATTATCGATGCTTCTTATGAAGTCATTTCACAAAACGGTTCAAGACTTCATACCGATAAACAGAAACCGATAAGGTCGAATAAAGATTCATTGTTTCTTGTAAAGGAATTTAAAGACCGTAATAAGCAGTTTCTTTATATTAACAAAATAATAGAAAATGAGATTTCAAATGACCGGTACGTATGTATTCTGTGCCGCACGAATAAAGATGTTATCTATTACAGACAATTATTGTCGGGAGATGATACAAACTTATCAAAGGTTACCACCGAGATTTATCTGGATGTTCTTGCATACATAAGTGCGGTCACCAGAAAGGACCGCTCGTCATTTGTAAGGATAATAAATAAGCCTGTAAGGTTTGTCCCGATGTCGATATTTGATGATGATATTGTTGATATAAATAATCTTTCGGGAAAGTATCTGGGAAGCTATAAATCGGATGCGCTTCAAATCCTTTCGAGACATTTTAAAATTTTGGAGAAATCAACTTCTTTTGCCTTCATAAAATATCTGTTTAATATTGTCGGGTACAGAAAATATCTTTTGGAGCAATATCCCAATACCGATATAGACGTGATAACAGCGAATCTTGAGAATATGGCAAAAGAAAATAAGTCTTTACAAAGCTTTGAAGCAAAACTTGACGCCGATGCCAAAAACCTTTTTTCGAAATCGTCAAAGGTATCCGCAAGGATTAACAAAAATGTATCGGTTATGACTTTTCATGCATCGAAGGGGCTTGAATTTGATACGGTTATTATTCCTGATGTTAATGAGGGCAAGATTCCGGGACAGATTTCAATTAAAGACGATAATCTTTACGAGGAGAGAAGGCTTTTCTATGTCGCGATGACGCGAGCAAGATATAAACTTATCATTACTTATTTGCAAAAAGAGGAAAGCACGAGTGTGCTTCCCTCAAGATTCATAAGATGCTTTTTGGATAAACCGAAGTATTAGTTCTCATCAAATTCGATAGAATCGAGGTATTCGTCAAACTTGTCAAATACCGCTTCAAGCTCGTCATCGTCGTCAATATAAGTAAGGACGGGTTCTTCATTGGGGTCGTTTTCGTTCTCGCTGTATCCGTAGAACCATACATCGTCCTCGGAAGGATTTCCTTCCTTGTCGAGGGGAAGTAATGCGATATAATCCTTGTCATCTACCGTAAGTATTGTAATGATTGAGCATTCGATATCACCATCATCCGTTGAAATGGTAACGGTCATTGCTTCATCCATTTCCTGTTGAAAATCTTCGGGCTTAAGTTCGCTCATGTGAGTATCCTTTCTGTTTGAAAAAGTTTTTGCTTCGACCATAATATGGGGAAAGCTTAAACGAATATAATTGATACGTTTGTTAAGATTATTATACAAAGAAAAATTGAAATGTATACAAAAAAATTATATACTGTAGTTTATGAGCGTACAGATTAAAAAATCAAATAACTTAATATTTGGTGTTTTAAAAATCGAGAACGGATTCCACGTCGGAGCGAATCTTAAGCACTTGAGAAAAGCAGGAATTAACCTTTACAGAAAGGATACCAAAAAACTTTTCAAGTCTTTTTCTTTTGCCGATGATTTAAAGACAGGAGACATGTTCTGCCTGGATATTTTCGGGATTGATACCGATAATTTGATGTATCGGTTGTTTGCGGACGAAAAGGAATTCGTTGACGAATATGCACGTATTATTTACGGAAATGAAACCTACGGAAAAAAGACCGGAAAAGATGATCTTTTCGGAGGTTTTGCGTCACTTAAAACTGCCGGGACGAAGCCTTTGATGATTCCTTATTCGGATTCTTTGATTTATCTTGTTCATCCGCGCGGATTTACGATGGCCGACTCTTTGGTAAGAACCGGCAAAGGTACATTTTTGGGAATTATCAAGAAGATTCCGTATCTTAAATCGATTAATGTTACGGCCGTAGAGCTTATGCCCGTAAATGAGTTTATTGAAGCTTTGGACTTGGGCTCTTTATCCGACAAGGAAAAGGCTTTGCATTATAAGGATTGTCCCGATGATGAGAAAAAGGTAAATTATTGGGGCTTTGATTATTCTTATCATTTTGCAATTAAGGAAAGCTATGCTTACGAAAATGCCGATGAAGAGTTTTCAAAAATGGTTTCCGCGCTTCACGATAACGGAATCGAATGTATTTTACAGATGTATTACAAGGATGGTTATTCGGATGAATACATTATGGATTCCCTGATTAATATGGTCGTAAGATACGGTGTTGACGGTTTTCGATTACTCGGTGACAATTTGCCTATAATGAGTATTGTAAATAATCCGTTTTTGCAGGATACAAAGATTTTGCTGGATTGCGATATGGGATTTATCAATAACAATACTCCCGTTAAATACAAGAATCTTTGCTATTTCAATGACCGCTATATGAATATGGCCAGAAAGATTTTAAAAAGCGATGAGGACCTTGTTTCATATATCAGTTATTCGCTTCGCGAGAATCACAAGCATTACGCGGTTGCAAGGTATATTACCGATTATTACGGCTTCAATTTGAAGGATTTGGTGTCTTACAACAAGAAACATAATGAGCTTAATCTTGAGAACAATGAAGACGGCTCAAGCTATAATTACAGCTGGAATTGCGGTGAAGAAGGAGAGAGCAGAAAGCGAAACATCGTTTCATTAAGAAAGCGTCAGGCAAGAAACGCCATGATGCTTGTTATGACGGCGCAGGGTGTGCCTGTTGTAAAAAGCGGCGATGAGTTTTTGGATACTCAGCTTGGCAATAATAATCCTTATTGTCAGGACAATGAAATCGGCTGGGTAAATTGGAAAAACAAAACGGGCAATAAGGATTTTTGGGATTTTTTCAAAAATCTTTCGGCTTTCAGAAAGCGTCACAGCATTTTGCACCAGCACGGTGAATTGATGCTTAATGATTATATCGCATGCAAAATGCCCGATGTTTCTTTCCATTCCGAGGAGGCTTTCAAGATAAATTGTGATAATGATTCAAGAGAGTTCGCCATTTTGTATGCCGGTGCTTACGCAAAGCAATATACCGGCAAGGAAGAGCCTTCCGTTATGTTTGTTTACAATTTCCATTGGGAAGATAGAAAGTTCTGTCTTCCGTATAATACGAAAGGAAAGACCTGGTCTTTATTGTATTCAACGGACGGTTCAACAGACGAAAGCTTTGACGAGAAGAACGCACAAAAGCTTGATGGTAATGAGTTTATTGCGCAAGGAAGGTCGGTATCTGTTCTTTTGCTTACTTGACCAATTCTTTACTTAATAGTAAACTCTGATTAATGTGTGTTTTTAAATAATTTTAAAGAGGTTATAAAAATGATAGACGGAAAAAAAGTTTTATTCAGCGGTATGCAGGCAACCGGTAATCTTACGCTTGGAAATTATATCGGAGCTTTAAAGAACTGGCTTACTCTCGCTGATGAATATGAATGCTTTTACTCGGTAGTTGACCTTCATTCGATTACGGTAAGACAGGATCCCGCGGAACTTAGAAGTCGCGCTCGAAAGCTTTTGACTTTATATATCGCTGCAGGTCTTGATCCTAAAAAAAATTGCATTTACTATCAGTCACATGTTTCGGGTCATGCCGAACTCGGATGGATTCTTGATTGCTTTACTTATATGGGCGAGTTAAACCGTATGACACAATTTAAGGATAAATCAGCAAAGCATGCCGATAATATCAATGCAGGTCTTTATACTTATCCCGTATTAATGGCTGCCGATATTTTGTTGTATCAGGCTGATGTCGTTCCCGTTGGTAAGGATCAGCTTCAGCATCTTGAAATTACAAGAGACATTGCTCAAAGATTTAATGCCATCTACGGTGATGTATTTACAATCCCCGAACCTTATGTAGGAAAGAGCGGAGCGAAGATTATGAGCCTTCAGGATCCTACAAAGAAGATGTCCAAATCCGATGAGAACCTTAATGCAAGCATTTATCTTATGGATGACAGAGACACAATTATCCGTAAGTTCAAAAGAGCAGTAACCGATTCCGAAGGCGTTATTGCCTACAACGATACACAGCTTGGTATTCATAACCTTATCGATATTTACAGCGCCTGCACCGGTAAAACAGCCGAAGAAGTCGTTAAGGAATTCGATGGCAAGGGTTATGGTGATTTCAAGCTTGCGGTAGGAGAGAGCGTAGCGGATTTACTTAATCCTTTGCAAGATCGTTTCTACGAACTTGAAAAAGAAAAGACATTTATTGACAGTGTTATTAAAGAGAATGCCGAGAAAGCCAACTACTATGCACAGAAGACTTTACGAAAAGTTCAGAAGAAAGTAGGCTTCCCCGAAAAAATCAGATAATTGTAGATATAATTAAAGTCCGTTGCAGTTAAATGCAACGGACTTATTATATTTGAAAAATTAGTTGTCGGCAGAGAAGATTTTCTTGTAAAGCTCGTTATAATATTCGTCGCCTTCTTCACCTAAGAAAGTAAATGTTTCAAGATTGCTGTAATCGGAAAGAGTAGGGAATGCAATCTTTGAATTCTTGATATCTTCATCCTCGATTAATTCTCTTGCGGCATCATTGGGTGTTGAATATGTTATGAAATCAAAGTTCATAAGTGCAATGTCGGGACGGCACATGAAATCTATAAACTTAAGTGCGTTTTCGTAGTTTTCCGAATCCTTGGTAACTACCCAGTTATCAATCCAAACATTGGTTCCTTCGGAAGGAATTACATATTCAAGATCGGGGTTCTCACGCTGTGTATAAATAGCTTCACCCGAATAAATAACACCGATAGCTGCTTCGTTACCAATCATCTTGTCACGTACTTCATCGATTACATATGCCTGTACAAGAGGCTTCTGAGCAATCAAATCAGCGGTTGCGGCTTCGAGCTCATCCTTATTTAATGAGTTCATTGAGTATCCGTTTTTCTTAAGACCTACCATCAAAAGGTCACGAACGGATGCCTGCATGATAACCTGACCGTTATACTTTTCTTTCCACAAATCGGCCCATGAAGCAATAGGTTCGTCTACCATTGTCTTGTTGTAAAGAATACCTACGGTACCCCAGCAGTAAGGAACAGAATATAAATTGCCGGGATCGAACTGATTGGACATTTCCCAGTACTGTTCTCCGATATTTGCCTTGGCATTGGGTAACTTGTCAAAGTCGATTTCATGTAACAGATCGTTTTCAATCATTTTTGAAACCATGTAATCGGAAGGGCAGATAACATCATAGTGAACGGCACCTGCGAGAACCTTCGGATACATAATTTCATTGGTTTCGAATTCGTCATAGACTACTTCGATTCCTGTTTCTTTTTCGAACATTTCAATTGTTTCGGGATCAATATACTCACCCCAGTTGTAAACAAGTACTTTTCCGTTACTTGTCTCGGTTGTGTTGCCGCATGCGGCTACTGAAAGAGTAAGTGCAGCCAACATAATTAAGGCGATAACTTTTTTCATAAACCATTCTCCTTGATTATTTTTTAGTGTCCTTTTTTCCTGAGCCTGTAACATTAACAAGGAAGAGAAGAACTAATATTGTAACGAATATAATCGTTGACAATGCATACATTTCGGGCTTGATTCCCTTTTTTACTTCCGTATAGATTTTGGTTGACAAAGTATCAACACCCGGTCCTTTAGTAAAGTGTGTAATTACGAAATCATCAATTGACATCGTAAATGCCATTAAAAAGCCAGATAATACACCGGGCATAAGGTCGGGAAGTACAACCTTAAAGAATGCTTTCAAAGGTGAAGCGCCGAGGTCAAGGGCAGCCTCGTAAGTTGAAGGATTCAAGGTCTTCATACGAGGCATTACACTTAAAATAACATACGGTATGTTAAATGTTATGTGCGCAATAAGTATTGTCATGAATCCGAATTTGATTCCAAGGAAAATGAAAATCAGCATAAGCGAGATACCGGTAACGATTTCCGCATTAAGCATCGGGATGTTTGTAATACCCATCCAGAATGTTTTTCCTTTTCTTTTCATGGAATTAATGGCAAGGCAGGCCATTGTGCCGATAATTGTTGCAACTATTGCCGAAATCGTTGCAATGGCGATTGTGTTAAACAAAGCCTGCATTATCTGTTCATTGTCAAATAATGAGAAATACCATTTGGTGGTAAATCCGCCCCATTTTGCACGCGACTTACTGGAGTTAAAGGAGAGTACTATAAGTGTCGCAATGGGAGCATACATAAATATGATTATTAACGCTATATATATTTTCTTTAAAACGGATGAAGTTTTTGCCATTACAGTAAGCCCTCCCCGTCTTTGTCAAATATTGCGGTAAATATCATACTAATAATGATAAATACCATAAGCACCATGGAAAGACCGCTTCCCAGATGCCAGTTTGATGTCTGCGAAAATTCCTGCTCGATAACGTTACCGATTAACAGAATCTTGTTTCCGCCCAAAAGAGCGGAAATTACGAATGTGGTTAACGCCGGAACGAATACCATGGTTATTCCGGAAATGATTCCGGGAACCGAGAGCGGAAGAATTATCTTAAATAATGTAACAACACCGTTGGCTCCCAGGTCACGTGCCGCATTAATAACGTTAACATCAATCTTGGCAAGTGAGTTATATAAAGGAAGCACCATAAACGGAAGGAAGTTATAAACCATACCGAATATAATGGCTGCCGGTGTGTTTATAATGGCTATTTTAGGCAAATGAAGGAAGGAAAGAACAGTGTTTATGACACCGGTATTTTCCAATAATGTCTGCCAGGCCATTGTACGTAACAAAAAGTTCATCCACATGGGAAGGATGAAAAGCATTACTATTATGCTTGATTTACCTTTTTTGTTCTTTACAAGAATCATTGCAAGCGGGTATGCAAGTAAAAAGCAAATAATCGTGCTTATTATTGAAAGCTTTACCGCAAGCCATAATGATTTAATATGTTCGGGCTGAGCTATTGCCGTAATATTGCTGAAAGTAAAAGCTCCTGATTTGTCCGTAAGTCCGTAGTAGAGGACCATTACAAGAGGAATTACTATAAATGCTATCGACCAGAAATAATACGGAAGACCCAGTATATATTTCCGGCTATTCTTCGACATGGCTGGCCTCCTCGTCTTCACTTTCGGGCTTATTCATAATCTGGATATTGAAAGGTTTTACGTTAATGCCTACCTTGGTGCCGACAGGATAGCAGTTTGTTGAATGAACAAGCCATTCATAACCGTTCGCGGTCGTTACTTCCATTTCGTAGTGAACACCCTTGAAAATAAGATGTGTTACGGTTCCCTGAAGAACTCCTTCACCTTCATTTACAAGCTCAACGTCCTCGGGACGGATAACTACGTCGACAGCCTTGTTTTCGCCGAAGCCTGAGTCTACACATGCAAACTTGGCACCGAATATTTCAACAAGTTCGTCTCTTACCATGATTCCGTCAACGATATTCGAATCACCGATAAAATCGGCAACGAATGCGTTTTCGGGCTCGTTGTAAATCTTTTCGGGAGTACCGATCTGCTGAATGTAGCCCTGGTTCATTACCACGATGGTGTCCGACATTGTCAAAGCTTCTTCCTGGTCATGTGTTACATAAATAAATGTAATACCGAGTTCGTTCTTTAAACGAATCAATTCGTATTGCATGTCCTGGCGAAGCTTTAAGTCGAGCGCACCCAAAGGCTCATCGAGAAGAAGAACCTTAGGCTCGTTTACGATAGCGCGTGCGATGGCAATTCGCTGCTGCTGACCGCCGGAAAGAGAGTCGGGCATTCTCTTTTCATAACCGTCGAGGTTAACAAGCTTTAAAGCATACTTGATTTTGTCGTCGATGTATGATTTGCTTTTGCCCTTAATCTTCAGACCGAAAGCAATGTTTTCGGCTATGGTCATATGAGTAAAAAGTGCATATTTCTGGAATACCGTATTTAACTGTCGCTTGTTGGGAGGAAGATTTGTTATATCCTCACCTTTGAATAAAACCTTTCCCTTATCGGGAGTTTCAAAACCGCCCAGAATGCGAAGAGTAGTAGTCTTTCCGCAACCGCTGGGACCAAGAAGTGTTAAAAATTCGTTCTCACGAATATACAAATTTAAGTCATCCAGAACCATCTGGCCATCGAATGACTTATCGATATTTCTAAGATAAAGCAATGCATCTTTCTCGTTCATAATTGTTCACCCCGTAAGTTATATTAAAAGCTTGGAGGAGAAGATACCCATATAAGAGTAGCTCCCTTTGCGCCTGCTTCCAAATAATGTGTTTTCAATGAGGCAAAATAAAAAGATTCGCCGGCTTTGGCCTTATAGGCTTTCCCGCCAAGATGAATTATTACGTTGCCCTGAAGTATGTATCCGAATTCTTCGCCTTCGTGCGGGTTATCCGGGTAAGTTGAACCGTGAGGCTTCAACGTCAATCGAATCGGCTCCATTTCGTTCTTTTGAGCGTTCGGAATAATCCATTCGATTGTGTTGTTTAATTCATTATCAATTTTTTCGAAGTAATCCTTGCCGGAAAATACGACCTGATCATCAACCGTATGTGCAAAAAAATCGGAAAGATCTGTTCCGAGGCTTTGAAGTATATCAACAAGTGTTGATATTGACGGGCTGGTTAAGTTTCTTTCAACCTGTGAAATAAAGCCTTTGGAAAGTTCGCTTCGGTCAGCAAGTTCTTCCTGCGTCAGTCCTTTTAAAACGCGCAATTCTTTAATTTTCTGTCCGATATCCATGAAAATACTCCTGTTTGAATTTCTCACAAACTCTAAACTTAAAGTTTATTGTTACTAAACTCAACGAATTTATTATACATAACGTTTTTTGTGTGTCAATTAGTTTTTAATATTTATTTTGTATTTTTTCATATATTTTTTTTATCAATCCTTTGTGTTATAATATAAAAAGCATTTGGGCTTTATCAGTGCCCGTAAATATCAATGGTGGAGTTTGATATGAAAAAACGCATTAAAACGCTTGAAATTACGGCAACAATGGTTTTTGTCGCGTTCCTTGTTGCTGTATTGCTTTATTTCTTATATGATTTCTTTCTTATTAAAAGACCTTCTTATATTGACTATTTCTGCGTTGAACTTACCGATAATTGGAAATTTACCGACAGTAAAGGTGAGAGTATAGACGTTTCCATTCCATGCAAGATTGATATTCCAACAGGAGAGAGTTGTACTTTTTCTACTGTTCTTCCCGATAATATTGAAGATGATTATTATTTCTCCACAATGGTATCAAGAGATACCATCATTTCCATTGACGGTGTTTTGAGGGAAACATTTATTCCTTCCAATTATAATGAAATTCCGGGCGGTATCGCCAAAAGTGTGTTTATATATGTTAAACTTTCTTCGGCGGATTCCGGAAAAACCGTTTCGGTTTACAAGTTTTCCGATGATAAGTATAACGGTAATTTTAAACGTGCTTTTGTAGGAGATATTTACGGTATTTTCAGATGCTTTTTTGAAGAAACCGGTATCCCGTTTATTCTCAGTGTAGTATTACTGGTGGTATCCATTTTTCTTTCGCTTTCCTGCTTATGCTATTTACTTCATAAGAAAGGAACACTTAACATTACACATTTCTGTTACGGTCTGTTTTTCCTTTCTGCGTGGTTATTTTTTGATTCGGACTGCTTCCAGGTCCTTTTTGACCGCATTTTTATAGACGGTTTCATGTCGTATATCTGCCTTATCATGGTTCCGTTCCCTTTCCTTAAGTATTTGAACGCCATACAGAAGAAAAGGTACAATACTTACATAAGTGTTCTTGAAGTAATCAGCGTTGTTTGTGTTTTGATTTTTACTCTTTTACATGTAATGGATATTCGCTCGTTTGGTGAAAACCTTGTAATAATTGACGCCTCTTTGGGTGTTATCTCTTTGCTGGGTGTTATTACGATTGTTTATGATTTCTTCGCTAAGAAGAATCGTGAGAATATATTTTTCCTTACGGGATTTACGGTTTTTCTTTTGCTCGGAATGCTTGAAATAGTTTTGATTAATTATACCGACAATCGTGTTGACGGTATTTTTGTCATACTCGGATTATATTTGCTTGTATTGTTCTGCTTTATTCAGCAGATAAGCGAGCTTCATTCCATTGAGCGTGAAAAGCAGGAAGCTTTGGCCGCAAATGCTTCCAAGACTCAGTTTTTGGCCAATATGTCTCATGAAATTCGTACTCCCATTAACTCCATTATGGGTATGAATGAGATTATTTTACGAGAGAATAAGGATAAGAAGATTTCCGAATATTCCACTTATATAAAGAAATCCTGTTCGCTTCTGTTAAACATTGTTAACGATATTCTTGATTTTTCAAAGATTGAATCCGGTAAGGTTGATATTATGGAAAATCCTTATATGCTTTCAGACATTGTTAACGATATGATTTCTTTATTAAAGGAAAGAGCTTCTTCCAAGAACCTTCAGGTTAACATTAATGTTTCACCGAACCTTCCTTCACAGCTTTTGGGTGATGATTTTCATATTAAGCAGATTGTTACCAACCTTATTTCCAATGCCGTCAAGTATACGGCCGAAGGTTCCGTTTCTTTTGACATTTCATATGAAAACAATGACGTTAAGGATATTTGTCTTTTAAAGATTAAGGTTTCCGATACGGGTATAGGAATCAAGGAAGAGAATATCGATAAGCTGTTTGACTCGTTTACGAGAATTGATATTTCAAAGAACAGAAATATTGAAGGTACCGGATTGGGACTTAGCATTGTTAAGAAGCTTCTTGACCTTATGAACGGTTCCGTGAATGTTTCGAGTGTATACGGCAGCGGTTCGACTTTTACGGTTTTGATTCCTCAAAGAGTTATTGATTCCAAGCCTCTCGGTAATATTTTATTGAATAAACCTACGGATGAGTATAAGGATATTTATCAGGAAAGCTTTAAGGCTCCGAATGCCAATATCCTTATCGTCGATGACAATAAGATGAACCTTTTGATTGCCAAGAAACTTTTAGAAAAGACCGAAGTCAATGTTGATATGGCTTACTCGGCCGATGAAAGCTTTGCTCTTGCAAAGAGTAAGAAATACGATTTGATTCTTATGGATCATATGATGCCCGAGAAAGACGGAATTGAGGCCATGCACATGATCAGAGAGTGTGAGAATGCGGCTTCGAAGGACACAAAAATCATTGTTCTTACCGCAAATGCTATTTCGGGAATGAAAGATTATTATTTGAATGAAGGCTTTTGCGATTATCTTACCAAGCCTATCGATCCGAAACTTTTGGAACAGGCAATTTCCAACCATCTTGATGTAAGTCTCGTGAAAAGGAGTTAATGATGTCTATGGCTAAATATATTGCTTATGTTTCTTCGTATACACAGGAAGACAAACACGGTATTTCAGTTTTCGATGTTGATTTGAAGAAGGGAAGATTTTCACTTAAAAATCAGGTTATGGTTTCGAATTCTTCCTATATTACAATCTCACATAACCGTAAATATCTTTATTCCATTACCGATTTGGGTGTTGAATCTTATAAGGTTTTGGATGACGGTAATCTTGAGAAGATTAATAAGGCTTCCATAAACGGTATGAGAGGCTGTTATCTTTCAACTTCGTATGATGACAAGTTTTTGTTCGTTGCCGGATATCATGACGGAAAGATTACGATGCTTTCTTTAGGAAGTAACGGTGCGGTCGGAAAGATTACCGATGAGATTTACTTAAAAGGTATGGGTATTGTAGCCGACAGAAATTATCGTCCTCACGTTAATTGCGTAAAGATGACAAGAGATGACAAGTACCTTCTCGCTGCCGATCTTGGAATGGATCATGTAAATGTTTATTCACTTGATAAGTTTTCCAAGAAATTACGTCTTGTAGATATCATTAGAAGCGAGCAGGAGTCTGCTCCCAGACATATTAAGCTTTCCAAAGACGGAAAATATCTTTACATTGTGCATGAACTGAAATGCTATATCGATGTTTATGAGTACAAAGAGATTGCCAACGGTAATCCTTCTTTTGAAAAAATACAGACTATCTCTACAACCAACGAATATCATTCCGCAGGTTCCGCAGCAAGCGCTTTGAAGATTTCACTCGATTATAAGTATCTGATTTCTTCAAATGCCGGTGATAATTCCGCTGCGGTATTCTCGATTGCGGGTGACGGTAAGCTTGAAAAGATTTTCTGTCTTCCCGTAAGCGGAGAGTATCCGAAGGATGCAACACTTTTCCCGGATAACAAGCATCTTGTTTCGCTTAACCATGATTCGGATACATTGTCATTCTTTAATGTAGACATGGAAAAAGGGACCATTATTTTAAACGGTCCCATGATGAATGTTCCTAAACCCAATTGTATTATTTTTCATAAACTTAACGATAAAGCTTGATTACATTATTAATATCGGATGACATGTTTTCGAATATCATATCTGTCAATGCTATTGAAACCATGGATTTTACGACTTCAACGCATCTTGGAACGATGCATACATCATGTCGTCCGGGTATATTTACCGAAACATTATTTAAGTCTTTGTCAACCGTTTCCTGAGATTTACCGATTGAAGGAGTCGGCTTGACGAAGGCTTTTATTGTTATGTCGTTTCCGTTTGAGATTCCGCCCAAGATACCGCCGTTGTGGTTGGTCATAAAAAGATTTTCGCAATCCTTGGACATCATATCGTTAAATTCGCTTCCCAAAGACCTGCTTCCCAATATTCCGTCACCGAATTCGATTGCCTTAACAGCACCTATCGACATTATTGCATGAGCCAAAACGGCATCGAGCTTATCAAATACCGGCTCACCTATTCCCTTGGGAAGTCCCTTAATCACAGTAGTGATTGTTCCGCCAACGGAATCGGCATTTTGGGAAATTTCTTCCATGTATTCCTTGGCCAGTCTGTCGGCTTCCTTATCGGGCATTCTTGTTGATGTGGCAAAAGAAAAATCAATATCTGTCAAAGGCGATTCGATGCGACCTATCGACGAAGTGTAGGAGATTACCGTTGTTCCTATTGCCGAAAGAATTTTCTCGGCGACAACTCCTGCGGCAACTCTTGCTACGGTTTCACGTCCGGAAGAACGTCCGCCACCGCGGTAATCACGGATATTATATTTACAGTCATAAGTATAGTCGGCGTGAGAGGGTCTGAATAAATCTTTGATTGCATTGTAGTCCGATGAATGTGCATCGTTATTATAAACAATCAAAGAAATCGGAGTTCCCGTTGTCTTGCCTTCGAAAACACCGGACAAAATCAAAACATTATCGTCTTCTTTACGTGTTGTAGAGAAGACATTGTCGGATGGACGTCTTAATGCCATGGCTATTTTAAAATCATCTTCGCATAAGGGAATATTTGAGGGTACATGATCAATAATGCATCCGATTGCTTTTCCATGTGATTCTCCGTATGTCGACACTTTAAATGTGTTTCCGAAAACTGAACTCATATTTAGCCTCTTTAATAACAATAAGTTAATTGTTTATATGTATTTTTTAAAAAGAAATCCCTAATTGGTAGATTATCATTCTTAAGGGGTTATGTCAAAAAAAACTATGTATTGTATCTGATTGTTAAAAAATTAAAATTATGTAGAATATTTAGTGCATATTTTTCGATGCTGTGCTATTATGATAATTGGTATGGGTATAAATTGAGGAATGGTGCTAAATGTGTAGAAGGTCTGAAGTGAACCGAACTTTTAGTGACAAAGTCGTTGCAAATGCTGCAAGGGCATCAAAAAGAATAAAGTTTTTAACTCCGTTGTTCCTGCTTTTGGCAGGGACTTTAATTCTTGCACACAGATTTTTCATGCATTTTGTCAGTAACGGTAAAAGATACATTACTATTTTACTTTGTCTTGTATTTTTCTTTATTAGTTCAAGCTTTGCATTTCCCGATGAATTAAGCGAGGATGAAATTTATTTGAATTCCGTTGCCGACAATGTTTCCGTAGCGTCAGTCGATACCATTACGGTTGAGAATATTAAAGGAACGGATGAATCGGAAATTGAATGGATAGAAGATTCCGATATTGTTTCCAATGATTTGGCTACTGCCTTGTCATATACCGATGATATCGAGACATTTACCATTGACGATTTTTACGGCGGAACCATTTTGGAGAAGAGTTCCGTAGCCGATACTTCTTCTTTTGACAAAGATGCATGGAATCTCGTTCTTGTAAACAAGACTCATCCCATTTTACCCGATTATGAAGTTCCTCTTGCAACTATTTCGGGCTCGATGAAGTGTGATGAGAGAGTAAAAGACATTCTTATTACGATGCTTTCTGATGCCAAGAAGGACAATGTCAGTTTGATGGTATGTTCTCCTTACAGAGATTATCAGCTTCAGACTACTTTATTTGACAGGAAAATTAACCTTTATATGTCTAAGGGATTATCATATATCGATGCCTACAAGGAGGCTTCAAGACTTGTTACCGTTCCGGGCGCTTCGGAGCATCAGATAGGTCTTGCGTTTGATATTGTAACTCCCAACCATGCCACATTGGATTATCAGTTCGGCGATACTGCTGCCGGCAAATGGCTTAAAGAAAACGGTATGAAGTACGGTTTTATCTTAAGATATCCAAGGGGCAAAGAGTATGTAACAGGTATCGACTACGAGCCCTGGCATTTCAGATATGTCGGTGTTGAAGCTGCCACATACATTATGGAGAATGACATAACACTTGAAGAATTTATTGAGGAATTACAATAAGTATGTACAAGATTTTGAAAACAGAAGGAATGGCCAAGCGTGCCGAGTTTGAAACCGTGCACGGTACCATTCAAACTCCTGTATTTATGAATGTAGGAACAGTGGCTGCTATTAAGGGTGCAGTTTCTACGATGGATTTAAAGACTATTAATACACAGGTAGAACTTTCAAATACCTATCATCTTCATGTAAGACCCGGAGATAAGCTCATAAAAGAGCTTGGCGGTCTTCACAGATTCATGAACTGGGATCGACCGATTCTTACCGATTCGGGCGGATTTCAGGTATTTTCCCTTGCAGGTCTTCGTAAAATTAAAGAAGAAGGTGTTACTTTCCATTCGCATGTAGACGGACGCATTATTTTTATGGGTCCCGAGGAAAGTATGCAGATTCAATCCAACCTCGGTTCGACAATAGCCATGGCTTTTGACGAATGCCCTTCGAGCGTTGCCGAAAAAAGTTATGTGAAAGAATCCGTAGAGAGAACCACGAGATGGCTTAAAAGATGTCAGGTTGAAATGAGACGCCTCAATTCTCTTGAAGATACCGTTAACAAGTATCAACTTTTGTTCGGTATAAATCAGGGTGGTGTTTATGATGATATTCGTATCGAGCATGCCAAGGTCATAAGAGAACTCGATCTTGACGGTTATGCTGTAGGCGGACTCGCGGTCGGTGAATCTCACGAGGAGATGTATCGGGTGCTTGACAGTGTAGTTCCTTATCTTCCCAAGGATAAGCCTGTTTATCTTATGGGTGTCGGTACTCCCGCAAACATTCTCGAAGGTGTCGAGAGAGGCGTGGATTTCTTTGATTGCGTTTATCCTTCAAGAAACGGAAGACACGGTCATGTATATACCAATTTCGGTAAAATCAATCTTTTCAATCAAAAGTTTGAAAAGGATATGAGACCGATTGAGCCCGGTTGCGGATGCCCTGCCTGTACAAGTTATTCACGTGCTTACATAAGACATCTTTTGAAGGCAGGAGAGATGCTCGGTATGCGTTTGTGCGTGCTTCACAATTTGTATTTTTATAACACTATGATGACTGAAATCAGAGATGCTTTGGATGAAGGAAGATTTTGTGCTTACAAGAAGATAAAGCTTGAGAACATGGCTTCCAATGAAATTAATGCTTAATTGATTAATTTATTGAATTTTTATTGTAAATTTTTCGAAGATTAGGTATTATAACAAGGCAGAATTATTTAGGAGGACATTATTAATGTTTAATTTATTAGCTACAGCAACACCTGCAGAAGGTTCAGCCGCATCATTAATCAGCTTGGTTATTTCATTCGCTATTCTCGGTATTTTCTTCTATTTTATGATTATCAGACCTCAGAAGAAGGAGCAGAAGAGAACAAGCGCTATGCTTTCAGCTCTTGAAATCGGTGATTCAATTCTTACAAGCTCAGGCTTTTACGGAGTAGTAATTGATATTTCGGATGATACTGTTATTGTTGAATTCGGTAACAATAAGAACTGCCGTATTCCCATGAATAAGTCATCAATCGCTCAGGTTGAGAAGGCTGAATAATCGGTTTGATTTTCTTTTGTCATATATGCTTTATGAGTCCATAGTGTACGCTATGGACTTTTTTTCGCAAAAAGGTAGGTTTGAACGATTTTATTTGTGTATAAAACTCTTGAAATTGATAGATTATTATACTAATATGTCAATAATACAGTTTTACGCTTTAATTCGATGTAGTAATAAATAATAACGGAGGAAGTTATGACAGTTAACATTACCTGCATTCCCGGCGATGGGATCGGACCGGAAATTGTTTCTCAGGCCAAAATCGTATTGGACAAGGTCGCAGAGAAATTCGGTCATGAATTTATTTATACCGATATTTTGATGGGTGGTGCATCAATTGATGCATACGGTGTTCCGCTAACCGATGAAGCTGTAAAGACCGCCAAGGCTGCGGATTGCGTTTTGATGGGTTCAATCGGCGGTGATACAAATACTTCTCCCTGGTATAAACTTGAACCTTCTTTAAGACCTGAAGCAGGTTTGCTTAGAATCAGAAAAGAGCTTGGATTATTTGCCAACTTAAGACCGGCTCTTTTGTATAAGGAACTTTCCGATGCATGTGTTCTTAAGAAAGAGACAAGTGAAAACGGTTTTGACCTTATTATTGTAAGAGAGCTTACCGGCGGTCTTTACTTTGGCGAAAGAAAAACCGAGACAGTTGACGGGTTCAGAAAGGCTACCGATACTTTGGTTTATGATGAACGCGAAATCAGAAGAGTTGCGATAAAAGCTTTTGAAATTGCGATGAAGCGTAATCGTAAACTTACAAGTGTAGATAAGGCCAACGTTCTTGATTCTTCAAGATTGTGGCGTGCAGTCGTAAACGAAGTGGCCAAGGATTATCCCGAAGTCAAGGTTGAACATATGCTTGTTGACAATTGTGCAATGCAGCTTGTAAAGGATCCTTCTCAATTTGATGTAATTCTTACCGAGAATATGTTCGGCGATATTTTATCTGATGAAGCGAGCATGATTACCGGATCAATCGGAATGCTTTCAAGTGCTTCGTTAAACGAGACCAAGTTCGGTCTTTATGAGCCCAGCCACGGTTCGGCTCCCGATATTGCCGGAAAAGATATAGCCAATCCTATTGCTACAATTCTCAGTGCGGCCATGATGTTAAGATTCAGTCTTGACTTGTTAAAGGAAGCCGATGCAATTGAAGATGCTGTCAAGAAGGTTTTGAAGGACGGTTTTAGAACAGTCGATATTTACAGTGACGGCATGACGAAGGTCGGCTGCAGTGAAATGGGTAAATTGATTGCACAAAGAATATAAAGGAGAACAAATATGCGCAGTGATAATGTAAAAGTCGGTGCACAGCAGGCACCTCACAGAAGTTTGTTTAATGCTTTGGGATTTACCGAAGAAGAATTTAAAAAACCTATGATCGGAATTGTTTCTTCCTATAACGAAATCGTTCCCGGTCATATGAATCTTGATAAAATTGTTGATGCGGTTAAACTCGGTGTTGCCGAGGCAGGCGGTATGCCTGTTGTGTTCCCCGCAATTGCCGTATGTGACGGTATTGCAATGGGTCATGTCGGAATGAAGTATTCATTGGTTACAAGAGATCTTATTTGTGATTCGACAGAATGTATGGCTCGTGCTCATCAGTTTGACGGCCTTGTTATGGTTCCCAACTGTGATAAGAATGTTCCCGGTTTACTTATGGCAGCCCCAAGACTTAATATTCCCACAATTTTTGTTTCCGGAGGACCTATGCTTGCCGGTCATGTCAAAGGTGAGAAGAGAAGTCTTTCATCCATGTTCGAAGCAGTAGGTGCTTTTGCCGCAGACAAGATTACTGAGTGTGAATTATGCGAATTTGAACAGAAGGTTTGTCCTACATGCGGTTCATGTTCGGGTATGTATACAGCCAATTCAATGAACTGTCTTACCGAAGCAATCGGTATGGGACTTAGAGGAAACGGAACAATTCCCGCAGTTTACAGCGACAGAATAAAGCTTGCAAAGCATGCCGGAAACCAGATCATGAAGCTTGTCGAAAAGAATATTCGCCCCAGAGATATTATGACCAAAGAAACATTTTTGAATGCTCTTACGGTTGACATGGCTTTGGGATGTTCCACAAACTCTATGCTTCATCTTCCCGCTATTGCTCATGAAGCAGGCGTTGAAATTAACTTTGATATTGCTAACGAACTTTCGGCAAAGACCCCCAATTTGTGTCATCTTGCACCTGCAGGTCCTACTTATATGGAAGATTTGAATGAAGCGGGCGGTGTATATGCAGTTATGAAGGAGCTTACAAAGCTTAACCTTCTTCATACCGAAGTCATGACATGTACGGGAAAGACATTGGGCGAGAATATTGAAAATGCCGTTAACTATAATCCCGAGGTTATAAGAACTATAGACAATCCTTATTCAAAGACCGGCGGTATCGCAGTATTAAAGGGTAATCTAGCACCTGAAGGCAGTGTTGTAAAGCGTTCTGCCGTAGTTCCCGAAATGATGGAACATACAGGCCCCGCAAGAGTATTTGATTGTGAAGAAGATGCCATAAGTGCCATTAAGGGCGGCAAGATTGTTGAAGGCGATGTTGTTGTTATTCGTTACGAAGGCCCCAAGGGCGGACCCGGAATGAGAGAAATGTTAAATCCTACATCTGCTATTGCCGGAATGGGTCTTGGCTCAACTGTTGCATTGATTACAGACGGCAGATTTTCGGGCGCTTCAAGAGGTGCGTCTATCGGTCATGTTTGTCCGGAAGCTTACGCAGGCGGTCCCATTGCTTTTGTTGAAGAAGGAGACATGATTCATATTGATATTAACAACAACCTTATCGAAGTATGTGTTGATGATGAAACATTAAATAAACGTAAAGAAAACTGGAAGCCTCGCGTAAATGAAGTATCGGGATATCTTAAGCGTTATCGTGATCTTGTTACCGGTGCGGCAACAGGAGCAGTATTAAAGTAAAAATTTAAGGAGATAAACTTATGTTACTTTCAGGTTCCGAAATCGTAGTTGAATGTTTAAAAGAGCAGGGCGTAGATACCGTGTTCGGATATCCGGGCGGTACTATCTTAAATGTATATGATGCTTTGTATAAGCACAGTGAAATTAAGCACATTTTGACTTCTCATGAACAGGGTGCTTCTCATGCAGCAGACGGATATGCCAGATCTACCGGTAAAGTCGGTGTATGTATGGCAACATCAGGCCCCGGTGCTACAAACCTTGTAACAGGTATTGCAACGGCTTATATGGATTCCGTTCCCATGGTTGCAATTACCGCCAACGTTGTTCTTCCCTGGCTTGGAAAAGATACATTCCAGGAAGTTGACATCGCCGGTGTTACAATGCCTATTACCAAGCACGGTTATATTGTTAAAGACGTAAAGACTTTGGCTGATACGTTAAGAAAGGCATTCTTTATCGCAAAGAGCGGTCGTCCCGGTCCTGTGCTTGTAGATATTACCAAGGATGTTACTGCCGCAAAATGTGAGTTTACTCCCATGAAGCCTCAAATTCCCGAGAAAGTATCAAGATATACCGAGGAAGATATTGATAAAGTTATTTCACTTATCAAGAAAAGCAAAAAGCCTTTCATTTATCTTGGCGGCGGCGCAATCATAAGCGGTGCGTCCAAGGAAGTAAAAGAGTTTGCCGAATTAATCGATGCTCCCGTTTGCGATACTTTAATGGGTAAAGGTGCATTCAACGGTTATGACGAAAGATATACCGGAATGATCGGTATGCACGGAACAAAAGCTTCCAATCTCGGTGTAAGCGATTGCGATTTGCTTATTGCTTTAGGTGCAAGATTTTCAGACCGTGTAGTCGGAAATGTAAGCAAGTTTGCGGATAAGGCCAAAGTAATTCACATCGATATTGATGCAGCCGAGATTAATAAAAATATTAAAACATCAGCTTCGGTTGTAGGAGACTTGAAGGAAGTTTTGGGCAAAATAAATGCCAAGCTTGAAAAGTCCGAGCATAGTGAATGGATGTCATTTGTTAAGGGTCTTAAAGAGAAATACCCGCTTGATTATGACCGCACAAAGCTTACCTGTCCTTACGTAATCGAAGAAACCGACCGTATTACAAAGGGCGAAGCAATTATTACAACTGATGTCGGTCAGCATCAGATTTGGGCTTCTCAGTATTATAAATATACGGCTCCCAGAACATTCCTTTCTTCAGGCGGTTTGGGAACGATGGGATATGGTCTCGGCGCTTGTATCGGTGCCAAGGTCGGAAACCCCGATAAGATTTGTATTAATATTGCCGGTGACGGATGCTTCCGTATGAACATGAACGAGCTTGCTACAGCTTCTCGCTTTGATATTCCGATTATTCAGATCGTTATCAACAATCATGTTCTTGGTATGGTTCGTCAGTGGCAGACATTGTTCTATGAAGGCAGATATTCACAGACAGTATTAAATGATAAGGTTGATTTCCAGCTTGTTTCAAAGGGACTTGGCTGTGATGCTTATCTTGTTACCAAGAAAGAAGAGTTTGCACCCGCACTTACCGCTGCCATTAAGAATAAGAAACCCGCAGTTATTGAGTGCGTAATTAATGAAGATGATAAGGTATTTCCGATGGTTCCCGGAGGAAAGCCTTTAAGTGATGTATTTGATGAAAAGGATTTAAACGAAAAATAATATACGATGAAAAAAGCTTTTAAAATATGGCTTGGGGTTATTGTTGTTATTGCTGTTTTTGTTTCTTTTTACATAGGATTATTCTGCTTGTATAAATCAGGATTTTCTTACGGAACATATATTAATGACGTTTATTGTACCGGCAAATCCGTTTCCGAGATTAACGATATTTTATGCGAGTATTATAACAATCCGGTTATTACGATTGTCGACAGTGAAAAGAAACGTTATTACATTACTTCATCGGATTATGATTTTAATGTTGATTTTTCCGATGAATTAACTTCCATATTTAATGAACAAAACCCGCTTTTGTGGGGATATTCATTACTTTCCGGTGATAACAGGTATTATATCGAACCTTCGATTTCCTGTGACGAAAAGAAGCTTTCAAGCGTCGTATCTTCATTGAATATTTGTTCCGTGTATGAGAATGAGGGTTCTGCTGAAGTTTATATTTATTCAGATACCGACGGATATCATTTGTATGAGAATTATCCTCTGCATTTTGATGAAAACAGGCTACTTAATGTAGTTGACGGACTTAAATACACCGGAGGTGTAGTTTCCGTATCCGATGAGTATTTTTATAAGGATGAATTGTCGGATGACATGAAGTCTGCACTTAATGAATGGGATAAGCTTCAGAAATATCTTGAAACAAAGCTTGTTTACGATATGGGCGATGAAAAAATCTATATCGATGAAAAGGTATTAAGAGAATTTCTTCGGGTGGATAAAGAAGGAAACTTTATTTACGATGATAAAGGCAATTTTTCTTTGGCCGAAGAGAAGATCACGGAATACATTGACAATTTATGCGACGAATACGACACTGTAACGCTTCCCGTTAAATACACTACGTTTTTCGGTGAAGAAAAATATGTCGATTACGTCGAACGTGGAACGCTTTTGGACAAGAAAGCCGAAGAGGAGTATTTTTTTAACGCTGTTATTAACGGCATTAAAGAAATACATACGCCCAAGTATCTTAAAGAGAGCTTTTCCAAGGGAAAAAGAGACGTCGGACAAGACTTTATTGAGGTTGATACTTTATTACAGAAGCTTTATCTTATAAAGGATGGCAAATTGTTGCTTGAGACGGATGTTGTGACCGGTATGCCCTCAAAAAAGTGGGCTACTCCCAAGATGATTGTCTCAGTATACGCAAAAAGAACCGATGTTGTATTAAAAGGCCAGGGATATGCTTCGCCGGTTTCGTTCTGGATGCCGGTTTATAAAGGAATAGGTCTTCACGATGCTTCGTGGCAGCCTTCTTTTGGCGGGGAAAGATATTTGGAACATGGTTCAAGAGGTTGCATAAATTTATCATACGATGACGCAAAAGTGATTTTTGATAACGTTTATGTTGGGTTTCCCGTAATTATTTACTAATAGTTATTTATATTTAGTTAATTTTTAGTCGTGTTTTATTCTTGACTAGACTTTGTTAAACTTATATCATAAATTTAAAATATTTTAAGGAGGATGAAAAAGGTGTCCAGAGTTTACAATTTTTCGGCAGGTCCTGCCACAATGCCTTTACCTGTACTTGAGGAAATTCAGGCTGAGCTTCTTGACTATAAAGGAAGCGGAATGAGTGTAATGGAGATGTCTCATCGATCTAAGGTTTTTCAGACTATCGCAGATGAAGCTGAAGCTGATTTGAGAGAGCTTATGAATATCCCCGATAATTACAAAGTTTTATTTGTTCAAGGTGGAGCAACTCTTCAATTTTCAATGATTCCCCTTAACTTAATGAAGAACGGTGTATTTGATTATATCGTTACAGGCGCATGGTCCAAGAAGGCTGCTTCAGAAGCTAAGAAGTTCGGAAAGGTTAATGTAATTGCTTCCAGTGAAGACAAGAATTACAGCTATATTCCCGACTGCTCGGATCTTCCTGTTGATGATGACGCTGACTATGTATATATTTGCGAAAATGAAACTATTCACGGAACTACTTTCCAGAATCTTCCCAATACAAAGGGTAAGATTCTTGTAGCTGACCAGTCTTCAATGTTTTTAAGCCGTCCCTGCAACGTATCGGATTACGGTATGATTTACGGTGGTGTTCAGAAGAACATCGGACCTGCAGGTCTTGCTATTGTTATTATCAGAGAAGATTTAATCAGAAACGATGTAGATGCTAAGGTTCCCGTTTATTTAAGATATGATACTCATGCAGATAACGGTTCCATGTACAACACACCTAACTGCTGGGCTATTTACGTATGCGGTAAGGTATTTAAGTACTTAAAGAGCATTGGCGGTCTTGAGAAGATGAACGAAATCAACGAAAAGAAAGCCAAAGTTCTTTACGATTTCCTTGATTCAAGCAAGTTATTCAAGGGTACGGTTGAAAAGCAGTATCGTTCACTTATGAATGTTCCTTTTGTTACAGGTGATGCAGATAAGGATGCTGCTGTTGTTGCCGCTACAAAGGCTGCAGGTTTTGATAACCTTAAGGGTCACAAGAGCGTTGGCGGTCTTCGTGCTTCCATTTACAACGCTATGCCTATCGAAGGTGTTGAAGCCTTGGTTGAATTCTTAACCAAATATGAAAAGGAGAACGCATAATAATGTATAAATATAATTGCCTCAATCCGATTGCCGCAGTTGGTCTTAACGAGTTTTCGGATAATTACGAGAAGACAGAAGATGTTAATGATGCGGAAGGTATTCTTGTAAGAAGTGCCGTAATGCATGAAATGGAGTTTTCAGATAAACTTTTATGTGTAGCTCGTGCCGGTGCCGGTGTTAACAATATTCCTCTTGATTCACTTGCCAAGAAGGGTGTTGTTGTTTTCAATACTCCCGGTGCTAACGCTAACGGTGTTAAGGAACTTGCTATTTGCGGTATGCTTCTTGCAAGCCGTGATGTTATCGGTGGTATTGATTTTGTTCAGACCATTAAAGATGACGAAAATGTTTCTAAGCTTGTTGAAAAAGGAAAAGGCAAGTTTGCCGGTACCGAAATTAAGGGTAAGAAGCTTGGTATCATCGGTCTTGGTGCCATAGGCGGACCTCTTGCCAATGCAGCCAAGCATCTTGGTATGGATGTTTACGGTTGCGACCCTTATATTTCAATTGATGCAGCTTGGAACCTTTCAAGAGATATTCATCATGTAAAGACAAGAGAAGAAATTTTCTCTACTTGTGATTATATTTCCGTTCATGTTCCGCTTATTGAAAATGATGATCCCAAGGTTAACACCAAGAAGATGATCAACAAGGAAACAATCTCAATGATGAAGGACGGAGTTATCATCCTTAACTTTGCAAGAGACCTTCTCGTTGATGACGATGCTCTTGAAGAAGGACTTAAGTCAGGCAAGATCAGAAAGTATGTTACAGACTTCCCGAATGCCCGTACAGCAGGTATGGATGGCGTTATTGCAATTCCTCACCTCGGCGCTTCTACGGAAGAATCGGAAGATAACTGTGCTAAGATGGCAGTTAACGAAATGATGAACTTTATCGAGAACGGTAATATCGTTAACTCAGTAAACTATCCTAACGTTGATCTTGGTATTTGCAATGATGCAGGCCGTGTAGCCATTTACCATACCAATACAGCAAATATGATTACTAAGTTTACCGCAACATTCGGCGATGAAGGAATTAACATTGCTAACATGGTAAATAAGTCAAGAGGCGAAGTTGCTTATACTATGCTTGATGTTGAAACACCCGTATCAGACGATATCATTAAGAAACTTGAAACTATCGATGGTGTTTACAAGGTTAGAAAAGTTAAGTAATTGACTTGATATTTTATCCCCGTTTGTTAAGATAACAAGCGGGGATATTTTTTCTTTTGACGTATTATTATCTTACGAAAGGATAATCCGTTTCTCAAAACGGAAGTGAATGTTATGGCTTTAATCAAACCTTTTAATGCTATAAGACCCAAAGCCGGCCTCGAAAAGGATATTGCCGCTTTACCTTATGATGTTTATAATCGCGCTGAAGCCAAAGAAGTCGTTTCGAAAAATCCGCTTTCTTTTTTGAACATCGACCGTGCGGAAACCCAGTTTGACGATTCGGTTGATACTTATGCGGATTGTGTATATGACAAGGCTTTAGAACTTCTTCAAAATATGATTTCAAACGGTCAGTTTGTTAAGGATTCGGCTCCTTTCTATTATTTGTATGAGCAGGTTATGGACGGCCGCGCACAGACAGGACTTGTATGCTGTGCCAGTGTTCTTGATTACAAGAACAATATTATTAAAAAGCACGAAAACACCCGTGCCGACAAGGAAGCCGACCGCATCAGACACGTTGATACCTGTAATGCGCAAACAGGCCCCATTTTTCTGGCTTTTAGAAATGATGATTCCATAAAGAGCATGTTTGCCAAAATAAAAGCAACCGATTGCCTTTATTCGTTTACTTCGGATGATGGCATTAAGCATACAACCTGGCTTATTGACAGTCCTGAAGATATTGCGTTTATTACAGATGCTTTCGGCAAGAAGGAATCCATGTATATTGCCGACGGTCATCACCGTTGTGCTTCGGCTTTTAAAGTTTCAATGAAGAGAAGAGAAGAAGCTTCCGTTATCGACGAAAATGCCGAATATAATTTTTTCTTAAGCGTAGCTTTTCCCGATTCCGAACTTATGATTATGGACTACAACCGTGTGGTTAAGGATTTGAACGGTTTATCGGAAGAAGAATTTGTTTCCAAGGTTTCCGAAGTATTCGATATTTCCGAAAAGCCTTATGATGAAGCAAAGCCTTCCAAGAAGGGTGAAATTTTTATGCTTCTTGGGGATAAAGAGTATGTTTTAAATGTTAAGCCCGAATTTACTTCAAAAGATCCCATTTTGGGGCTTGATGTTTCTATTCTTCAGAACAATATTTTAAATCCCGTTCTCGGCATAGAAGATCCCAAAACCGATAAGCGTATTGATTTTGTCGGCGGCATAAGAGGTGTTAAGGAACTTAAAAGACGTATTGATACTGATTGCGTAGTGGCATTTTCCATGTATCCCACATCAATTCAGGAATTGTTTAATGTTGCGGATGCCGGTCTTTTAATGCCTCCGAAATCAACATGGTTTGAACCTAAGCTCAGAAGTGGTTTGTTCATTCACGAATTGTCATAATTAACTTGCCAAATCAACATCAAGCATATATAATGTTTGATGTTGCTAATGCTTCCGTGGCTCAGCTGGTAGAGCAACGCATTCGTAATGCGTAGGTCGCCGGTTCGAATCCGGCCGGGAGCTTTAAAAATATAATCCGGCGACCAAAATGGAACAGCTCCCCGTAAAGGGGGCTGTTCCATTTTCGTTGTTCTTGGGCTTTTTTCTGTGGAAAAAGAATGATGTTTTTTGGGGGGAATGCACTAATATTGACAAAAGCACGACATCGTGCTAATGTCAATAACGAAAAGAGGTTTCATTATGAATGATTATTATACTGTTTCAGAATATTCAAAGATTGTAGGAAAAGATACCGGGCATATCAGAAGATTGTTGACATATGGAAAACTTGTTGGAGAAAAGATCGGAAATCAGTGGTTGATACCTAAAGATGTTAAGTATCCGGAGGATGCACGTGTAAAGAATGGTAATTATCGTAATTGGAGAAAAACAGCTGATGTTCGTGCCAATAATCCTAAATTATTCAAAGTATTACATCGAATGTGCCAGGCTTTATATGAAATATATGGTGAGAATCTGGAGAAGATTGTTTTGTATGGATCTTATGCCAGAGGAGATCAAACAGATGAATCTGATGCAGATATTGCAGTGATTTTAAGGGATGACCGCAATGAGCAGATGCATGACAGAATGATAGATATAGTTGTAGATTACGAGCTTGAATGCGGTGTTACACTCTCAACTGTTCAAATCGAATTACAAAATTACAATGAATGGAAAAAGACGCTTCCTTATTACAAAAATATAGAGCAGGAAGGTATCATTTTATGGAGAGCAGCATAGCGGAATTAGCGAAATACAGATATAGGTACTTGAACTAAGACTTGAAAAAGTTAACCACTTAGGGTATTATAATATTGATCTGAGCGATTGGCTCTTTGGATCACCGTAGGCGGGAAAAATTTCCCGCTATTTTTTTTGAGGAGAATTAATGAAGCAACTGAGGCAGTTGACACAAGTTGGTGGCTCGCAACCATGGTTGCGGGCTATATTTTACCATGAAAAGAAGGAGGATAATAGTATGACGACCGGTGAAATTATTAAGCAAGCTCGAGTTGCTAAAAATATGTCTCAGGAAGAATTGGCTAATATGCTAGGGGTATCCAGACAGGCGGTTTCAAAATGGGAAAGTGGTAAATCAATTCCTATTGGAGTAAACAGAGAGTGTATAAATAGTATTTTGGAAATATCGCTTGAAATTGAAGAAAAAGAAGGCGAGGAAAAACCTGACAAATACAAACATGTACTGATAGCATGCGGTACGGTAGTGGTTATCCTTATCATTTTATCAGTTATTCTTTCTGTTAATCTGATTAAAGCTGATAGAAAAATTAAGTATGAGAACAGTAAGGTTTCGGAAATATCGGATATTACAGAAAAAACATATTTTCCGGATGAATCCGCTACAGACTATGAAACTGAAAACATAAGTATTCCGGGAACAGATTCAAATACTGAATCAACATATGTTTATACTGTTTCGGAAGAAGCACCGATTATAACTAAAATTACTTTCTTTGACTGTAACAAAGAAACTGTATTGGATGATGCACTTTGGTATGATGCGGCCCTGATAGAAGGCATTATGATTCAGTGGGAAGGTGGATGCCCGGATACAATAAAGATGTTTGCGGTTCCTTCCGGCTCAAATACTATTGAAGAAACCAAGTTATTGCTGACCAAAGAAGTAACTGACGGCGATAATGTAGAATTGTTAGATGCAGATTTACTGCGAGAAGAATATATGTCTCATGTCTTTTTTCAATTGGATTTTCAAGGGGAAATAGTATCCTCTGACGATTATAATGTTTTCTTCGAAAAGTAGAAAATGCCACTTGGAACGACTGCACTACGTGATTGTTCTCTAAATGCTTTGCATTTAGAGGTCGCGACTACGTCGCTTATACATACTCGTTTGGGAAAGTTCTCTTACGTGCAAGCACGACGTGAACTTTCCCAAACGAGTATGTACAATCACTTACATATATTTTACAAACACTGTACAATCTCTATCGAATCATTTTTTGTCTCTTTCTCGGCAATTTTCGCTCACTTTACGCTCACTTTTTGATTGATAATTCCGACTTAGTGTGATATTATTTAATCCAAATTTAACAAAATGAACGGAGTGTATTATGGCTCAACTTTGGGGCGGACGATTTACCAAGGAAACGGATCGTCTTGTATATAATTTTAATGCTTCAATAAATTTTGATAAAAGGCTTATCGATTGTGATTGTCTGGGTTCAATTGCACATGCGAAAATGCTTGCTGCAACCGGTATTATTTCTACCGAAGAGGGTACCAAGATAATTGATGGTTTGTATTCGATTATTGAGGATGTTCATAATGGAAAGCTTTTGATAACCGATGAATATGAAGATGTTCATTCTTTTATGGAAGCTAATCTAATCGACAGAATCGGTGATGCGGGAAAGAAGCTTCATACCGGCAGAAGCCGAAATGACCAGGTTGCATTGGATATGCGTTTGTTTATACGTGAATCCATTAATTCTACGGATGAATGTCTTGTTTCTTTATTGAATGTTATTTTGAATATTTGCGAGAATAATCTTGAAACGTATATGCCGGGCTTTACGCATCTTCAAAAGGCTCAGCCCGTTACATTGGCACATCATTTGGGCGCTTATTTTGAAATGTTTAAAAGAGACAGAATGCGTCTTCATGATATATATGAAAGAGCCAATTATTGTCCGCTCGGAGCAGGTGCTTTGGCAGGTACAACATATCCGTTGGACAGAGAAATGGTTTCCGACCTTTTGGGATTTTATGGTCCCACTCTTAACAGTATGGATTCTGTTTCGGACAGAGATTATGTTATTGAATATTTGAGTGCTTTATCGATTATAATGATGCATTTAAGCAGATTCTGCGAGGAAATGATAATTTGGAATTCCAATGAATATCGTTTCATAGAATTGGATGATGCTTATTCTACAGGGTCGTCCATTATGCCTCAGAAGAAAAACCCTGATATAGCTGAGCTTGTCAGAGGAAAGACCGGACGTGTATACGGTGCACTTATTTCAATGCTTACCACAATGAAAGGTATCCCGCTTGCATACAATAAGGATATGCAGGAAGACAAGGAGATGACATTTGATGCAATCGATAATGTCAACAATTGCCTGATTCTCTTTACGGGAATGCTTTCAACCACTAAATTTTTGAAAGATAATATGGCTTCATCGGCAACAAAAGGTTTTACAAATGCTACAGATGCTGCTGATTATCTGGTTAAAAAAGGAATGCCGTTTCGTGATGCACATTCTGTTATCGGCAGACTTGTTCTTGCTTGTCTCGAGAAGGACTGTGCAATTGACGATTTGAGCATAGATGAGCTGAAGACTTTCAGCGAACTGTTTGAAGATGATGTTTATGGGGAAATATCATTGAAAACATGCGTAGAGAAGCGACTTACGATCGGCGCTCCGGGGCTCGAAGCAATGAGACAGGTCATTTCCATTAATAAGGAATACCTTAATCTTACTACAAAGAAATCGGAGGAAAAGTAATTATGAGTTCAAAATTAAGAGTCGGTATCCTCGGCGGTACCGGTATGGTAGGACAGAGATTTATCTCTTTGCTTGAAAATCATCCCTGGTTTGAAGTAACTACTATTGCTGCAAGTCCCAGATCTGCAGGCAAGACCTATGAAGAAGCAGTTGGTGACAGATGGAAGATGACAACTCCCATGCCCGAAGCAGTTAAGAAAATTGTTGTTATGGACGTTACCGAAGTTGAAAAAGTAGCCAAAGAAGTTGATTTCGTTTTCAGTGCTGTTGATATGAGCAAGGATGAAATTAGAGCTATCGAAGAGGCTTATGCCAAGACAGAAACTCCTGTAGTTTCAAATAACTCGGCACATAGATGGACCAAAGATGTTCCTATGATCGTTCCGGAAATCAATTCCGATCATATCGGACTTATTGAAGAACAGAAAAAGCGTCTCGGTACCAAGAAAGGATTTATTTGCGTAAAGCCTAACTGCAGTATTCAAAGTTATACACCCGCTTTGTGGGCATGGAGCGAATTTGAGCCTTACGAAGTTATTGCTACAACATATCAGGCTATTTCCGGTGCGGGAAAGACATTTAAGGATTGGCCCGAAATGATTGAAAACGTTATTCCTTTCATAAGCGGCGAGGAAGAAAAGAGCGAGCAGGAACCTTTAAGAATATTAGGTACATTAAAGAATGGCGAGATCGTTAAGAAAGAAGGTCTTGTAATTACAACTCAGTGCATCAGAGTACCTGTTCTTAACGGACATACAGCTGCAGTATTTGTTAAGTTTAAGAAGAAGCCCACCAAGGAACAACTTATTGAAGCTTTAAAGAAGGCTTCGGGTGCTCCTCAGGAGCTTTCACTTCCTTCAGCTCCCAAGCAGTTTATTCAATACCTTGAGGAAGACAATCGTCCTCAGGTTAAGCTTGACGTAGATTTCGAAAGAGGAATGGGCGTTTCAATCGGACGTATTCGTGAAGATTCGGTTTATGATTTTAAGTTTGTCGGTCTTTCGCACAATACTGTTCGCGGTGCTGCCGGCGGCGCAGTTTTATGTGCTGAACTTTTAAAGGCTAAAGGATATATTTCAGCCAAATAATTTCTTTTATGGGGATATCGGAAATTATAATGTATTAGGTTAGGGAAAGGGCGTAGTTATGGACGACCTTAGATATCAATTAGATCTTCTTACGGCTATGAATCAAAAGCTTGAAGCCGATGAGAAGATGTTTCGAAATATTGTTGAGAATTCCAACAGGGCATTTATTTATATTCAGCCCGATCTCGGCTCAGTTAAAGTATTTGGTCGGTGGGACGATTTCTTTGATTTTCGTCCTACCGAGCTTTCTGAAGTTCGAAAGCTGATTTCTTATATTGATGAAGATTACAGAGATCAACTCGGCGAACTGTTTTTCCCTGAAAATTACAATATAGCATCCTATAGTTGTGAAGTTGCATTGGTAGGCAAGAAGGAATGGGTTGAAATTCATACATTCGTTGATTTGGATGAGAATGCTCATGTCGTCAATAAATGTATTACCTTCAGAAATATAACAAAGCATCACAATTATTACGATGAACTTATGTATATGGCGTATTACGATTCTTTGACCGGATTATATAATCGTAACTATTTCATTACCAAGTTAAATGATTTTTTGGAGAAAGCGGAAAAAGAAAAATCTATCGTCAGCGTTATGCTTATTGATATCGATGAATTCCATAAGATTAATGATAGCCTTGGTATTTTGATGGGCGATGAAGTTATTCAGAACTTCGGTCTCTATTTAAAGGAATTCGTGGATGACAATGTTATCGCAGCACGATTTGATGCTGATACATATGCTTTTGGTATTTACGACCCTGTAGGAAGCAGAGCGGTAGATTATATTTATTCGTCGATAAAAGAACATCTTGGTACACCCATGACTCTTACAGACGGTAACGAGGTTATTCTTTCGGTAACCTGTGGTGTGGCTGAATATCCCGAAGCTGCGGATAATGCTCTTCAGCTTGTAAACAGTGCCGAAATTGTTACTATTAAGGCCAAAGAAGCAAAACAGCCTGTTAAGTTTTTCGACACGATTGTTTTAAATGAATTTTTATCGAATATCAGTATTGAGTCTAAACTTAAGGAAGCTGTTCATAAGATGAAATTCTTCCTTAACTATCAGCCTCAATTTTATGCCAATTCAAAGAAAATCAGAGGTGTTGAGGCATTAATCAGGTGGATTGATGATGATGGTAATTTCATAAGTCCCGCCGTATTTATCCCTATCGCGGAAAAGAACGGAATTATCGTTTCGATTGGTGACTGGGTATTGGAAGAAGCTATCCGTGCGCATATGGAATGGAAGAAGAAATTTGATGTAAACATCACTCTTTCCATTAATATTTCAGCTATTCAATACAGAAGACCGGATTTCGTAAGTAAGGTTATTAATATAGTCAGAAAGTATAATATGCCTACAGAAGAACTTGAACTTGAAATTACGGAATCTGTTTTAATTGATGATTCGGCTCTTGTTATCGAAAAGATGGAAGCTTTACGCGATTTTGGAATTAAAGTTTCCATTGATGACTTTGGAACCGGATATTCATCCCTTTCTTATTTGAAAGGTTTACCTGTTGATACAATAAAGATTGACAAGTCATTTATTGATACGGTTCTTAATGATAATCCTTCCAAAGTTATTACAGAGACAATTATTTCAATGTCTAAGAAGCTTGGATATGAAATTATTGCCGAAGGTGTTGAAACCAAGGAACAATTTGATTATCTCGACAGCATTAATTGTGATATGATTCAGGGTTATTATCTTGGTAAACCCATGAGTGAAGAAGCTATTGAGGAATATTTGTTGAGAATTATTTAATGTACTAGGGAATTTGTATGCTAATTGGTCGGAATTTAGAATTAAAATCTTTAAATACATATTATGATCGCGATAATTCACAGATTTTGGTGCTTTATGGCGAGAAAAATGTCGGCAAAACCGCGCTTATCAAAGAATTTATGGCTGATAAGCCCGGTTTCTATTACTGCGCGAAGCCTGCTTCAGACAGAGATCAGAAGTATCATATGGGTCAGTATCTTGCAAGACTTGGGATAAAAACCTTGAAATATCCCGAGTATAAAGATATTTTCGAGGCTTTCAACAGAAAACATTCTCAGAAAAAAGTAATTGTATTTGACGAATTTCAGAACATAATCAAGTCCAGCCCCAATTTCATGGCTGAACTTATAGAGTATGTTCATAATTCATGGAATAATCAGGAATTTATTTTTATTCTTGTTTCTTCTTCGGTTATGTTCGTTGAAAACCAGCTTGTATCCAAAATCGGTGATGCCGCTTTTGAATTAAGCGGTTTTATAAAGCTTAAGGGTCTTTCTTTTGACAATATGAGAGAATTTTTTCCAATGTATTCCATAGATGAATGTGTTTATTTATGGTCTATTTTAGGAGGATTGCCGGGACTTTGGAATTATATGGATCCGAAGAAGTCATTAAAAGATAATATTATTTATAATATTTTATCAAACAAATCGCTACTCTATGAGTATAATGAATTTTATATCGGTTCGTCTTTAAGAGAGCCGATTGTTTATAGCACTATTTTATCGGCGTTAAGTGAAGGACGCACAAAACTTTTGGAAATTTGTGAACATACGGGCTTTGTAAGAAGTAAGGTCAGCGTTTATCTTAAGAATCTTATGGAACTTGAGCTTGTTAAGAAGGTTTACAGTGTAGAAACGGAAGATAACGAATATACGCAAAAAGGTATATACGCCATAGCCAATCATTTTGTTGATTTTTATTTTTCCTTCATGTACCGAAATGCCAGTGAACTTGAAACATTATCGGTAGAAGAATTTTATAAAACAATAGTATTTCCGGGACTTAGAACATACGCCAATAAATATTTCAATGAAGTATGTCTTGAATATATGGCAAAGCTTAATTCGTTTAACAAGCTTCCGATTACGGTTGACGATTTCGGAAAATGGGTCGGAAAGCCCGGCACAATCGATATTGTCGGCATGAGTGAAGACGGAAAATCGGTACTTGCATTATGCGAGTTTGATAAGCCGATGGTTTCGTATGATGATTACGAGTGGCTTGTATATTGCGCGAAACGTGCTCATTTACCTTACGATTATGTTTATCTTTTCACTTCGGGAAGATTTGATGAGAAGCTTACTCTTGACGGTAAAATCAGGAATAATGTAAATCTGATTTTCTTGGAAAATATGTAGTTTTTGAGGATTTTTATGGGAAAAAGTTTATATATTGCCGAAAAGCCGAGTGTTGCGCAGCAATTTGCACATGCACTGAATTTAAACCTTTCAAGACATGACGGTTATCTTGAGTGCGATGAGGCTGTTGTTACTTGGTGTGTCGGTCATTTGGTTACAATGAGTTATCCGGAAATTTATGACGAAAAATATCGCCGCTGGAGTTTTGATACGATTCCGTTTATTCCAGATAATTATAAATACCAGGTTATAGATAATGTTAAAAAGCAATTTGAAATTGTTAAGTCTCTTTTGAACAGACCGGATGTAGAAACTATTTATGTCTGCACCGACTCGGGACGTGAAGGAGAATATATTTATCGTCTCGTTGATGATATGGCGAACGTTACGGGCAAAACAAAAAAGCGTGTTTGGATTGACTCTCAGACTGATGAGGAAATTTTGCGCGGTATTCGCGAAGCCAAAGATTTAAGCGAATACGACAATCTTGCCGATGCCGCTTATTTGCGTGCTAAAGACGATTATCTTATGGGTATCAATTTTTCAAGGGCACTTACCTTGAAATACGGTTATTCCGTTAAGGATTATCTTAAAAGGGACAGAGTTGTCATTTCCGCAGGACGTGTCATGACATGCGTACTGGGCATGATTGTTGAGAGAGAAGATGAGATTCGCCGCTTTAAAGAAACTCCGTTTTACAGGGTGCTTGCGAAGCTTCCCGTTCTTGATGCATATGTTAAGGGCGAATGGCGTGTCGCTGAAGGCAGCAAGTATTTCGGAAGTGATAAGCTTTATAAAGAGAACGGTTTTTTAAAGGTTGAAGATGCCAATGAGTTTATCGATTATTTAAAAGAGCCTTCATGCGAACAAGGATATGAAGCCTTGGTTGACAGTATTGAATCTAAAAAAGAGACTAAAAATCCGCCTCTTTTATTTAACCTTGCCGAGCTTCAGAATGAGTGTTCAAAGCTTTTTAAAATCAGTCCCGATGAAACTTTGGCCGTAGTACAGGAACTTTACGAGAAGAAGCTTGTTACTTATCCTCGTACCGATGCACGAGTTCTTTCTTCGGCTATTGCCAAGGAAATTTATAAGAACATTTCAGGCTTGAAGGGATTTGCTCCGGTTGCGCCTATTGCATCGTATATTCTTGAAAAGGGCGGATATAAGGGTATCGGCAAATCCAAGTATACCAATGACAAGCAGATAACTGACCATTATGCAATTATTCCTACCGGACAGGGATTGAATAATTTTAATTCATTATCCGACAGAAACAAGAAAGTTTATGAAGTAATTGCAAGAAGATTTTTGGCTATCTTTCTTCCGCCTGCCACTTATAAAAAAGTTGCATTGGTACTTGATAGAAATAAAGAAAAATTTTATTATAATTTCCGTGTTTTGCAAAGCGAAGGTTATCTTTCCTGCATGAATTATTCTTTTGCCAAAAAGAAAGATGAACCCGAAGAAAGCGAAGATAAGGATGAAGAGCCTAAACTTTCCAAAGAGGGACTGGAATTTGTGGCTTCCTTGAAAAAAGGAAATAAGGTTGCCTTAAGTGATTTTGAAATTAAGGAAGGCAAGACTTCACCGCCCAAAAGATATAATTCCGGTTCGCTTATTCTTGCAATGGAAAATGCAGGTCAGTTAATTGACGATGAAGATTTGCGTGCTCAGATTAAGGGCAGCGGCATAGGAACCAGTGCGACTCGTGCCGAGATTTTGAAGAAACTTGTTTCTATTGAATATCTTTCGCTTAACAAGAAAACACAGATTATTACGCCTACTCAGATGGGTGAAATGATTTATTGTATCGTCAGAAGAAGTATTCCTTCTCTTTTAAAACCCAAGCTTACGGCAAGCTGGGAACTTGGGCTTACGATGGTTGCTGACGGTTCGATTTCCGCCAAGGAATACCTTGATAAAATGAATGATTTTGTTATCAAAAACACTAATGGTGTAAAGGAGAAAAATTTAATTTCCGATATCAGACGGGATTATGCTTATGTTTCTTCTTTTTACACCTCTAAATAAGGAGGCTTTTATGGCAGATATTAAGATTTCCGATCTTTATTCTCTTGAGGAATCTATTGCCGGTGAATTTTTGAAAGAATACACTTATCCTTGGGAAGTGCTTCCCAACATTGGTGATATTATTAAAAAAATCGGTCCGACTCTTCCCAAGAACAAGTATGATTATGCCGGTGAAAATGTTTGGATTGCAAAGTCTGCAGAAGTATTTACTTCCGCTTATATTGCAGGTCCCTGCATTATCGGTGAGGAAGCCAGCGTAAGACAGTGTGCATTTATTCGCGGTAATGCAATTGTAGGAAACAAGGCTGTTGTCGGTAACTCAACGGAACTTAAGAACGTTATTTTATTTAATAACGTACAGGTTCCTCATTACAATTACGTAGGTGATTCGATTCTCGGGTTTAAGGCTCACATGGGTGCCGGTTCCATTACTTCAAATGTCAAGAGCGACAAGAAGCTTGTTGTTGTTCATAATGAGGGAG
The DNA here is from genome assembly GCA_045642905.1 of Lachnospiraceae bacterium. GTDB lineage: Bacteria > Bacillota > Clostridia > Lachnospirales > Lachnospiraceae > UBA1258. The sequence continues at coordinate 193,455 of JAZUJT010000046.1, read as the reverse complement.
AAGAGATTGAAACAGGACTTAAAAAGTTCGGTGCCATGCTCGGCGATAACGTAGAAGTCGGCTGTAACAGTGTACTTAATCCCGGTACCGTTATCGGTAAATGCAGTAATGTTTATCCTACTTCCTGTGTTCGCGGTGTTATTCCCGAAAAGAGCATTTGGAAAAATAACGGAAAAATTATCAAAAAGACGGAGAATTAAGTACAAAATATACTGGACTATTTTCGTTAATTATGTAACAATAGTTGTTGCGATTATTATATATATATCGAAAGGAGTAATTACATGATTTTTTCAAAAGAAGTTGAAGATATGTGCTCTGTAAGACAGGGTGTAAACCATGGTTGTGCGCCTATTCCCGAAGAAGCAAAATGGGTTAAGGCTAAAGATGTAACCGATATCTCAGGTTATACACATGGTGTGGGCTGGTGTGCTCCTCAGCAGGGTGCCTGCAAGCTTTCATTAAACGTTAAAGAAGGTATTATCCAGGAAGCATTGGTTGAGACATTAGGATGTTCAGGTATGACTCATTCAGCAGCTATGGCAGCTGAAATTCTTCCCGGACGTACAATCCTTGAAGCTCTTAACACAGACCTTGTTTGTGATGCTATTAACACAGCAATGAGAGAACTTTTCCTTCAGATCGTATACGGACGTACACAGTCTGCATTCTCTGAAGATGGTCTTGCTATCGGTGCAGGTCTTGAAGACCTTGGTAAGGGAACCCGTACAATGGTTGGTACAACATACGGTACACTTAAGAAGGGCCCTCGTTACCTTGAACTTACAGATGGTTATATTACAGGTATCGCTCTTGATGAGAACGATGAAATCATTGGTTACAAGTACATCAACTTTGGTAAGATGATGGACTTCATCAAGAAGGGCGACGATGCAAATACAGCTCTTACAAAGGCTTCAGGTCAGTATGGTCGTGTAGCTGATGCTGTTAAGGTTATTGACCCCAGAACTGATAAAGAAGTTAAATAAGGAGGAGACTAAAGATGGCATTATTTGAATCATATGAAAGAAGAGAGCCCCAGATTCTTGCTGTATTAAAGCAGTACGGTATCTCTTCAATTGAAGAATGTAAAGAAATTACAGAGGCTGCCGGTATTGATGTTTACCACCTTATCGAAGGTATTCAGCCTATCTGTTTTGAAAATGCAAAGTGGGCTTACACAGTAGGTGCTGCTATTGCTATTAAGAAAAACTGCCGCAAGGCTGCTGATGCTGCAGCTGCAATCGGTGAAGGTCTTCAGGCTTTCTGTATTCCCGGTTCTGTAGCAGATACACGTAAGGTTGGTCTTGGCCATGGTAACTTAGGCAAGATGCTTCTTGAAGAAGATACAGAATGCTTTGCATTCCTTGCAGGTCACGAGTCATTCGCTGCTGCTGAAGGTGCAAACGGTATCGCTGAAAAAGCTAACCGTGTTCGTAAGACACCTCTTCGCGTTATCCTTAACGGTTTAGGAAAGGATGCAGCTCAGATTATTTCTCGTATCAACGGATTTACTTTTGTTGAAACAGAATACGATCCTTATACAAATACTGTTAAAGAAGTTTCAAGAAAGTGCTACTCAAAGGATGCTAATTCACCTCGTGCAAAGGTTAACTGCTACGGCGCTAACGATGTTTGCGAAGGTGTTGCCATCATGTGGAAAGAGAACGTTGACGTATCTATCACAGGTAACTCAACCAACCCTACAAGATTCCAGCATCCCGTTGCAGGTACATACAAGAAAGAGCGTCTTGAGAAGGGTAAGAAGTACTTCTCAGTTGCTTCAGGCGGTGGTACAGGACGTACACTTCATCCCGATAACATGGCTGCAGGTCCTGCTTCTTACGGTATGACAGATACTATGGGACGTATGCACAGTGATGCACAGTTCGCCGGTTCATCATCTGTTCCTGCTCACGTAGAAATGATGGGTCTTATCGGTGCAGGTAACAACCCTATGGTTGGTATGACCGTTTCAACAGCTGTTTCTATCGAAGAAGCTGCAAAGGCCGGAAAGTTCTAAGTTATTTGTAATTTTTATTGGGCTGTTTTATTTTAAAACAGCCCAATTTTTTTACATTATGTATTTCGAGGGGGGAAATTATATGAAAATTTTGGATTCGATTGATTTGGTTGAATATAATCCTGATAACATATTTTTAAAGAATATTGTTAATCGAGGTTTATTATATAAAGACGGTAAAATTCTTTTATCTTACAATAAAGTGCTTGATTGCTATTCAATTCCCGAAATCGGTGGCTTAAAGGATGCGGATGCGGTTAAGTTTACTTCTGATTTTAAAAGTTTTTTTGAGATTGAAGATTTGAATAACAGTTTTTGTGAATTCGGTTCGGTTATTTTGAAATTTCAAAATGATTCTGTTTATGAAACCGAAAACAGATTATATTTTTATGATTACCTTGAGGGCTCTGACGAGTTTATTAAGGATAACGAAAATTTTTCTTTTGCCTTTAAAGACCCGTTTATGGCTTCCAAGCACAATGAATATCACAGTAATTTCAGGAAAAATCCGATTGTTTATTCCGAGGCAAAGCTTTTGGAATCGGTGGATTTACTTATAAGCGCTTATATTCGCGATTTAAAGGCTCGAGAAAAGATGCGAAACCTTGGTGATAATGATTATCTTGATATGCTTTCTTTTGTCGAAGATAAGTTAAGCGACAGCGAAGAAGCATTCGGTAATAAGCAAAGCATGAAATACAGTCGTTTCTTACACACGAAACGCGTGCTTGGCTGGACTAAAAAGCTTTATGATATTTCGCCCGATAAGGACAAGCTTGATTATGATGCATTGATTATCGCAGCCATTTTTCATGATGTTGGTAAGAAGATTTCAATGCTTAATCATACCGACCATGCACAAGAGGGAATTCCGATTACAAGAGATTATCTTTTAAAGCACGGATTTTCAACTGAACGAACAGAATATATCTGTTCGTTGGTGGGAGATCATTCGAAAAAATATCTTATGGAAGGTCTATCTGATGATTTTTCGAAAATCGACCGAAATCTTTTGCTTTTGATGGAAGCGGATTTGATGGATGATTCCGGCGCACTTGGAATTTTATTGGATGCTATGATTACAAAGACACTAAATGCCAAGGCTGCTTATGAAGATTGTTACGAGCATATCATAAGATATACAAAGCGCATTCAGAGGGAAAATCCAATGGTTACAAGTGAAGCCAAAAAGATTTGGGATGACAAAAGAAAACTGGTCAATGATTTTGTTTTGTCCCTTGAACGCGATTTGGATATTGATTGATTATTATATGTTGATTACTTGCAAAAATATTTTCCTATAATGTTGCACCTTACTGTTTTAGTGTGCTAAAATCGGTTAAACGTTTTTGTTTATAGACGGAGGATATGATAATGAATGGTGCAGATGCGATTGTAAAATGTCTGGAAGAAGAAAATGTCAAATATGTTTTCGGATATCCCGGTGTTGCTATTTGTCCTTTCTATAATTCTATTTTGGATTCTGATATAAAAACTGTTCTTGTTCGTACGGAGCAAAGTGCAGCTCACATGGCAAGCGGTCTTGCCAGAACTACCAACGGAGTAGGTGTTTGTGCCGTTACTTCAGGTCCCGGCGCAACGAATCTTATTACCGGTATTGCGACTGCTTTTGCCGACAGCATTCCGCTTGTATGTATTACCGGACAGGTTAATTCAGCTTTACTTGGTTCAGATGTTTTCCAGGAAGCTGATATTACGGGCGCTGCCGAAAGTTTTGTGAAGTACAGTTATCTTGTAAAAAATGTTAATGATATTCCCCGCATAATGAAAGAGGCTTTTCATATTGCTTCCACAGGAAGAAAGGGACCGGTTTTGATTGATGTTCCTTTTGATATTCAGAATGCGACAATAAAGAATTTTAAATATCCCGAAGAAGTTTCAATGCGTACATACAAGCCTACGGTTAAAGGTAACGCCATGCAGCTTAAACGTATGGTTTCAGCTCTTGAAAAGGCCAAAAGACCGTTAATCTGTGTGGGCGGCGGTGTCGCACTTTCCGATGCGTCCAAGGAACTGATTAAGTTTGTTGAGAATAATAATATTCCCGTTGTTTCTACCATGATGGGTATAGGTGCAATGCCTACCAATCATCCTTTGTATTTCGGTATGGTAGGAAATAACGGTAAGCCTTATGCAAATAAAGCGATGAAAGAGTGCGATACTCTGTTAATGGTAGGTGCGCGTGTTGCTGACAGAGCTGTCAATCAGCCCGACTTTTTGACTGAGAATAAAGTTTTGATTCATATGGATGTAGACCCTGCCGAAATCGGTAAGAACTGCGGCCCTACAATTCCTATTGTCGGTGATGCAAAGGCAATTTTCGAAGAACTTAACAAGGAAGTAATTAATGCCGATGAGCCCGGATGGATTGCAGATTTAAATGAATATAAATCCACTCTTGTTATTAAGAGGAATCCTAATCCCGATTTCGTTGATCCTAAAGCATTTATTGAATATTTATCCGACAAAATGGATGATAACGGTATTTATGTTGCCGATGTCGGACAGAATCAGATATTCAGCTGTGCTTATCATGTAGTTAAGAACGGCAAGTTTTTAACCAGCGGCGGTATGGGTACCATGGGATACTCAATTCCTGCTGCCTTGGGTGCTAAGCTTTCCAACAAAAGCAAACAGGTTATTGCCGTATGCGGTGACGGTTCTTTCCAGATGTCTATGTGTGAACTGGCTACCGTTAAGCAGGAAAATGCCAATGTTAAGATTATTATTTTCAAGAATAAATATCTTGGAATGGTAAGAGAGTATCAGCATTTTTCATATAAAGACAACTATTCTGTTGTTGAGCTTAATGATTACCCCAATATTGAATTATTGGCAAAAGCTTACGATTTTGATTATTCATTGGTCAAGGACAATTCTCAGTTTTCAAAAATTGACAGTTTCCTTAAATCCGAAAATCCCGGAATTATGGAAGTAATAATTGATCCTTATGATGTAGTGAAAGGCTGATTATGAAAAAGATATATTCTGTTATGGTAGAAAACCGATCGGGTGTTTTGAGTAAAGTATCAGGTTTATTCGCAAGAAGATGTTTTAATATTGATTCACTTGTTGTAGGTGAGACTTTTGATCCGGAAGTATCAAACATGACTATCGTAAGCTCCGGAGATGAACGTACTCTTGAACAAATCGAAAAACAGCTTAACAAAAAACTTGATGTTATTAAAGTAAAGACTTTCAAAGAAGAACAGTCCGTTTCGAGAGAACTTATGCTTATTAAAGTTAAATATAATAAGTCAAATCGTAAAGACATTATGGAGATTTGTGAAATCTGTAATGCCGAAATCGTTGATATGTCTAAAAATCATATTATGATTCAAATTTGCGACACTCCCGAAAAGATAAAAGTATTCAGATCAATGTTAAGCGGTATTCCCGTTGTGGAGGTCGCACGTACAGGTACCTTGGCACTTCCCAAGTGCAATGATGCCGAATAAAAAACTTTTTCGATTTAACAGATTAAAGTGTTGACTTTTGATAATGTCGTGTATACAATTATACGTAAATTATCTCTGACAATTAATAATTGTTACGAAATGGAGAGTATTTATGCATAAAAGAGTGCTTCAGTTACTTGTTGATAATACATCGGGTGTTTTAAGCCGTATATCAGGTTTGTTTTCAAGACGCGGTTATAATATTGAATCTATTTCGGCCGGTGTTACCGCAGATCCTCGATTTACAAGAATTACGATCGTTACAACAGGTGACAACGATATTCTCGACCAGATTGAAAAACAGGTTGCCAAGCTTATAGATGTCAGAGACATTAAGGTTTTGGCTTCCGATAAGAGCGTATATCGTGAACTTGCACTTATTAAAGTAAAGGCTGTTGCTTCCAACAGACAGGGTGTTATTTCTCTTGCCGAGCTTTTCAGAGCAAATATTATCGATGTCGGACCCGAAAACTTAATTATCGAGTTAACCGGTGACCAGGATAAAGTTAATGCTTTCCTTAATCTTCTTGACGGCTATGAAATTCTTGAGCTTGCCAGAACCGGTATAACAGGTCTTGGAAGAGGAACAGATAACGTTACGTATCTTGATTAAAGAATAATAAGCAGAAATGTTTATATAAATTAATTATGGAGGACACAGAAATGGCTAAGATTTTCTATCAACAGGATTGTAATCTTTCTTTATTGGAAGGAAAGACAATCGCGATTATCGGTTACGGTAGTCAGGGACATGCTCACGCATTAAATTTAAAGGATTCAGGATGCCATGTAATTATCGGTCTGTATGAAGGCTCAAAATCATGGGCAAAGGCCGAAGCACAGGGCTTTGAAGTTTATACTGCAGCAGAAGCTGCTAAAAAAGCAGACATTATTATGATTCTTATTAATGATGAGAAACAGGGTGATTTATATAAGAATGATATCGAACCCAATCTTGAAGAAGGCAACATGTTAATGTTTGCTCACGGTTTCAACATTCACTTCGGATGCATCAATCCTCCCAAGAATGTTGACGTTACAATGATCGCTCCCAAGGGACCCGGTCATACAGTACGTTCAGAGTATCAGGCAGGTAAGGGTGTTCCTTGTCTTATCGCTGTACATCAGGATGCAACTGGAAAGGCTCAGGATCTTGCTCTTGCATATGCACTCGGTATCGGTGGTGCTCGTGCCGGCGTTCTTGAAACTACTTTCAGAACAGAAACTGAAACAGACCTCTTCGGTGAACAGGCAGTTTTGTGCGGTGGTGTTTGCGCATTAATGCAGGCAGGCTTTGAAACATTATGTGAAGCAGGTTACGATCCTCGTAATGCTTACTTTGAATGTATCCATGAAATGAAGCTTATCGTTGACCTTATTTATCAGTCAGGCTTTGCGGGAATGAGATATTCAATTTCCAATACTGCTGAATACGGTGATTACATTACAGGTCCCAAGATTATTACAGAAGAAACCAAGAAGACCATGAAGAAGATCCTTTCAGATATCCAGGATGGTTCATTTGCCAAGGAATTCTTACTTGACATGAGCCCCGCAGGCAAGCAGGTTCACTTCAAGGCTATGAGAAAACTTGCTTCAGAGCATCCCGCTGAGAAGGTTGGCGAAGAAGTTCGTAAGCTTTACAGCTGGAACAACGAAGAAGATAAGCTTATCAACAACTAATCTTTTTCTTTTGACAAATTATTAAAAGGATAGGGAGGCCTTTAATGACCTCCCTTTTGTGTGAGATATGGTATACAAAAATGTATTGGAAGCTATCGGCCATACGCCGATGATTGAATTGAGAAAAATGGTTTCGGAAGGCGCTGCAAGAGTTTTGGTTAAATATGAAGGACTCAATGTCGGCGGCTCTATTAAAACCCGTACAGCTTATAACATGATTATGAAGGCGATTGAAGACGGTATTGTTAAAGACGATACTGTCATTGTAGAACCGACAAGCGGTAATCAGGGTATCGGTCTTGCGCTTATCGGTGCTGTTATGGGTTATGAAACCGTTATTATTATGCCGGATTCCGTTTCGGAAGAAAGACGTAAACTGGTTAATCATTACGGTGCTAAAGTTGTACTCATTAAGGATGAAGGAAATATCGGTGAATGTATGGACAGATGTTTGCAAACCGCTTTGGATATGGCTGCAAACAATCCCAAGGTTTATATTCCCCAGCAGTTTGAAAATCCCAATAATCCTTTGGTTCATAAACATCATACCGGTCTTGAAATATTGGAGCAGGTTGCCGGACCTATTGACGGTTTTTGCTCGGGTATCGGAACCGGTGGAACAATTTCGGGTATAGGTGAAACTTTAAAGGCACAGAATCCGAATATTGAGATTTGGGCTGTAGAGCCTGAAAACGCCGCCATTCTTGCGGGTGGTACAATCGGTACTCATTTGCAGATGGGAATCGGTGACGGGCTTATTCCGCAGAACCTGAATAAAGAAATATATAATGATATTTATATTGTAACCGACGACGAAGCCATTAGCACATCCAAAGACCTTGCACGTAAAGAAGGCTTGATGTGCGGTATTTCAAGCGGCACGAATGTTGCTGCCGCAATTGCATTGGCCAAGAAACTCGGACCCGGAAAGACTGTTGTTACCGTACTTCCGGATACTGCCGAAAGATATTTCAGCACACCGTTATTTGAAAATGACTGATGATTTAGGAGGAAACAATCATGGGAATGACTATGACCCAAAAAATACTTGCAAATGCTGCAGGCCTTGAGTCTGTATGCGCAGGTCAACTTATTGAGGCAAATCTTGATTTGGTTCTCGGCAACGATATTACCAGTCCGGTTGCCATTAAAGAAATGGAAAAGATGAACCTGAATTCTGTTTTTGACAAAGACAAGATTGCTTTGGTTCCCGATCATTTTGTTCCCAATAAAGATATAAAATCTGCCGAGCATTGTAAGTGCGTAAGAGAATTCGCTCTCAAAAATAAGATAACCAACTATTTTGAAGTAGGTAAAATGGGTATTGAGCACGCTTTGCTTCCCGAACAGGGACTTACGGTGGCAGGTGATGTTATTATCGGTGCGGATTCGCATACATGTACTTACGGAGCATTGGGAGCTTTTTCAACAGGTGTCGGAAGTACAGACATGGCCGCAGGTATGGCTACCGGTAAGGCTTGGTTTAAAGTTCCTTCAGCTATTAAGTTTAATATTATCGGAAAACCTTCAAAGTGGGTTTCCGGCAAAGATGTCATTTTACATATTATCGGTATGATAGGTGTTGACGGCGCTTTATATAAATCCATGGAATTTGTGGGCGAAGGAATAAAGAATCTTTCAATGGATGACCGTTTTACAATTGCAAATATGGCAATCGAGGCCGGTGCAAAGAACGGTATTTTCCCTGTTGACGATCTCGCAATCGAATATATGAAAGAGCACTCAAAAAGAGAATATAAAGTATTCGAAGCTGACAGTGATGCAGAGTATGATGAAGAATATACCATTGATCTTTCAAAACTTAAATCAACGGTTGCATTCCCTCATTTGCCCGAAAATACAAAGACAATTGATGAGATAAAAGAGCCCGTTAAAATTGATCAGGTAGTTATCGGTTCATGTACCAACGGTCGTATTGATGATTTAAGAACGGCTGCCGTAATTCTTAAGAACAGAAAAGTTGCTGACGGAATGAGACTTATTGTTATTCCCGCAACTCAGAATATTTATTTACAGGCGATGGATGAAGGCTTGCTTAAAATATTTATTGAAGCAGGCGGTATCGTCAGCACCCCTACTTGCGGACCTTGTCTTGGCGGTTACATGGGTGTCCTTGCCGAAAACGAAAGATGTGTTTCCACTACCAACAGAAACTTTGTCGGCCGTATGGGACATATAACCAGCGAAATTTATCTTGCCAGTCCGGCAGTAGCTGCCGAAAGTGCGGTTAAGGGTTATATTGCCGCTCCCGAAGATTAAGGAGGATACTTGAATGAAAGCAAAAGGAAATGTATTTAAATACGGTGACAATGTCGACACAGATGTCATAATACCCGCAAGATATCTTAACTCATCAGACCCAAGTGAACTTGCTACACACTGTATGGAAGATATCGATAAGGATTTTGTCAATAAAGTACAAAAGGGTGACATTATTGTAGCTACCAAAAACTTCGGATGCGGTTCTTCCAGAGAGCATGCTCCGATAGCCATTAAGGCGAGTGGAGTAAGCTGTGTTATCGCCGAAACATTTGCAAGAATTTTTTACAGAAATTCAATTAATATCGGATTGCCTATTATGGAATGTAAAGAAGCTTCGATTGCCATTCAAAACGGTGATGAAGTAGAAGTAGATTTTGACGCAGGTGTCATTTATGACATTACAACAGGTCAGTCGTTTAAAGGGCAGCCTTTCCCTGAATTTATGCAGAAGATTATTAATGCAGAGGGCTTGATGAATTATATAAAATCATCTGATAAATAAGTTATTAAAAGACGCAGGTTATTATGCCTGCGTCTTTGTTTTTTTGATAAATTATCCTTGAAATGAATCCGTAAAATAACCGCTTGAAGAAACAGGCTCGTTTCCGATTATAAGATGCGAAGTATCACCGACTGTCTGCATTCGAAACATTGCAATATGCGGCTGTCGTTCTTCGCATCCCAATATCGTTACCGAAGAGGGGGCAACGAAAAATGTATGCCACAGTAATGCGGGGGAAATTCCAAGTAAATGTCCCCATATTACATATGAAACTCCTAAATGGCAAAATAAAACGATGGTTGTGTCATCATTTTCTTTGTCGGTAACATATAAATTCCCTTCACGCCTGTATCCATAAGTCAGAAGAAGATTATCGATGCCGTCATAAACTTCTTTTACCTGTTCTTTGAACCGGTCGGTATTGTAAAGCTTCATGTCGGTCCATTTATCTTTATCAAACATTTCTTCCTGAGTAGTCCAAAAGGAAGGATGTAAATCCCAAGGAACTCTTTTGTCCAATCCGGTTGTTGGATTTTTAACCGTATAATTGAATTCTCTTAACCAATCCAAAGTAATCGGAGTTTTTCCTATAAGCTTCATTGATTCGTTACACGTATCCTGTGCACGACCTAAGGGCGATACATAATATTGAGTAATATTTTCCCATTTTGAAACACGTTGTCCCAAAAGCTTTGCTTCGTTCCAACCTTTGGCGGTAAGTGAGTCTATGGAATAATCGGGTTCCGCATGTCTGATAAAAATAATCTTCATTGAAATTTAATTCCTTTCATGCTGATTTCGTATAAAATATACATTGTAAACACGTATGCGTCAAATTATAAATTCAGTTGACCTTAGGAATAAACTCATGGATTAATCTATTTTTAATTTTCGCTAAATGTGTTTTAAATTCGCAAATGGTTTACTGATTACAAGTAATAATTTCAGTTGCTTTATATAATCACTAAAAGGAGATGAATATAATGATTTGTTTAATTATTTCAATATTACTTATTTCGGTATTATTTAAATTCACCGGCTTTATTTTAAAAATATGCGGCAAGATTCTCGGCAGCATACTCGGAATCGTATTCTATATAGGAATCGGTATACTTGCCCTTGTGGGTGTTGGATTCGGACTTGCCGTCATTGTAATGCCGGTTGTTATTATTGTAGGTGTGATTGCATTATGCAGAGCTTGCGCAAAATAAAAATATACTGACATAACGGTTAACCCGATAGAAGCGAGCAGGTTTCGTCCTGCTCGTTTTTTATTTTTATTGTTGAAACATATGTTCGAGTGTGATATTCTTAAAGTGTCCATGAAAAAGATGCGGTTTATAATAATTATGACTTGGCTTGAAAGGATTTAGCTTTGTATGATTGGATATATTAAAGGTGAACTGATTGAATCCAGACCGGGTAAAATAGTAGTTGAAAACAACGGAATCGGATACAATATTATTGTTTCCGAAGGCGTCAGAGAGGAACTTCCCGCTATCGGTGAACAGGTTAAAATATTTACTTATACCGGTGTGCGTGAAGATGCCATTTCATTATATGGCTTTTTAACAAGAGACAGTCTTGATATGTTTTATCAATTGCTCGGTGTAAGCGGAGTGGGGCCGAAGGGTGCCCAGATGATCTTATCCGTATTTACCGTTCCGGATTTGAAATATGCCATTTTAACCGATAATTCCACCCTTATTTCAAAGACTCCTACAATCGGAAAGAAAACTGCCGAGAGAATTATTATTGATTTGAAAGATAAAATCAGTGAGGATGATATATTAAATCTTTCCCCTTCAACTGATGTAAACGATGATAAGAAGCTTCCCGATTCGGTAAAGGATGCTGTTGATGCTTTGGTTGCTTTGGGCTATGACCGTAAGCAGGCGGTTAATGCTGTCAAAAATATTGATAAGCCCGAAGAACTGGATACCAATAATCTTTTGAAGGCTGCATTAAAGTATTTATTCTAGTTAATTCCAATATTTGGAGGGACATTTTAGTGGCACGTATTATTGAAACAGGTTTTCATGAAGAAGATGCCAAGCTTGAGGGTTCTTTACGTCCTCAAACTTTGGATGAATATATTGGTCAACAGAAAGTCAAAGACATTATGAAGGTTTATATTGAGGCTGCCCGTAACAGAAATGAACCTTTGGATCATGTTCTTTTGTACGGACCTCCCGGACTTGGTAAGACTACTCTTGCGCAGATTATTGCCAACGAGATGCATGTAAATATAAAGATTACCAGTGGCCCTGCCATTGAAAAACCCGGAGATATGGCAGCAATACTAAACGGACTTAATGAAGGTGATTTACTCTTTGTAGATGAAATTCACAGACTTAACAAGCAGATTGAAGAAGTTCTTTATCCCGCAATGGAAGATTATTCGATAGACATTGTTATCGGAAAAGGTCCGGCTTCCAAATCCGTTCGTCTTGATTTACCTAAATTTACGCTTGTCGGTGCTACTACAAGAGCCGGTCTTTTATCAGCTCCTTTAAGAGACAGATTCGGTGTTGTTTCCAGACTTGAGTTTTATAATGTAGATGAGCTTAAGACTATTATCATGCATTCCGCAAGAATTTTGAAGGTTGATATTGAACCGGAGGGAGCCGAAGAACTTGCAAGAAGATCGAGAGGTACGCCCAGACTTGCAAATCGTATTTTGAAGCGTGTCAGAGATTTTGCCGAGGTTCGTTATGACGGAGTCATTACCGCAGATGTCGCAAAGACAGCCCTTGATTTACTTGAAGTAGACCGAATGGGACTTGATCATATTGACCGTAATATCCTTATTACCATGATTGAACTTTATAAAGGAGGTCCTGTCGGTTTGGAAACGCTTGCTGCCACAATCGGAGAAGATTCCGGCACGATAGAAGAGGTTTACGAGCCTTATCTTATAAAGAACGGATTCATTGTAAGAACACCTCGCGGCCGTGCCGTTACCGAACTTGCATATAAGCATTTAGGCTTGAATATGCCCGAACAATCATAACCGCAGAGGAATTTCCTATTGAAATTCCGCCTTGTTTTCAGTATAATAATTAATGGAATTTTTACATTGTGGTTAATTCTTCTGGGGGAAGGTTAATAGGGTTGGATTGTATGGCATCTAAAATAGATACTGAAGTCATTATAGGTGGAAAGGTTTTACGTCTTAGCGGTTATGAAAGCGAAGAGTATCTCCAAAAAGTTGCTACTTATATAAACAACAAGCTTTCGGAATTTAACAGGGTTGAAAGTTACAGGAAATCTAATTCCGACACACAGAATATTCTTCTTTCTTTGAATATAGCTGATGATTATTTTAAAGCCAAGAAGCAGATATCTCTTTTGGAAGAAGAGATTTCTACGAAAGAGAAAGAATTATACGATATTAAGCATGAACTTATAGCTTCTCAGATGAAGCTGGAGAACAGTGAAAAGAGTCTGAAGGCAGTAAAGAGTGACCTTGAAGACAGCAATAAAAAGGTTGTTCGTCTTGAAACAGAATTGAAAATGAGTTAATTTTTGGGCTGTGAGTATTTCACAGCCTTTTTACTTTATTTTTTGCAATCGGAGAAAATTATGGAACTATTATCACCTGCGGGCAATTATGATGCATTCATCGGTGCAATAAATGCCGGAGCGGATGCCGTTTATCTGGGTGGAAATTCATATGGTGCAAGAGCTTATGCGGATAATTTTTCGGATGAAGATATTATGCGTGCGATTGATTATGCTCATTTGTTTGGCAAAAAAGTATATCTTACTGTTAATACTCTTGTTAAAGAGAAAGAATTTGACGCTGTTTGTAAATTTGTAAGACCTTTTTACGAACAAGGTTTGGACGCGGTTATTGTTCAGGATATCGGACTTATAAAGAGGTTTACTGAAATTTTTCCGCTTATGGAAGTTCATGCCAGTACACAATGCTTTATTACCGGTGTTGAATCTGCATTGTTTTTTAAAAGTCTGGGTTGCAACCGTGTTGTTCTTGCAAGAGAATTGTCTTTAAAAGAAATTATCGATATTAAGGCCAAGACTGGTCTTGAAGTTGAAACATTTATTCATGGCAGTATGTGTTATTCATATTCCGGGGATTGTCTGTTTTCGTCTACTTTGGGCGGCAGAAGCGGCAATCGCGGAAGATGCGCCGGACCTTGCCGATTACCTTATTCGATTTTAGATGCTCGCAGCAATATTAATACTTCATTTGATTATTATTTAAGCATGAAAGACCAATGCACGGTAAAACTTCTGCCTTCTTTGATTGATGCCGGGATTGATTCTTTTAAAATTGAAGGACGTATGAAGAAACCCGAATACTCCGCATATGTTACTTCGGTTTATCGCCGATACATCGATTCATATTTGGAAAATCCCGTTTCTTTTGCCGTTAAGGATAAAGATTTTAATGATTTGAAACATATATATTTGCGTTCGGATATTCAGGACGGCTATTACAATCGTCGTAAAGGCCGTGAGATGATCAGTATTAAAAGTCCGTCTTATTCGGGTAATGACGAGACTCTTATTGAAAATGTCAGGAATGATTTTTTGAACAAGACTTTAAAGCTTCCCATGGATGCCTATGTTACCGTTGAGGTTAATAAGCCGATGGAGCTTACATTGTCCTGCAATGATGTATTTGTCACTTCAAAAGGTGCGGTTTGCGAACCATTTAAAAGCAGCGCAATAACGGATGATACCGTTAAGAAAAGTATTGGCAAAATAAAAGATACCGCTTTTGAACTTTCCGATATTAGTATCAGTAACGATAATAAATCATTCGTCGCTGTTTCGATGATTAATGACCTTAGAAGAGATGCGGTAAACAAATTGACCGAAGAGCTTCTTTTAAAATTCAGGAGGAAGTCTTTTCTTAGTTCTTCTGAATATGCCGACAGTATATTTATTCCCAATGGCGATGCAAAAACTTATATAAGTTGCTTATCTTATGATCAGTTAAAAGCTTGCATGGACTATAAACTTAAAAACGCCGTGTTTATTTGTTCCTGTAATGTACTGGATGATGAAAGATTTAAGTCACTTAAGTTATCAAAAGATTTTTCGGTTTATTATGAAGCACCGCATGTATTACGCGAAGTGAATTATTCAAAATTGGATAAGTATATTTCGAGTGAAATTATATCGGGCGTTTATGTACATAATCTTGAGTCTTTGATTTATTTCATAAATAAGGGATATTCAAAGAAGATTATTGCAGGTCCCGAAATTTATGCGTTTAACAGATATTCAAAAGATGTAATTGAAAAGCTTTGCGATAATTTTGTTTTGCCATATGAATTATCGTCACATGAAATTGATGATGTTATTGATGAGAACGGTATTTTGTCGGTTTACGGAAGAGTTCCGTTAATGGTAAGCGAAAATTGTGTTCAGAATACTGCATTCAAATGTGCGAAGGACTTCAACGCAGGGTTTACTTATATTACCGACCGTAAAAAGAACAACTTACCCGTTTATTTATCGTGCAAATATTGTTATAATGTAATTTATAATGCAATTAAAACTTCTTTACTCGGTGCTGTAAATGATGGCAAAACAAAAGCATCGGCATATCTGATTTCCTTTACGGATGAGGACTTTGATACTGCTAAAGAAGTATTGCGTGCTTATGATGATTCAATTAATCATAAATCGAACGCCCCTTTGGCGGGTGAATATACTAAAAGCTATTATGCAAAAGGAGTAGAGTAATGGTTCATTACATTACAACTCTATCTAAATATATAATTACATTATTGATGCTCTTTTATACAATGGAATGCTTTTTGGTATTTCGTTTCAAAGAAGAAAAGGGCAGAAGATGGACTTATGTTCGTCAGCTTGTGCTGATAGTCTTTATTCAATTTGTCGGTTTTATGGATATGACTCTAAAAACCGGAGACCGAAAATATCTCTATTTTTATATCATTTTCCAGATAACCATGTTGATGGTTTTGGAAATATTACCTATGGTTTACACCAAGATAAACAGGCTTATTATTAATAATATGGGTCTTTTGGTGAGCTTTGGAATAATGATTCTTGTAAGAATTGATTTCAATAAAGCCGTTAAACAGATGGTAATATTTTTGGTTTCATGTCTTATTGCATCCTTTATCCCTTACATTATGCTTAAATTCAAACGCATACCCAATTATCCTTATGTTTACGGCATTTTGGGACTTATGCTTTTGCTTTTGGTATATACAATGGGTTCACTTACAAACGGCTCCAAGCTTGCGCTTTCCCTTTTCGGAGTATCGTTCCAGGCTTCGGAGTTTGTGAAAATTCTTTTTGTATTGTTTTTGGCCGGCGCGTTAAGCAAGAGCACGAGTATTTGGAATCTTTTACTTATTACCGTGTTTGCCGCAGTTCATGTTTTCTTGCTTGTTTTATCAAGAGATTTAGGAGCTGCGCTGATTTTCTTCGTTGTATTTGTATTGTTGGTATTTATTTCTACAAGAAATTATTTGTATTTATTTGTGGGTTCATCCGTTGGATGCGGTGCGGCGATGCTTGCTTATCGCATTTTCAGACATGTTCAGGTCAGAGTTGCGGCTTTTGTCGATCCTTTTTCGGTTATCGACAAGGAAGGATATCAGATAACACAGTCTTTGTTTGCATTAAGCAGCGGTAACTGGTTTGGCTTGGGATTGTTTGAAGGTACACCCGATACCATACCTTATGTGGAAACCGATTTTATTTTTTCCGCAATTGCCGAGGAAATGGGTATCGTTGTTTCCGTATGCCTTGTTTTGATTTGTTTAAGCTGCTTTATCATGTTTATCAATATTGCGGTCAGATTTAACAATAAGTTTTATAAATATATTGCCTGCGGAATGGGACTTACATATATTTTTCAGGTGTTCTTAACCGTCGGCGGCGGTACCAAGTTTATTCCTCTTACCGGTGTTACGTTACCGTTTGTAAGTTATGGCGGAAGTTCGGTTATGGCTTCGGTATTTACCTTCTTTATTGTTGAAGGTATGTATATTGTTAAGAATACGCTTAACACGGATGAAAGCTATTCTCAAAATGAAATTGTTGTTAAGCACAATAAACATCAGTCCAACATTATTTTGGTAATTTGTTATCTCTTTATCGGACTGTTCTTATTCCTGAGCGGTTACTTATGCAAGTATGTTGCAACACATGAAGAGGAACTGTTGAACAATGCTTATAATCCCAGACAGGAAGTTTTGATTTCTCAGAATACAAGAGGAACGATTTATTCCAGGGACAAAGATGTTCTTGCACAGACTATTGAGGAAAACAATCATGAGATAAGGTATTATCCTTATGCAAATATTTTTGCTCATGTTGTCGGATATAACATTAACGGTAAATCCGGAATTGAAGGTCAGACCAATTATTATTTGATAAATTCCAATCAGCCTATGTCTGAAAAGGTTAATTCGGATATTTTGGGTCAGAAATATAAAGGCGACAGTGTTATTACTACATTGGATACCGGTCTTCAGAAAGCGGCATATACATCAATTGGTGCTTATAACGGTGCCGTAGTGGTTTCCAATCCCAAGACCGGCGAGATACTTGCACTTGTTTCAAAGCCCGATTTTAATCCCAATGAGATTGAGGAAATATGGGACGGCCTTTTGGAAGATGAGGAGAGTACTGTTCTTTTGAACAGAGCAACTCAGGGTCTGTATCCTCCCGGATCATGCTTTAAGATTGTAACTTTACTTGAATATATTAAAGAGCATCCTGCGGATTACAATAATTATTCATTTAATTGTGTCGGTGAATTTTCTGCCGGTAATGGCAAAATAACATGTTTCGAACATAACGTTCATAACCATGTTGATTTGAAAAAATCGTTGGCAGTTTCATGTAATTCGTCATTCGGTAATATTGGATTATTGCTTGACCGTGACAAATATCAGAAAACCCTGGATGAGTTATTATTTAACAATGAGCTTCCGCTTACCATGAATTATTCGGAAAGCTCATGTCATGTTTCGGATATGATGGATGATCTGACCATGGTAAGAACTGCATTCGGTCAGGGTGAGACTTTGGTAACACCCATTCATTTGAATATGATTACCAATGCAATTGCCAATGACGGCATTTTGATGAAGCCTTACATTGTTGACAAGGTCGTCAATTGTAATGATACGGTTATCAAATCGTTTGAATCACAAGAGTATAAACGACTTATGTCAAAGGAGGAAGCAGATATTGTAGCCGGAATGATGGAAGAGGTTGTTAAGTCCGGTACCGGTAAGAAGTTGAAAAGTTCCATGTATACCGTTGCCGGTAAGACGGGTTCTGCGGAATACAGTGATTCATCAACCTCAACGCATTCATGGTTTACCGGTTTTGCCCCCGCTGACGATCCGGAGATTTGTGTTACAATTATTCTTGAGGATGCAGGTACAAGCGGTTTGCATGCAGTTCCTATGGCTAAGAAGATTTTTGATGAGTATTTCAGAAGATTTGATGATTCTGTATATGTAGACGAATAAAATATTTCGAGGTTATGACGTGAAAAATACTACAAGTTGCGGCGGCATTGTAATATACCGCGGGAAAATTCTTGTTTTGTATAAGAATTTGTTTAGCAGATATTCCGGTTGGGTTTTGCCAAAGGGATCAATGGAAGACGGAGAAACGAGAGAGCAGACTGCCGTCAGAGAAGTTAAGGAAGAAAGCGGCGCCAATGCCGAAATAGTATGTTATATCGGTTCGACTTCTTTTGACTTTCATTGTGAAGACGGTATAATTAATAAAACAGTTCATTGGTATTTGATGAAAGCCGATTCGTTTAATTCGAAACCTCAAAGAGAAGAAGGTTTTTCGGATTCGGGATTTTACAAATATCATGAAGCATATTATCTTCTTAAGTTCGATAATGAGCGTGAAATGTTGGAAAAAGCTTATGAAGAATACAAGAAGAGAAGGATTACGGATTTTTAGTTATTGCTTAGATTAAATACTTAAATAAAAACGGAGATTGAAATTTTCAATCTCCGTTTGTTGTTATAATACAGCGTCAATTTTAAGATCGGGGAACTTGGTAAGGTCAATAACTTCATCCCCGCATTTAATCAAAGGTCTTGATAAATATCTTTGATTTATAAGAATTACTTCGGCAATTCGCTCATCGGATAATCTTACGGTCATTCCCATTTGTGAATTGGCGATATGAAGTAATATCTGTCTTAACAGAATGGGACTGTAGTAGGATGAGGATTTTTCAAAATTCTCTATTACCTGGAAGGGTATAAGTGAATTTCTGTATGTTCGAGCACTTGTCATTGCTTCATATGCATCGATAATGCTTATGTACTTGGCAAATTCATTAATCTGATTTTCTTTAAGCTTACTGGGATAGCCTGTTCCGTCACATCTTTCATGATGCATCAAAGTAACGTTTAGTATATTGTCGCCCATATTCTGATTCTTTAATAGGTTATATCCCAAAAGAGTATGGGTCTTCATGAGCTCGTATTCAATATCTGTAAGCTTTCCGGGCTTCCAAATGATTTCCTGCGGAAGCATAAGCTTTCCGACATCATAAAAGAATCCGCATTGAATTAATGTAAACATATCCTGCTTGGAAACTCCGAGCCATGTACCGAATACACCGGCGATTAATGCAGAGTTAAGGCAATGGGCATATGTCATATCATCTTCGGAAGGAAGCATGTTGTAAAGATAATCAAGAAGCATTTCACCTGTCTTGGCACAGCCGGTAACTTCGGCATATATTCCGAATAAAGCTTCCATGCTTACGGGAGCTTCATCATGTACAAGCTTATCTATGATATTTTTATACTTGGGCATGTTCTTCCGGTATACTTCTTCGAAATGCTTAAAGCCTTCACTGACACGCACTTTTTCAAAGTGAGTCGTAGCAAAGTCTTCGGGCTCTTTAATTTCAACACACATAACTGAGTGTCTTGTGAGTTTGGCAATGGCCATATCGTCAAGAGTGGTGTTCTTGGGCAAAAGAAGTTCATTTTTGAAATTAAGAACATCATCAGCCAAAACCATTCCCGGTTTTAATGCCATGCATGCAATCATCTTCATAAGCAACCTACCCCTAGTCGGTTAATTTATTTCTTTCCCTTAATAATATCATAGTATAATTATTTTATAAATATTTTGTTTTTTGAATTCGTGTTCTATGATATGATTAATATTAAACAGGGAGGATTAACGGTGCATTTTTATATACATTATTTTATAGATAGCAACTTCAAATCGCGTAAAAATGTTGTTAATCGCCTGTCTGAGGGAAAGTTTGTTAAGGATTTGTATATTGTTTGCTTTGAAAATAAATCCGACAGGCTTGAAATAATCAACGCTTTGATGTTTAAACAAAAATATTTCAAGGAACAGAATATTGAGATTGTTGCTCTTTGCAAAGGCATGGACAGCGCAGTTGAATTTATCAGGCAGCTTAGTGAAGTTTCCGTGAGAATGTTTGATAATTTTTTCCCCAGAAAGTGTCTTGAGGTTATTGATGAAGGAGACATTAATATCTGATGTCTGTTGTATATATTATTTTAAAAATTTTATCAATTATCGGAATAGTGCTTTTGTCAATTCTTGCATTTTTACTGCTGCTTATTTTGGTTATTCTTTTTGTTCCGGTAAGATACAGGGCTGAAGGCTTTTACAATAAAGAAGATTATTCCTTTAAAGCCAAAGCTTCATGGTTGTGTCATATTATATCTTTTACATATGATATTAAGGTTTCGGAACCTCTTATTAAGATTTTCGGAATCAGACTTAAGCAAAAGACTTTTGATAAGCCTACGGATGAATCTCAATCGATTCCGCAAAATATTATACCGGATGAAGATATTCCTTTGCCGGATGAAAAGTCTCCGTTACCTGAGGAAGATACTCCGTTACCAGAGCAAGATACTCCTTCGTCCAATGAAAATAAAGCAATCGACAGCACTCGGATAACCGAAGCTGAAAACAATTCGGTTAATAATGAAAAAACTTCTTCCCGAAAACATAAGAATAAAAACCATGTTTTAAAAAAGAAGAAGCATAAACACAAGAAAAAGAAATTTAAGTTTTCTTTTGTCGACAGATTTAAAAAGTTTTATGGTAAAATAGAATATTATAAATCGATTATTCAGTCAAAGCGATTTAAAAAAGCATTTGCGCTTTGCAAGAAAACGCTTATTAAGGTATTGAAATCCATATTACCGAAGAAGTGGTTTATTAAAGGAACTTTGGCATTTGAAGATCCGGCTACGGTCGGAAAGGCAATGGGAATATACGGAATGCTTTATTCTGTTTTGTATAAGCATTGCGATATTGAGTTTCTTTTTGATGACGATATTATTGATATAAATCTTTACGCAAAGGGACATATAAGGCTTATTGTTCTTCTTGTTGCATTCATAAGAATATATTTTAACAGGAATATTAAGACGTTAATCAAACTTTTTAATTCGGAGGTTGTATAATGGCAGAAAATAATTGCAGCGATATTGTTGATTCATTGATGAAAGGCATGGAAGCCGTACTTGTCGGCAAGACTGTTGTCGGTGATGCGGTTCATGTGGACGATACCATAATTTTACCGTTGGTTGATATTTCTTTCGGCGTGGGAGCGGGTGCTTCTTTGTCCAAAGAAGGTGCCAAGAATGGTGCCGGCGGTGGCGGACTTTCCGGTAAGATGAGCCCGAGTGCTGTATTGGTTATTAAAAACGGTACTACAAAGCTTGTTAACGTTAAGAACCAGGATGCTCTTACAAAAATTATCGATCTTGTTCCCGATGTTATCGACAAATTTACCGGTTCCGCCGACAGAAAGTCTATGCCCAAGGATGATGAGTGCGTAGATGCTGCATTTGGAAACGATGATGAATAATATGGATAATTCTTTTGAAGAAAAGTTAATTAATGGCGATTTGGAAGACTTAAACGAATTGAAGCATTTTCTTTTTGAAGAAAACATTCGTATAACTATTAAGGCCAAGGAACTTGATGAAGCGACGAAGAAATTTAACGCTGAAAGAACTGCTTTCGTTGAAGAGATGAAAGCAATTGACCTTAAGGTTGTTCGCGAAAGAGAACGGCTTAAAGACGAAGAGAAGTTCTTTGAAAAGAAGATGGAGATTTTAAAGAACGGTTTTGCCGAGTTGGAGGCGGACAGGATTCGCTTTAATCGTGAGAAGTATCTTTTTGAATCGGAAAAACAAAATTATGTCGCGAAAGATAACGAATCGGCTTACGAGAATCTTGCGGGTACTTTGTTTGCGGGAGTTAATAATCCGCTTGCTTTAAGGAAAAGATACAGAGATTTATTAAAAATTTTCCATCCGGATAATTTATGCGGCGATTCTACGATGGTTACCATTATTAACAGAGAATATGAGAGACTTAAAAATGAAACAGAATCACCTTTTAAATCGGTAGGCAAATAAAAATGACCGGGTCAACTGACCCGGTCATTTAGATATCATTGATAATTAAGCTCTTTCAACCTTACCTGCTCTTAAGCATCTGGTACAAACATGAAGTCTCTTTACTGAACCGTTTACCTTACATGAAACGGACTGAATGTTGGAGCCCCACATTCTGCTGGATTTTCTATTAGAATGGCTTACGTTATTACCAAAATGAATACCTTTTCCGCAAACAGCACACTTTGCCATTTTAGCACCTCCTTTAGAAATCGATATAATCGTGCGAAACTCGCAACATTGGTATAATAACAGATTGAACTTTAGAATGCAAGAGAAATTTATATAATAGTGTTCAAAATGTGTATGTGTTTTATGGATATTTTTGCCTTGAATTAAAGGTCGTAAGAATATAATAATTAGTCAGACATATTGCTTTTTATAAAAATATGTTTCTTTTTTCTCATATAAAGGTTATAATGTCCTAGTATGAATTTTTATGAGTTGCTTTATATCATACGGTTTTTGATTATTTGACAGGAGGAAGATATATGAAGGGTTCTTCTATGGACACACATCTTGGGAATATTTTCATTGATTCCAATGTTATAGCGCAATACGCCGGAAGCGTTGCGGTTGAATGCTTTGGCATTGTCGGTATGGCTAATGTAAATGTTAAAGACGGTCTTGTTAAACTTTTAAAATTGAATTCAGCTGACATCAAACGAGGTGTTAATGTTTCCCTTAACAATTCAAAGCTTGTTCTGGATTTTCACATTATCGTTTCTTACGGTGTTAGTGTAAATGCTGTTGTGGAAAATCTTATTAGTAATGTTAAATATAAAGTCGAAGAGTTTACAGGTCTTCAGATTGCAAAGATAAACGTCTTTGTCGAAGATGTAAAAGTTATTGACTAGGAGGATGTACATTGAACGCTAATACTATTAATGCTGATTTGCTTTCAAGAATGTTTCTTGCCGGGGCCAAGAATCTTGAAGTAAAGAAAGAATGGATAAACGAACTTAATGTTTTCCCGGTTCCCGACGGAGATACCGGTACAAACATGACAATGACAATTATGTCCGCAGCCAAGGAAGTGTCATCTCTTGTTACTACCAACGACGTTTCCATGGAAGCATTGTGTAAGGCAATTTCTTCGGGCTCTTTAAGAGGAGCAAGAGGAAATTCCGGTGTTATTCTTTCACAGCTTTTAAGAGGTCTTACAAAGGTTGCCAAGGAATATAACGAATTAACCGTTCCTGTTTTAAGCGAAGCTTTTGACAAGGCTGTTGAGACAGCATACAAAGCAGTTTTGAAGCCCAAGGAAGGTACTATTCTTACCGTTGCAAAGGGTATTGCCAATAAGGGTAAAGAATTAAGCAATCTTACGGATATGAATGAATTTTTATCTTCCGTAATTGCTTACGGTGAAGAAGTATTAAGCAAAACTCCCGATATGTTACCTGTTTTAAAGCAGGCCGGTGTTGTCGATTCGGGCGGACAGGGACTTATCGAAGTACTTCACGGAGCTTATGATGCTTATCTTGGCAAGGAAATTAATCTTACCGAGTTTTCGGCTCCTTCTTCCTCAAAACCCATGACTATTGATAAGCAGGCCGAGGAAGATATTAAATTCGGATATTGCACCGAGTTTATTATTATGCTTGATAAGGTATTTAATATTAAGCATGAACTTGACTTTAAGGAATACCTTGAATCTATCGGTGATTCAATTGTTCTTGTTGCAGATGATGATATTGTAAAGGTTCATGTACATACCAACGATCCCGGTCTTGCTATTCAAAGAGCCTTAAAGTTCGGTGCTCTTTCAAATATGAAGATTGACAATATGCGTCTTGAACACCAGGAAAAGCTTTTCAAACAGGCTGAAATGGAAAATGCCGGTAAAGCAGCTGTTAAAGAACCTGCCAAGGATTACGGATTTGTTTCGGTTTGCGCAGGAGACGGTCTTTTTGAAATCTTTAAACAGTTGGGTGTAGACGAAGTTATTTCGGGTGGTCAGACAATGAATCCTTCTACGGATGATATTGTAAGTGCCATCGAAAAGGTTAACGCAAAGACCGTATTCATTCTTCCCAATAACAAGAATATAATTATGGCTGCCAATCAGGCCGAATATCTTGTTTCCGACAAGAAAGTAATTGTTATCCCCACAAAGACCGTTCCTCAGGGTATTTGTGCAATGATCAACTTTATTGCCGATGACAACAGTGATGTAGTCAAGGATGCAATGATGAATGCCGTTTCCATGGTTGAAACCGGACAGATTACTTACGCAGTCCGCGATACCATGATTGATGATATGCAGATTCATGAAGGCGATTTCATGGGAATAGGTGACAAGGGTCTTTTGTCCGTAGATAAAGATATTTATAATGCGGCTTATGCCATGTTAGAC
The DNA here is from genome assembly GCA_045642905.1 of Lachnospiraceae bacterium. GTDB lineage: Bacteria > Bacillota > Clostridia > Lachnospirales > Lachnospiraceae > UBA1258. Next base: position 168,659 of record JAZUJT010000046.1, on the reverse strand, counting down.
AAGATGATTACCGACTCTACCGAACTTGTTAGTGTTTATTATGGCGAAGAAGTAAACGAAGACGAAGCCAAAAAGATTTCCGATTATGTTTCGGAAAAATATCCTTCAGTTGATGTTGAAGTATCTTATGGCGGTCAGCCGGTATATTATTACATTATTTCCTGCGAATAATCATTGTCGTAGCTAAGGGTAAAGTCATTTGGCTTTACCCTTTTTTTGAGGGCTTTAGTATGCATTTATCCGATGAGATTACCACAATTAAAGGTGTCGGAGACAAGACAAAGGATGGTTTTTATTCCTTAAACATTCACTCCGTTGATGATCTTATTCATTATTATCCCAGAACTTACGAGTTATTTGAAACAATTATTCCCGTAAAGGATGTTGTCATAAATGAACGAAATGCGGTTTACGGAAGAGTACTTAAGACTCCTTCGGTAATGAAATTCTCCGGTAAATCAATTCTTACCGCATATATTATTGATGAAAACAACGATATTCTCGAAATCAAATATTTTAATGCCGTTTATCTTTTGAAGGCATTAAAGAAAGACACATTTCACGTATTCAGAGGCTATGTCAAGAAAGTCAAAGAGCGATTAATGATGAGCCAGCCTCGAATGTATTCTCTTGATGATTATAAAAAAATCGAAAACACAATCGGCCCCATTTATACGGTTAATAAAGACATTACAAACTCAAAAATTGAAAAGGCAGTTTCTTTTGCCCTGGAAAATACCGTACTTGACGAGGACTATTTAACTGATGATGAATGTTCGCAAAATGATTTATTGCCCATCAAAGAGGCTTTAAAATGCATTCATCATCCGCAAAGTACGGATATCCTTAAGGCATCGCGAAAACGCCTTGTTTTCGACGAGTTTTCCGACTTTTTATATTTGATAAGAAGCCGTAATCAGCAACGCGAAACCAAATTGAATATAAATCCGATGATTCCGACTTCGGATTTGAAGCGTCTTGAAGAGAGTCTTCCGTATGAACTTACCGGTTCGCAGAAACAGGCGATAGAAGATATTGTAAATGATATGACCGGTACTTATCTTATGAACAGACTTATTCAGGGTGATGTCGGAAGCGGAAAGACAATTGTTGCTTTTATGGCACTTCTTTTATGCGCCTCCAATAATCATCAAGGCGTTATGATGGCGCCTACGGATGTCCTTGCAAGGCAGCATTTTAATTCCATAAAAGAATTGACCGACAAATATAAGCTTTGCATAAGTCCGGTTTTGCTTGTTTCCAAGATGAGTGCAAAAGAAAAACGTGATGCTTTGTCAATGATTGAATCGGGTGAAGCAAATGTTGTAATCGGTACACATGCCGTATTCCAGAAAAATGTTTCTTTTGCCGACTTAAAATTGATAATAACGGACGAACAGCATCGTTTTGGCGTAAATCAAAGAACAATGTTAAGAGATAAAGGCAACGAACCGCATATTCTTGTCATGAGTGCGACGCCGATTCCGAGGACGTTGGCGATGATTATTTATGCTGATTTGGACATAAGTATTATGAAAGATATGCCCAAAAACAGAGTTGCTGTTTCAAATTGCGTTGTCGATGATTCGTTCAGAACAAAGGCCTATGATTTTATTTTGAAGGAAGTTAAGAATAATCATCAGGCTTACGTTATATGCCCGATGATTGATGAATCCGAAAATGATAATTTTAACTTGAAAAATGTTTTTGACATGACGGATGAATTAAAAGAGTATTTCGGCCCGTCGGTAAATGTCGGCATTTTGCACGGAAAGATGAAACCGGATGAGAAAAATCGTATTATGGAAGAGTTTAAGGACCATAAAACAGATGTGCTCGTATCGACTACGGTAATCGAAGTCGGAATTGATGTTGCCAATGCAACGGTTATTTTAATCGAAAATGCCGAACGCTTCGGTCTTTCTTCATTACACCAGTTAAGAGGTCGCGTCGGAAGAAGTAATATTCCTTCATATTGTATTCTTATGAGTAATGATAAAAGCGACGAAACTCAAAAGAGACTTCAGATTATGAACAATTCAAATGACGGTTTTGAAATAGCCAGAGAAGATATGAAGCTTAGAGGCCCCGGAGAATTGAGCGGCGTAAGGCAGAGCGGAGAACTTTCTTTTGCAATAGGAAATATTGTAGAAGATAGTGATATTATGCTTTTATGCGACAAATTATTCGATTCTTTAAAGGACAGACTTTCGGCAAATGCATTAAAGCATATTGACTTTAGGACAATATAACAGTAAAATATCAATGTTTGACACATCGTTTATTTTATGAAACGGAGAATGATTTGAAAAAAGTATTTATTGTTACTGATTCGAATTGCGGCATTACTCAGGACCAGGCGAAAGAACTTGGTATTTTTGTTGTACCCATGCCCGTAATTATTGATTCAGAAGAATATTTTGAAGATATTACTCTTTCGCAGGAGAAGTTTTATGAGCTTCTTACTTCAGGCGCGGATGTTTCTACTTCACAGCCCAGTCCTGAAACTGTAATGAAATATTGGGATGATGCTTTAAATGAAGCAGAATCATTGGTTTATATTCCTATGTCCAGCGGTCTTAGCGGTTCATATCAGACTGCAAGAATGCTTTCCATGGAAGACGATTATGAGGGTAAGGTTTTTGTTGTAAACAATCAGCGAATTTCCGTTACCATGCGTCAGTCTGTTATGGATGCCATAAAGCTTGCCGATGAAGGAAAGTCCGCTGAGGAAATTGCCAATATTTTGGAAGAGGATAAGTTTAATTCATCAATTTACATTATGATGGATACTTTAAACTATCTTAAGCGCGGCGGAAGACTTACAAGTGCCGTAGCTTCATTAAGCGCTATGCTCAAAATTAAGCCCGTTTTACAGATTCAGGGTGAAAAGCTTGACGCGTTCAGTGCAGTAAGAACTCTTTCTCAAGGTAAGTCGGTTATGATGAATGCTGTAGAGAAGGATATTACGAAAAGATTTAATTGTGATCCTTCCGGCAAGGGAATGAAAATTATGGTTGCCCATACTCAGAATCTTGAGAATGCGCTTGCTTTCGAAGAGGATATTAAGAAAAGATTCCCTGAAGCTGAGACTTATGTGGATGTATTGACATTGAGCATAAGCTGTCATATCGGACCCGGTGCTTTGGCAATCGCTTGTACCAAAAATCTTTAATTTATATATTTATATAATCGATAAATCATACACTATTTTGTATCCTGATACGCTCAGACACAAAATAGTGTATTTTTTGTGTCATTTTTGGTTGTTTTACTTCCTCGTTATGGTATAATAATTTAGTTGAATTATGCCCATAAATGAAATACGGAGGTTAACAATGGGAAAAAATTCTTATGATGCCGAGAGTATAAGCGTACTCGAAGGCCTTGAGGCAGTCAGAAAACGTCCCGGTATGTACATAGGCAGTGTATCTACCAGAGGACTTAATCATCTTGTATATGAAATTCTTGATAACTCTGTCGATGAACATTTGGCAGGTTATTGTGATTCGATTACCGTTACGTTGGAAGCTGACGGTTCGGCTACCGTTACCGATAACGGTCGAGGTATTCCCGTAGGAATGCATAAAAAGGGTATCAGTGCGGAACGTCTTGTATTTACGACTCTTCACGCCGGAGGAAAGTTTGATAATAACGCATATAAGACGAGCGGTGGTCTGCATGGTGTAGGTTCATCCGTTGTAAATGCTTTATCTACATATTTGACCGTCCGGGTTAAAAGAGACGGATTTATTTATGAGGATAAGTACGAAAGAGGCAATCCGGTTGTCGAACTTGATAACGGTTTATTGACACCTATAGGAAAGACCAGGGAAACAGGAACGTCGATTAATTTTCTTCCCGATGATCAGATTTTCGATAAGACAAGATTTAAGGAAGATGATATCAAAAACCGTCTTCACGAGACCGTTTACTTAAATCCGGGACTTACAATATATTATGAAGACAAGCGTCTTTCCGAGCCTGAACTTATAACGTTCCATGAGCCTATGGGTATAAGCGGATATATTCAGGATATGAATAAATCCGCGGAAACCGTTTCCGATGTTATTTCTTATAAAGGAAATTGTGAAAATATAGAGGTTGAGGTCGCTTTTCAGTTTATTAATGAGTTCCATGAAAATGTTATGGGCTTTTGTAATAACATCAATACTCTTGAAGGCGGTACTCATATTACCGGTTTTAAAACCGCATTTACAAATATCATCAATAACTACGCCAGAGAGCTCGGTATTTTGAAGGATAAGGATGCCAACTTTACCGGTACCGATGTTCGTAACGGATTAACGGCAGTTATTTCCATTAAGCATACCGACCCCAGATTTGAAGGCCAGACCAAGACAAAGCTCGATAATCAGGACGCCGACAAAGCCGTTAAGAAAGTTACCAATGATGAGCTTGTAAGATTTTTTGATAAGAATCTTGAAACATTAAAGAATATCATAGGATGCGCGGAAAAAGCCGCAAAGCTTCGTAAAACCGAGGAAAAAGCCAAGACGAACATGCTTACCAAGCAGAAATATTCTTTTGACTCCAACGGAAAGCTTGCAAATTGTGAATCTAAAGATGCTTCAAAGTGTGAGATTTTCATAGTCGAAGGAGATTCTGCGGGCGGTTCCGCAAAGATGGCAAGAAACAGAATGTATCAGGCCATTTTGCCGATTAGAGGTAAGATTCTTAATGTTGAAAAAGCATCAATCGATAAAGTGCTTGCCAATGCCGAGATTAAGACCATGATTAATGCATTTAATTGCGGTTTCAGCGAGGGCTACGGTAACGACTTTGATATTTCAAAGCTTAGATACGATAAAATTATTATTATGGCCGATGCCGATGTCGACGGCGCACATATTTCCAACCTTTTGCTTACTTTGTTCTTCAGATTTATGCCGGAACTTATTTACGAAGGCCATGTTTATATTGCAATGCCGCCTCTTTACAAGGCAATTCCCGCCAAGGGCGAGGAAGAATATCTTTACGATGACAAGGCGCTTGAAGTATACAGAAAAACTCATACCGGAAGCTTTACATTGCAAAGATATAAAGGTCTTGGTGAAATGGATGCCGAACAGTTGTGGGAGACAACACTCGATCCTAACAGAAGAATGCTTAAGTTAATCGGTATAGAAGATGCCAAGCATGCTTCAGAGATAACCGAGTTACTTATGGGGCTTGAAGTACCTCCGAGACGTACATTTATTTATGATAATGCCAAAGATGCGGAGCTTGATGTTTAATGAAAAAGAAAGATACCGAAATAATAGTCAATAACGAAGACAGAATTATTCAAACCGAATATACAGACGTTATGCAGAAGTCCTTTATAGACTATGCAATGAGCGTTATTATCGCGAGAGCGTTGCCGGATGTTCGTGACGGATTAAAGCCTGTTCAAAGAAGAGTGCTTTATGATATGCATGAACTTGGCATTAAGTATGATAAGCCTTACCGAAAAAGCGCAAGAATTGTCGGCGATACGATGGGTAAATATCATCCCCACGGCGACAGTTCCATTTACGAAGCTTTGGTAGTACTTACTCAGGATTTTAAGAAGGGACTTCCGCTTATAGATGGTCACGGAAACTTCGGAAATATCGAAGGCGACGGAGCCGCTGCAATGCGATATACGGAAGCCAGACTCGAAAAGATTACTCAGGATGCAATTCTTTCCGATCTTGATAAGGATGTCGTTGATTTCGTTCCCAACTTTGACGAGACCGAAAAAGAACCTTCCGTTTTACCTTGCAAATTCCCGAATCTTCTTGTAAATGGTTCGGAAGGTATTGCCGTAGGTATGGCTACCAATATTCCTCCTCATAATCTTTCGGAGGTTATTGATGCCACCAAGGCATATATGCGCAATAACGATATTACTACAGAGGAACTCATGCAATATGTAACCGGTCCCGATTTCCCGACCGGAGGAATTGTAGTAAATAAGTCCGAACTTTTGGAAGTATATGAGACCGGTATAGGCAAAATAAAAATTCGCGGTAAAGTTGAGGTTGAAAACCTTAAGGGAGGCAAAGTAAATGTCGTTGTTACTCAAATCCCTTATACAATGATCGGTGCCAATATTTCCAAGTTTTTGATGGATGTTGCAGCACTTGCCGAGAACAAAAAGACCAATGATATCGTTGATATTTCGAATCAGTCTTCCAAAGACGGTATAAGAATAGTATTTGAATTAAAGAAAGACGCTGATGTTCAAAATTTCATCAACATGCTTTACAAAAAGACTCGTCTTGAAGATACTTTCGGTTTCAATATGCTTGCAATTTGCGACGGTCGTCCGGAAACACTTGGACTTAAACGTGTTATAGAAGAGAATGTTAAGTTCCAATATGAAATTGCAACCAGAAAATATACAAAGCTTCTTGATAAGGAATTAAACAGGAAAGAAATTCAGGAAGGCCTCATAAGAGCTGTAAATGTAATCGATTTAATTATCGAGATACTTCGCGGTTCCAAAGACCGTAACATGGCAAAGCTTTGCCTTACGGAAGGTAAGATTGACGGTATTAAGTTTAAGTCCAAAGAATCAAAGATTATGGCTACTCAGCTTAATTTTACCGAAAATCAGGCTAATGCAATTCTTGAGATGCGATTATATAAGTTAATCGGTCTTGAGCTTGAAGCTTTATTAAATGAGAACGAAGAGACTTTGGCCAATATTGCAAGATACAGTAATTATCTTTCCGACAAGTCTGCAATGGCCGATGTCATTATGGACGAACTTGACAATATTAAGGCTGAGTTTGGTCACGAGCGCAAGACGGTTATCGAAGATGCCGAAGAGGCCGTATTTGAAGAGAAGGCCGAAGAAGTTATTGATGTCTATTTCCTTATGGATCGTTTCGGTTATGCCAGAAATATTGATATGGGTACATTTGAGCGTAATAAGGAAACACTTCTTTCGGAAAACATTTTTGCGTTCCCGATGAAATCAGACGGTAAAGTAAGCATATTTACCGATGCCGGAAATATGCATACCGTTAAAGCCAAGGATCTTCCCATGTGCAAGCTTAAGGACAAGGGAGTTCCCATCGATAATGTATCGAATTACAGCTCTATTAATGAGCATTTCCTTTATGTATGCAATCAGGATGATATAAAATATAAACGTTTTGTTTTTGCCACTGCATTATCCATGTTAAAGATTGTGGACGGTTCCGAATTTGACGTTGCAAAACGTACCGTAGCGGCCACAAAACTTATGGATAACGATACGCTTGTAAATGTATGCGAACTTAAGGATCAGAAGAATATTGTACTTCAGACCAAAGATGGCGTATTTTTACGATTCGGTGTTGACGAAATACCCGAGAAGAAAAAGGGAGCTGTGGGTGTAAGAGGCATGAAGCTTTCCAAGAACGATTTGGTTGAAAATGTTTATTATACCGATTCGTCATCAAATAATGTAATTATGTATAACGATAAGCCTTTGGATTTGATTAATAAGCTTAAACCGCTTCATCGTGATACAAAGGGTGTAAAGATAAGAAGTTAATTAGTATATAGGGAGTTTATGATATGTTAAGAGTGATAGCCGGCAGCGCCGGAAAGCTTCTTTTAAAGACGCCTGAAGGTTTGGATACAAGACCTACGTCAGACCGAATCAAAGAAACTTTGTTTAACATGATACAGGCAGATATTTATGATTCTGTTGTCGTTGATTTTTTTGCTGGTTCAGGAAGCCTTGGCATCGAAAGCTTAAGCCGTGGTGCCAGAAAAGCTTATTTTTCGGACAATTCCACAAAGGCGCATGAGTGTATAGTAGATAATTTGAAACATACACATTTTGAAGACAAGGCAACTGTTTTTAAAACCGATGCAAGGTCTGCGGCTTCAATGATAAATGAAAGTCATGTAGATATTATTTTTATGGATCCTCCGTATGCATTAAATATCGAAAGTGACATGTTGAATATTTTGAAAGATAAGCCTTATGTAGATTCGGATACGTTGATTATCATCGAAGCCGATTTGAACAATTCTTTCGACTGGGTTGAGTCGACAGGTTATGATATTTTGAAAGAAAAGAAATACAAAACCAATAAGCATGTGTTTCTTTCGCTTAAATAGAGTATGGTTTAAGGAGAATTATAATGAAATCTGCAATTTATCCGGGTACTTTTGACCCGGTCACAAACGGCCATCTTGATATTATTAAAAGATCCGCTAATGTTTTTGACAAAGTATATGTTGCCGTGCTCAACAACAGCGAGAAAACTCCGTTGTTTTCTGTAGATGAACGTGTTAATATACTTAAGAAAGCATGTCAGGATATTCCAAATGTAGTTATTGACAGCTTTTCCGGTCTTTTAATTGATTATTGTGCCAGCAAAGATATTTATGTTGTCATTCGTGGGTTACGTGCTGTAACAGACTTCGAATATGAGTTTCAGATGTCTATTATGAACAGAAAGCTTTCCGATGATATGCTTGAAACCATTTATTTTAATACCGATTTGAAATATTCATATTTAAGTTCTTCATCGGTTAAACAGATTGCTCAATTTAACGGAGAGCTCAAGGACTTTGTTCCGGATTTTGTTGCGAAAATGCTTTATGAAAGATTGGGGAATAAATAGGAGGATTTTTTATGTTTAACAAGGTAGAAAGTCTTATTGAAGATATCAAGGACTATATTAACGCCTGTAAATATCAGACATTATCCAATTCACGTATTATAGTTAATCGTGAGGAATTGTTGGATTTAATACTTCAGCTTGAACAGTCTCTTCCCGAGGAAATCGATTCGGCAAGAAAGATTATGAACAACCGTGAACAGGTTATGACATCTGCCAAGCAAAAAGCCGAAGCCATGTTAAAAGAAGCTTCCGTTCAGACGCAGCAGCTTATTAACGAACATGAAATTATGCAACAGGCTTATGCCAAGGCCAACGAAGTAGTTTCCAATGCTGTCAAGGAAGCACAGGAAAGACTCGACAGTGCCACCATGGAAGCAAATGCTTATAAAGCTCAGGCTATCGAATATACGGATAATTTACTTGCAAATATTCAGGCAACGATTACTCAGACTGTTGAGGCGGCTAACTTAAACTATACCGAGCTCATCAGCAATTTGAACAGCACGAATGCCATTATTAAAGAAAATCGTACCGAATTATATCCTCCTGAGGATGATGAACTTGAAGATATTAATTTTGATAAGGGTGATGAAGAGCAGGCTCCTTTATCTTCAGGACCTTCCATTATTTAAAATTAAAGGCTGCTTTAGCAGCCTTTTTATCGTTATGGGATTTATATGAGACTTGATAAATTTATTTGCGAATGTACATGTCTTTCCAGAAGCGAAGCCAAGAAAGCTTTGAAAAACGGTTGTGTATTATTAAACGGAGAGCATGTTAACAAGCCCGAAGTAAATATTGATGAAAATAATGATGTAGTTTCGGTTAACGGCAAAGAACTTGTTTATGAAAAGTTTGTTTACTTTATGCTAAATAAACCTTCGGGTGTAGTAAGCGCGACCAAAGATAACAAGGACAAAACCGTTACCGACTTGATTACATGCTACGAAAGAGACGATTTGTTTCCCGTAGGCCGGCTCGATAAGGATACAACGGGACTTCTTCTTTTGACCAACGACGGAGAACTGGCACATCGGTTACTAAGTCCTTCGAGGAAAATCTTTAAGGATTATTACGTTACTTGCAAAATTCCCGTAACGAAGGCTATGTGTGAAAGCTTATCCGTGGGCGTTGATATAAATGATGAAGAAAAGACTTTACCCGCGATTGTAAAAATGGTCAATAATAATGAAATGATTTTATCGATTTGCGAAGGCCGTTTTCATGAAGTCAAAAGAATGATGCTCGCTGTCGGAAATGAAGTCGTTTCTTTGAAACGTATTTCCATGGGAACTTTGGTTCTTGACGAAAGTCTTGAGCCCGGAAGCTTCAGAAGACTTGAAGCTTTCGAAATAGCAAGTCTTAAAGAAATATCGGGTATTCAATAAACAATATCTGTATTGTGAATGGAGGTAAAGTAATGAATATTGCAATTGTTACAGGCGCTTCTTCGGGAATGGGAAGAGAAACCGCATGCTTTATCGATCGACTTTTTGATGATTCATTGGATGAAATTTGGATTATTGCGCGTAGAAAAGACAGACTCCAGCAACTTTCTTCAAAGCTTACTCATAAAACTTATATTTTGCCTTTGGATTTGAAAAACGAAAACGATCTTGACAGGCTTTATATGGAACTTTCCATTGTTCAACCTACCGTCAAGATGCTTGTAAACGCTTCAGGTTTCGGTCTTTTCGGAAAATTCTCCGATTTTACTTACAAAGATCAGGCAGATATGATTCGCCTTAATTGTGAAGCTTTAGTTAAGATGACAGGCATTGTTCTTCCGTATATGAGTAAAGGCGGTCGCATTGTTCAATTTGCTTCTTCGGCAGCATTTATGCCTCAGCCCGGATTTGCTGTTTATGCCGCATCAAAAGCTTTTGTTCTCAGCTTTTCGAAGGCATTGAATCAGGAACTTAAAGACAGGAATATTAGTGTAACGGCTGTTTGTCCGGGACCTGTTGATACCGAATTTTTCAAAGTTGCCGAAAGACTCGGAAAGAGTCTTGCCTTCAAGAAATATTTCATGAAAGATCCCAAGGAAGTCGTTAAAGATGCCATGATTGATGCTTATCACAGAAGAGCGGTAAGTATCAGTGGTATATGGATGACATTATTTTATGTATTTGCGAAAATGGTTCCTCATGATATTATTTTATTTGTTATGAAATTTATGAAATAGCAGGTTGTGTATATGAAAAAAGTTAAAAAATGTGAATTTGGTTATATTAAATATCAAAGAGTTGTCGAAATTATAAAGACACTTGTTATGCTTGGATTGTGTATTGCCACGTATTACATCGGTTATCTGACAACAAAGTCCAATAAAAATCTTTTGACGTTTGTAGCTATTTTAGGTGTTTTACCGATGGCAAGATGTGCCGTAAATGCCGTTTTATTTATTAAAGCAAAAGGTTGTTCTAGGGAAGCGTTTGATAAGCTTTCTGCCGCAGGATTAAAGGTTACATTATTTGATATGTATATGACTCAATATAAGAACAGTTTTGCTTTCAGTGCATGTGTTTACGGAAAGGATTCGCTAATTTTCTTTACAGAGGATGAAGCACTCGATGAGAATCTTGCCAAAGAGCATGTTGATACGGTGCTTTCCAATGCATCGCTTGAAAATATTACCGTAAAGATATTTAAGGATATTGATAAATTCATTGAACGCGGTTTACAGATGAATGTTGATTCACAGTCCGTTAACGTTACATTACTTGATAACTTAAAGAGTGTATCTATCTGATTATGAAACAGTATATTGTTGAAAAATGTGATGAAGGTCAGACTTTAATCAAATATTTACAGCGAAAACTTACGGATGCTCCCGTGAGTTTTTTCTATAAAATGATGCGAAAGAAAAATATTGTTTTTAACGGTAACAAAAAGGTTACGGGGAAGGAAACCGTTAAATGCGGTGACGAAGTAAAGCTGTTTGTATCGGATGAGACAATTTTTCTTTTTACAGACAAGAATAGTATTGATTTATCTCAATACCAAAATGCTTATTCAAAGTGGGGAACGCCTTCTTTGATATATGAAGATGAGAACCTGTTGCTTATAAATAAGCCGGTGGGAATTCTTTCGCAGAAAGCTTCGGAAAGTGATCTTAGCATTAATGAATGGATTATCGGATATTTATTATCCGAAAAGAAGCTTACCGAAGATTCATTAAAGTCTTTTATGCCGTCTATTTGCAATCGCCTGGACAGAAATACGGGCGGAATAATGATTTTTGCGAAAACTCTTTACGGCGCCAACTTCATTAATCCGATTATCAAAAATCATCTGGTTCACAAATTTTACTATACTGTTGTTTCAGGTCATTTTTCCGAGCCGGTTAGTGATATTTCTTATATTAGCAAAGATTCCGATTTGAATAAGGTTACGGTAAGAAAGGAATTTGCCTACGGTTACAGCAGGATTGAAACTAATTTTAAGCCTTTAAAATACAATTCCGATTCGGATATTACGCTTTTGGAGGTTGAACTTCTTACGGGAAAGACTCATCAAATCAGATCAACGCTTGAGTTTTTGGGATATCCCGTAATCGGTGATTGTAAATACGGTTCGAAATATACCGGTGAAGTTTTAAAGAAATTCAATCATATCGGTCAGATTTTGTATTCGTATAAACTTGTTTTTGATTCATTTGACGATTATCCGTCTCTTTCGAAAAAGACATTTGAAATTAAGATGCCGGATATCATAAAAGAATTGATGGGAGATTGAGATGCCGACCTGGAAAACAAGAGGATTAAGAGGTTCTGCCTTGGAAGAACTTATAAACAGAACCAATGAAACTTACAGAGAAAAAGGACTTGCACTTATTCAGAAGATCCCTACTCCGATTACTCCTATAGAAATGGATGCCAAGTCTCATCATATTACGCTTGCTTATTTTGAACAGAAGAGTACGGTCGATTATATCGGCGCAGTTCAGGGAGTACCGGTGTGCTTTGATGCGAAGGAAAGTGCTACAGATACTTTTTCGCTTCAGAACATTCATGAACATCAGTTTAAATTTATGACTGAGTTTAAGAAACAGGGCGGAGTAGCTTTTTTCCTGATTTATTATTCCAAAAGAGATCTTTATTACTATATGAATATAGATGAAATGTCCGTGTTTTATAACAGGGCGATTGAAGGCGGACGAAAGAGCTTTCGCTTTGATGAATTAGACGAAAACAATTTTCTTCCTAAAAAATCGGTAGTTTTTGTTCCTTATCTTGAGATGATTGCAAGAGAATTAAGGGAAGAATAAGTATGAAATTGTTTTATTTTTCGAACAATTATTGACAATAATTTCATCCTCTACTATGATAATTAGGTAGCACGTTACCACACTAAAGTGTTTTTGGAGATTATAATGAAAAAATTAGTACATACACCTGATGGTGTCAGAGATATTTATGCTGAGGAAGAACAGCGTAAATTAAAGATTGAACAGTTAATAAAAGATACTGTCTACTCATACGGTTATGAAGATATTCAGACTCCTACGTTTGAGTATTTTGACGTTTTCAGCAATGATATCGGAACAACTCCTTCAAGAGAACTTTATAAGTTTTTTGATAAGGACGGAGATACGCTTGTTTTAAGACCTGACTTTACTCCTTCCGTTGCACGATGTGTTGCCAAGTATTTTTCCGATGAAAAAAATCCCATAAGACTTACTTATATGGGTAATACTTTTATAAATAATCTTTCTTTGCAGGGTAAACTTAAAGAAGTTACCCAAATCGGTTGTGAACTTATGAATGACGACAGTGCCGCAGCCGATGCGGAAATGATTCATCTTGTTATTGATACTTTAAAAGCTTCGGGACTTAAGCGTTTTCAGATTGTTGTCGGACAGATGGAATATTTCAAAGGCTTGTGCGAGCAGGCCGGCATTAACGAAGAAGATGAAATGACTCTTCGTGAATTGATTTCTTCCAAGAATCATTTTTCCGCCAAGGATAAAATCGAAGCATTGAATATTTCGGATGATTTGAAAAATGTTTTGCTTAAAACAGGAGAATTGTTCGGCAGCATCGATGTTATTGAAGATATGAAAGCCAAGGTCAATAACCCTCGTTCGTTAAATGCACTTAATCGACTTACCGAAGTATATGACATTTTAAAAGTTTACGGCGATGAGGATTATGTTTCTTTTGACCTGGGTATTCTTAGCAAATACAATTACTATACAGGTGTTATTTTTAAAGCATATACTTACGGTATAGGTGATGTGCTTGTAAAGGGCGGTCGTTACGACAATTTGCTTGAGTCGTTCGGTACTTCAAAGCCCGCAATCGGATTTATGGTTGTTATTGATGATCTGATGATGGCTTTAAGAGGTCAGAACATATCCGTTGATGTTCGTCCCGTTGCAGATACCATTTACTACAATGACTCAAATCTTTTGGAAAAGATTAAAGAAGCGGGAGATTTAAGAAAAAGCGGAAAGGCGGTTAAACTTATTCATGAATAACGTAAATGACGAAAGATACCTTACCTTTGCGCTGGGTAAAGGCAGACTTGCCAACAAAACACTTGAACTTATGGAAAAAATCGGTATTACTTGTGAAGAAATGCATGACAAGGATACTCGTAAACTTATTTTTGTGAATGAAGATTTGAAATTACGCTTCTTTCTGGCCAAAGGTCCCGATGTTCCGACTTATGTAGAATACGGTGCTGCCGATATCGGTGTTGTCGGTGCCGACACCATTATGGAAGAAAACAGAAGAGCATATGAAGTTCTTGACTTGGGCTTTGGAAAGTGCAGAATGTGTGTATGCGGTCCCAAAGAGGCCAAAGAAAGACTTATGCATCATGAAATGATTCGTGTTGCAACCAAATATCCCGTTATTGCCAAGGATTATTTTTACAACGTTAAGCATCAGACGGTAGATATTATTAAATTGAACGGAAGCGTTGAACTTGGCCCCATTGTAGGGCTTTCGGATGTTATTGTGGATATTGTCGAAACCGGTTCCACTTTAAGAGAAAACGGTCTTGAAGTTTTGGAAGAGGTTTGTCCGTTATCAGCAAGAATGATTGTAAATCAGGTATCCATGCAGATGGAATCGAAACGAATAAATGATTTGATCGGAAGAATCAAATCTGTGCTTTAAAGGAGCGATATAATGAGAACGGTTAAATTAACTGATGAATGCAGAAAAGATATTTTAAAAAATCTTTTAAAAAGATCGACCGGTAACTATACTCAATACGAAGAAACGGTTGCCGAAATTCTTGATAATGTTAAGAAAAATGGTGATAAGGCTTTATTTGAGCTTACTTTGAAATTTGACAAGTTTGAATTAACCAAAGACAACATTAAGGTTACGAAGGAAGAAATTAATGAGGCGTACAAGCAAATTGAACCCGAATATATTGAGGTTATGAAACACGCCAAGGAAAATATCTGGGCTTATCACGAGAAACAGCTTCGTTCTTCATGGATTGACACAAAACTGGACGGCTCTATCCTCGGTCAGCGATTTACTCCCATCGAAATTGCCGGTACTTATGTTCCCGGCGGTAAGGCTGCTTATCCTTCAAGTGTGCTTATGAATATTATTCCCGCCAAAGTTGCAGGTGTAAGCCGTATTGTTATGGTTACGCCTCCCGGCAAAGACGGTAAAGTAAATCCCGGTACTTTGGTTTCAGCAGATATTGCAGGTGTTGATGAAATCTATAAAGTAGGAGGTGCTCAGGCTATCGGAGCACTTGCTTTCGGTACGGAGTCAGTTCCGAAGGTTGATAAAATTACAGGGCCCGGAAACATTTTCGTTGCTCTTGCCAAGAAAGCCGTTTACGGTAATGTAGGTATCGATTCGCTTGCGGGTCCTTCCGAAATCGTTGTTCTTGCGGATGAATCCGCCAATCCCAGATATGTTGCCGCCGACCTTTTATCACAGGCCGAACACGATGAGATGGCTTCCGCAATTTTGATTACAACAAGCGAAGAGCTTGCTTCAAAGGTTTCTGTAGAAGTTGATAAATTCGTAGAAGAACTTTCCAGAAAAGATATTATAAGTGCTTCTTTAAACAATTTCGGATATATTCTTATAGCCGACAATATGGATGATGCAATTGATACAGTTAATTCAATTGCCAGCGAACACCTTGAAATTCTTACGAAGGATCCTTTCCAGACAATGACCAAGGTTAAAAACGCAGGTGCAATTTTCCTTGGTGAATATTCATCGGAACCTTTGGGAGATTATTTTGCAGGTCCCAACCATATTATACCGACTAACGGAACGAGCAGATTCTTTTCTCCGTTAAATGTTGATGATTTTGTGAAAAAATCAAGCATTATATGTTATTCTAAAGAAGGACTTTCAAAAGTTCACAATGAAATTGAATTGTTTGCGCAAAAAGAAGGCCTTACGGCTCACGCCAATTCAATTCACGTTAGATTTGAGTAATTGTTTTTCTTGAACTTAATCGGAGGTGTATTATGTCAAGATGTAAACTTATCGAGCGTCAGACCGCAGAAACAAACATTTCGATGCAGCTTGATTTGGATGGAAGCGGTTTATCGAGCATTGATACGGGAATCGGTTTTATGGATCACATGCTTGAAGGCTTTTCCAAACACGGTTTTTTCGATTTAAAGGTTAAAGCAACCGGTGATCTTGCTGTAGATACGCATCATACAGTTGAAGATTTGGGTATTGTTTTGGGTCTTGCCATTAAGGAAGCTTTGGGAAATAAGGTAGGTATTAAAAGATACGGTAGTTTTCTTTTGCCTATGGATGAAACGCTTGTTATGTGTGCGATAGATTTGTGCGGTCGTCCTTATTTTGCATATGAATGTGAGTTTGAAACCGATAAAATCGGTTATCTGGAGACTCAGACGATTCGTGAATTCTTTTATGCTGTATCTTACAGCGCCGGCATGAATCTTCATATCAAAGTGTTATCCGGAATTAACGATCATCACAAATGTGAAGCGATGTTCAAGGCTTTTTCCAAGGCACTTGATATGGCGACTTCATTTGAACCAAGACTTAATGATGTTCCTTCAACCAAAGGTTCATTATAAATTTTAGAGGTATTTATGTTTAAAAAGATTATTCCCTGTATTTATTTAAAAGACGGTGCCGCTGTTAAGGGCTTTAATGATTTTACGGTTATTAATTCTTCGGCTGTTTCCGAAGCGGTTAAATTTTCGGATGCTGTTTGCGACGAAATTCTTGTTTTTGACTTATCAACCGATGATGCATCACATGAAGCTGCGCTTGATGTGATAAAAGAAATTTGTGCGTCCGTTAAAGTTCCCGTTATCGGTGCCGGTAACGTCAAGAGAATGGAAGATATCAAAAAGCTTCTTTACGCAGGCTGTAAGAAGGCATGTCTTAATTATTCGAAGTCTTCCAATGTTGATATTACTGTTGAAGTTTCTTCAAAGTTCGGCAAAGAAAAAATCATCGCCTGTGTAAACAGTAAAGAAGAAATCAGCAACAACATGGAATTGCTTAAATCCTATGTTGATTGCATATTGGTACTGAATCAGTCAATTGCATGTGAGGATGATTTTGCCGATGAGTTAAAGGCAATTTTATGTCTTCCCGAGGTTTCTTTGGACAAGTTAATCGATCATATCAAAGATGACCGTTTTGTCGGCATTACGGGTTCGACTATCAACAACAATTATATGCAATACAACAGCATTCGTGAACTTGCGGGTGAGACTTATACCGCATTTAATACTTTTAAGCTTAATGCTGACGGATTGATTCCTTGTATTGTTCAGGATTACAAGACCAACGAGGTTTTAATGATGGCTTATATGAATGAGCAAAGCTATGAGGATACCATTCGCACCAGGACAATGCATTATTACTCAAGAAGTCGTCAACAGCAGTGGCTTAAGGGTGAGACAAGCGGTCATTATCAATACTTGAAATCTCTTCATTATGATTGCGATGCAGATACTTTGCTTGCCAAGGTTGAGCAGATCGGAGCTGCATGTCATACAGGTTCACGTTCATGCTTTTTTAACGAAATAATCGGTTATGATTTCGAAGAAAAGAATCCTTTTGATGTTTTGGCCGATGTTTACGGTATTATTAAAGATCGTAAGGTTAATCCCAAAGAAGGTTCTTATACCAATTACTTATTTGATAAAGGTGTTGATAAAATTCTTAAAAAGTGCGGAGAAGAGGCTACCGAAATTGTTATTGCCGCAAAGAATCCCAACCCCAATGAAATCAAATATGAGATTTCCGATTTCTTATATCATGTAATGGTTCTTATGGTTGAAAAGAACGTTACATGGGAAGAGATAATGACTGAATTAGCTAACAGATAAGGTGGATATTTTATGGTAAATCCGGCTCTCCCTGAGGAGATTTTGATGTCAATTGAAAAACCGGAAAGATATATCGGTAATGAAGTCAATTGCGTTATTAAGGATAAAAATAATATTGATGTCAGGTTTGCAATGTGCTTTCCTGATGTTTACGAAATCGGGATGTCTCATTTGGGCATCGCGATTCTGTACGATTTATTAAACTCTTTTGAAGACACCTGGTGTGAACGTGTTTATTCGCCCTGGCTTGATTTGGATGAAGTAATGCGTAAGAACAACATTCCTTTATTTACGTTGGAATCACAAGAACCGGTTTCTTCAATGGATTTTTTGGGAATTACGATTCAGTATGAGATGTGTTATACAAACATTCTTCAAATACTTGATTTATCACACATTCCGCTTCACAGCAATGAAAGAACATGGGATGATCCGATAGTAATCGGCGGCGGTCCTTGTACATATAATCCCGAACCTTTGGCTGACTTTTTTGATATATTCTATATCGGAGAAGGTGAAACCGAATATCGAAAACTTCTGGATTTATATAAGGAATGTCGTAAAAACAATTCTTCAAGAGATGAATTTTTACATGAAGCCGGCAAAATTCCCGGTTTATATGTTCCGAAATTTTATAATGTTGAGTACAATGATGATTTTACAATCAAATCATTTGCTCCCGTATACGATGATTTGCCGAAGACAATTCGAAAAGAGATTGTTAAGGATCTTGACAGTGTTCGATATCCCGAAAAGCCGGTTGTTCCTTATATGAAGGTTACTCAGGACAGAATTGTTCTTGAAATTCAAAGAGGATGTATTAGAGGCTGCAGATTCTGTCAGGCAGGACAGATTTATCGTCCGGTGCGCGAAAGAAGTGTTGATTTTCTTCTTGATAAAGCCGCTAAGCTTATGAACAATACCGGTCATGAAGAAATTTCCTTAAGCTCATTAAGTTCTTCCGATTATTCGGGTATAGAGCCGTTAACGAGAAAACTCATTGAAATGTGCAAGGATAAGAAGGTTAATATAGCTCTTCCGAGTTTAAGAATCGATCATTTTTCTTTGGACGTAATGAGCATGATTCAGGATGTAAAAAAGTCCAGTTTAACGTTCGCTCCCGAAGCAGGTTCTCAAAGATTGAGAGATATTATCAACAAGGGGCTTACCAAAGAGGATATTTTAAACGGCGCAAGAGAGGCTTTTAAGGGCGGTTGGACAAGAGTAAAGCTTTATTTTATGCTCGGTCTTCCTTTTGAAACCGAAGAAGACATAAAAGGTATTGCGGAGCTTTCAAATGATATTGCCGCAACTTTTTATGATACTGTTCCCAAGGAAGAACGTGTTAACGGCAAGGTTTCAATTGTAACAAGTACTTCATTCTTTATACCCAAGCCGATGACTCCTTTCCAGTGGGCACAGATGAATACTTCGAAGGAATTTATTGATAAAGCCGAACATACCAAGAAATATATTTCTTCGGTACTCAATCAAAAGGTAATTAAATACAATTGGCATGAAGCCGATGTAAGCTCTTTGGAAGGTGTTTTTGCAAGAGGAGACAGAAGACTTTGTCCAGTAATTGAAAAAGCTTACAAATCAGGCTGTTTATATGATGCCTGGAATGAATACTATAAAAACGATATCTGGCTTAAATGCTTTGACGAAGAAAATATAGATATTGATTTTTATACCACCCGTTTCAGAAGCGACGAGGAAATTTTCCCTTGGGACTTTATCGATACCGGCGTAACCAAGAAACATCTTTTAAATGAATGGCATAAGGCACAAAACGGTGAAGTTACTCCCAATTGTGAAGTTAAATGTTCCGGTTGCGGATGTGCTTCTTTTGACTGCGGTATATGCTTTAGCAATCGATAAATTTTGTAATATAGGATAATTATATGAATATAAGAGTTAAATTTTCCAAACATGGTGTTCTTAAATATATTGGACATCTTGATTTGATGAGATATTTCCAAAAGGCTTTCCGAAGAACCGATATAAGGGTTTCTTATTCAACCGGTTTTTCACCTCATATGATAATGAGCTTTGCTCATCCTTTATCAGTCGGCACGGAAAGTGACGCCGAATACTTTGATGTATCTCTTGACGATGAAGAGGATGTATTGGATATCAAGAATAAACTTAATTCTGCTATGGCCGATGGGATTGAGATTATTAATGTCGTTAAGCTTCCCGAAAAGGCTGAAAATGCAATGGCAAGTGTTGCAGCGGCAAATTATGAAATTGTTTTTACTGGCAAAAATCCTTTTACTCCCGAAATTATCAATAATTTCAAAAATGAGCGGGAGATTATTGTGACCAAAGAAACAAAGAAGACGGTGAAAACTTTTAATATTAAAGAGTTTATTTTTGATATTTCAATTAATGATGAGAATAACCTTTTCTTTTGCACCGATGCATCAAGCTCCGGTAATTTAAAGCCAGCCTTTTTGGTGGATACTTTATTTCTTTTTGCCGGTATTACCGATACTTCGGAGTATAAGTATCACATTTTCAGAAAAGAAATTTATAAACGAAACGCCGATAACAAGCTGATTCCCTTGGATTTTTATGAACAATAATATTATTATTTCAAAATTGAATAATAATGATTTGGTTTTCGAATTTGAAGACAACAGATGCGTAAATCTATTTCCGATTATTGATTTTAAGCTAAATGTCGGTACTATTCTGATAGGTCGCATTAATGATGTCAAAGATGATTTGAAAGCCTGTTTTGTTGATGTCGGCTTAAAGGAGAATGCTTATCTGGCTTTCGAAGACATGACGCCTGATTTTCTTTTAAATCGTGAGTATGACGGAAGATATAAGCAGGGTGACGAGATTCTTGTTCGGGTTATCCGTCTTCCCATAAAGACTAAGCCTTTGGCTCTTTCAATGTTTCCGGAAATTGTCGGTAAATATTGTATTGTAAATTGTTCTTCGAAGGGTATTTGTATTTCTTCAAAGTTAAATAAAGATGACAGAAAGTTGCTTTCTTCATATTCGGACGAACTTGATTTGAAGGGTTTTGAAGATAAGCTGACTGTTCTTTTTCGAACAGCTTCAATAAATACCGATAAGGCTTTTTTAATTGAAAAGGTTAATTCATTAATAGATACTTTTGTTAATGTAATAAAAAACTGCCGTTCGAGAAAAGTATTTTCAATCTTATATGAACCTTCCAAAGACTATATCGGAAGGATTTCCAATCAATGCGAATTTTCAACTCCCATAATTACCGATGACAAGAACGTGTTTGATGAAATTAAAAAGAGCGGAAATTTTGAAAATGTTTCTTTTTACAATGATGAGAAGATTTCTTTAAAGGCTTTGTATTCGCTGGAAAAAGCTTTTAATGAGGCGACTTCTTTAAAGGTATTCTTAAAATGCGGAGGTTATTTGATTATTGAACCGACGGAAGCATTGACCGTTATTGATGTAAATTCCGGCAAATGTAATGTAAAAGCCTCCAAATTGCTTAAAACGGTTAATGAAGAAGCCTGTATCGAAATTGCCCGTCAGATGAAGCTTAGAAATCTTTCCGGTATTATTTTAGTGGATTTTATAAATCAAAATCCGGAGGATAAAAACGACCTGATCGCTTTAATGAGAAGTGAGTGTAAAAAAGATAGTATTAAAACGGTTGTTGTAGATTACACCGCGCTTGGGCTTATGGAAATAACAAGGCAGAAATTATATCCGTCTATTTACGAATTAACAGACATATAGTATAATTTCAGTGTTGTTTGTGTTGTGATATATATTTTTTCATATTGAGAGGATGCATATTATGTATTGTAAAAATTGTGGTAGTGTAATTTTTGACGAAAAAGCAGAAGCTTGTTCATATTGCGGAACCAAAATGGGAGTTGGTTCAAATTTCTGTGCTAACTGTGGTGCCAAGGTTACCGAAGATCAGAAGCATTGTACGATGTGTGGCTATAAATTAAAGGAAGATGAGCCTGTTGCGGCTGAGGCAACATATGCTGAACCTTTACAGGCAACAATTGAGATTACGAAGGATAACAAGACAATGTCAATTCCTGTTGAAACTGTTCGTGATACAACTCCTGTTTATTCAGTGCCTGTAAATGCTCCGAAGTCCAAGCTTGCAGCCGGTTTACTTGCGATTTTCCTTGGACAGTTCGGTGTTCACAACTTCTATTTGGGATATACTTCCAAGGCAATTGTTCAGCTTGTATTAACAATAGTCGGATACATAACAGCTTGTTTTGTAATCGGTGCTTTCATTATTTTAGGTGTTTGCATTTGGGGTGTTGTTGAAGGTATCTTAATTCTTACCGGATCGATTGCTACCGATGCAAAGGGAATTCCGTTAAAAGAATGATAAAGAAGAAGACTTTGATTATTATCCCCATATTGCTTCTTGCAGTATGGGGAATTCTTATTTTTGTTTTTCCGAAATTTTATAGCCTTGGAATACAATGTTTTATATTGAAAAACTACGACATTTATTGTCCGGGATGTGGCTTATCGAGAAGCCTTCATTATTTGTTTGATTTTCAATTTGTTGAAAGTTTCTTGGTTTATCCGTCACTTCTTTTGGGTATTTTTCTTTTTGTAGTTTGGTATTTTCTGGAACTTATTTCGATTATCCGGAAAAAATTGTTATTTAAGGGTGATTTTAGATACCTCTTTTTAATTATTGAAGCATTATCGGTAATAATTCATTGTATTAATGTAAATTTTGTTTGACATTACTTTACTTTATTGATATTATATTTGAGTATGCCGCATGGTGTGGTTTAAGCGCATTTATATGCCACCAAAGCCAGCGAGTAGATAAGATAGGAGGATTTGATTATGTACGCTATCATTGCTACCGGTGGAAAACAGTATAAGGTTTCCGAAGGCGACGTTATTCGTGTAGAAAAGCTTGATGCAGAAGCAGGAAGCACATTTACTTTCGATAACGTAATCGCAGTTAGTGCAGACTCTTTAAAGGTTGGCGACGATGTTAAAGATGCTACTGTATCTGCTACAGTTATGGAGCAGGGCAGAGGCAAGAAGGTCGTTGTTTACAAGTATAAGAGAAAGACCGGATATCACAAGAAGAACGGTCACAGACAAGCATACACACAGGTTAAGATTGACAAGATTAACGCATAATTCGGTGTGATATGACAACTATTACTTTTAATCTTGATGAGAACAATTTATATACCGGTTTTGTAGCATTCGGCCATGCAGGTTACAATAAGTCTTTCGGAAAAGATATAGTTTGTTCGGCAATATCTGCTTTAACAATTAATTTTATCAATTCTGTTGATGAGTTAACCGATTGTACCGTTAATGTCGAGACCAATGATGAAACAGGTTTTATGAATGTTTCTTTGGCTGATTATGAATCCGAGGATGTACAATTATTGTTCAAGTCTTTGGTTTTAGGATTAAAAGGTATCGAAAAAGATTTTTCTAAGTATTTAAAACTGACAAATAGGAGGTAATAACCATGATGAAAATGAACCTTCAATTTTTCGCTCATAAAAAGGGAGTTGGTTCTACCAAGAACGGTAGAGATTCCGAGTCAAAGAGATTAGGTGCGAAGAGAGCTGATGGTCAGTTCGTTAAAGCTGGCAACATTTTGTTCAGACAGCGTGGAACAAAGATTCATCCCGGTAACAATGTTGGTATCGGTGGAGATGATACTCTTTTTGCTCTTGTTGACGGCGTATTAAGATTCGAAAGAGTTGGTCGTGACAAGAAGCAGGCTAGCGTTTATCCTGTAGAAGAGAAGTAAGACGAACATTTCATGCGGCTTCAAACTTTATTGTTTGAAGCCGTTTTTTTCAATAACGAGGTCGAAAATTATGTTTGCAGATCGTGCAAAAATTTATATAAAAAGTGGTAAAGGCGGAGACGGACATGTTTCTTTTCGCCGTGAAAAATTTGTTCCCGACGGTGGTCCCGATGGTGGTGACGGCGGTAAAGGCGGAAGTGTTATTTTTGAAGTAGATGAAGGTATGAATACCTTGACCGATTACAGATTTAACAAGCATTACAGAGCCGAAGACGGTGAAAACGGTGGCAAAAGAAACTGTAAAGGCAAAGACGGAGAAGACATTATCTTAAAGGTTCCCGAAGGTACGGTCGTAAAAGACGAACTTACCGGTAAGGTTTTGCTTGATATGTCGGGTCATAACAGACGCGTTGTATTTCTTACCGGAGGTAACGGAGGCCTTGGTAATCAGCATTATGCTACAAGTACCATGCAGGCACCCAAATATGCCAAGCCCGGACAACCTGCCAAGGAATTGAATGTTTTGCTTGAACTTAAATGTATAGCAGATGTTGGTTTGGTTGGTTTCCCGAATGTCGGTAAATCAACTTTACTTTCCGTTGTTTCCAATGCAAAGCCAAAGATTGCGAATTATCATTTCACAACTTTGCAACCCAATTTGGGGGTAGTCGACATCGAGGGGGCTGGCGGTTTTGTTATTGCCGATATTCCCGGTCTTGTTGAAGGTGCAAGCGATGGCGTTGGCTTGGGACTTGATTTTTTACGTCATATCGAAAGAACCAGAATTCTCGTTCATGTTATAGATGCTGCTTCAACAGAAGGCAGAGATCCGATTGAGGATGTTTATCTTATCAATAACGAGCTTAAAAAATACAAATCCGATGTTATTAACAAGCCTCAGATTATTGCAGCCAATAAACTTGATGCATGTGAAAATCCCGATGAGGTTTTGGATAAGCTCAAAAAAGAATTTGAGCCTCAGGGTTACGAAGTATTTCCTCTTTCAGCGGTTACCAGAAAGGGTGTTAAGGAACTTATGTATCACTTAAGTGATATGCTCAAAAATTACCCTAAAGAAACTGTTGTATTTGAGCCTGAAATGATTCCCGAATTTGCCGGATTATATGGAGACGAACCCTTTACCGTTACTTATGATGCCAAGGCACAGGAATACGTCGTTGAAGGACCCAGAATCGAGAAAATGCTTGGTTATACCAATCTTGATTCGGAAAAAGGATTTGAGTTTTTCCAGCATTTCCTTAAAGATAACAATATTCTTGATGAACTTGAAAAACTTGGCATTAATGAAGGCGACACTGTAAGAATGTACGGTTTTTCTTTTGACTATTACAAATAATAAGGAGAGCGAAGAGTAGTATGAACAGTCGTCAGAGAGCTTATTTAAAGAGTCTTGCCAGCAATCTTACTCCGGTATTTCAGATTGGAAAAAGTGCTTTATCGCCCGAAATCACCAACGCTGTAAGAGAATGCTTTAATACACATGAATTAATTAAGATTAACGTTTTGAACAATTGTCTGGATGATCCCCGCGAAATGGCAACAATAATCGCAGAGAGAACCGGCAGCGAGGTTGTTCAGGTTATTGGCAAGAAAATTGTTCTTTATAAAGAAGACAAGGACAATAAGAAGATTTTCCTTCCCGATTAAATAATTTGCGGAGGATATATTTTATGAGTATTCGAAGAAAAGTAGGAATAATGGGTGGCACGTTTAATCCCATACATACAGGTCATTTGATCATGGCAGAGCATGCTTATGATTCTTTTGGCTTGGACGAAATTCTTTTTATTCCGACCGGAAACTCGTATATGAAATCCGATGTTTTGGATAAAGAAACTCGTGCAAAGATGGTCAGTTTATCAATTGAAGACAATCCGAAGTTTGCAATGTCCGATATTGAAATTTCCAAGGATACTCCATCGTACAGTTTTGAAACAATAAGGGAATTGAAACAATTAAATCCCGGCAATGATTATTATTTTATTGTCGGAGAGGATTCTTTAAGAAGCATGAAAGATTGGGTTCTTCCCGAGAAAATATTCAGTGAAATTACTGTTTTGGTTGCCAGACGTCCTTTTGTTTCGATTGAAAAGCTTATGGATGTTATTGAATTTTATGAATCAACTTATAATGCTGATATTCAGGTTATCGAGATGAATAATATTGATATTTCTTCAACCGAAATCAGAAATCGTGTTTCCGAAGGCAAATCAATAAAATACATGGTTCATCCCAAGGTTTTGGATTTTATACAATCTCATAATTTATATTCTTAGAGGCCGATTAATGAATATTGATAATATAAATACACTTGATCTGGAGGATAGATTAAGGCAAATTTTGAAGCCGCAAAGGTACAAGCATACGCTTGGCGTTGCCTATACGGCAGCATCTTTAGCAATGAAGTATGGCGAAAACATTAAGAAAGCTTATGTTTGCGGCCTTCTTCATGATTGTGCCAAGTATTTATCCCCCGAAGATCTTTTGAAAACTGCCGAAGATAACAATTTGGATATATCTGTTTGCGAAAGAAAAAAACCTGATCTATTGCATTCAAAAGTTGGAGCGTTTTTCGCAAGAAAAGTATACGAAATAGAAGATGATGATATTTTGGAAGCAATTATTTATCATACAACCGGAAAGCCCGACATGAATATGCTTCAAAAGATAATTTTCATTTCCGATTATATTGAGCCTTCCAGATATAAAATGAATCGTTTAAATGAGATTCGAAAAATTGCATTTGAAGATATCGATAAAGCTTTATATATGATTTTGGAAGATACTCTTGAATATATAAACAAGACCATGGAAGTGGTTGACCCTATGACCGAAAAAACATTTTTATATTATAAGGACAAAAAGAATGACAATTGAAGAAACCGTAAAGACAGTCGTTAAATCCATTGATGACAAAAAAGGTGAAAACATTAAAGTATTTTATATTGGTGACATTTCACCTTTAGCTGATTATTTTATTATTGCAACCGGTAACAATCGCAATCAAACGCAAGCTATAATTGATGAAATCAGCGCAAATCTTTCCAAAGAAAAAATATATGCAAGACAAACCGAAGGATACGAAAACGGAACCTGGATTCTTGCAGATTATACAGATTTTATTGTTCATATATTTAATCCGGAAGCCCGTGAATACTACAATTTGGAGCGTTTGTGGAAAGATGCCAGGGAAATTGAAGTGTGAGGGCATAAATATAACTATTCGCAAAAGGCAGATTTTGCGAATAGTTAGGATAGGTTTTTAAACCTATCCTAACTAATTCGCAACAATCTGCAGGTATAATGAATAAATAAATAACTACAGAAAAAACCTGTAGCAACTAATTCGCAACAATCTGCAGGTATAAAAAATATATTATAACATCCATAACAAAAATAAAGCTCAGCAAACGCTGAGCTTTTACTTTAACTATTTACATATCACCGTCATCAGATGCATCATCCGGTACATCATCATGGAATTCATCATCGTAATCATCGCCACCGCCCATAACTTCACGGTTAACAACACGTTTAAGGTCACGTTGCTTTTCAACGCTTTCGGATAATAATTCTTTAACCATTTTGGATTTCTTGATATTTTTAATCTCGAAGTTATGCATTGACTTATCTGATGAATTCACATTAATTGTGCCAAGTCCTAATAATTTCTGACCAAATGTCTGCACAAGCTGCAAATCAAGTACTCTGTAAAGTCTGACTTCATTGGATACGGTTTTGAAAAATCCTGTATCAATAAAAATGCGGTCCTCTGAAAGTGAATACTTGGTAAAACTCCAAGGTAATCCTAAAAATGTTCTTTTACGATCTTTCCATAATAATTCCATTACTGTTCCTCCCTATTGGTCTTCTTTCTTGTTAAAATTTTATCAAATATTTTCTTTAATAAATTTTGCAATTTCAAAAACAATTTACCCGGTTTTTTCTTGGGCGCCGGTTGATAAACATATTCTGTGAATTCACCTTCCGGACTTATATTACCAACATTATAATATGCTTCCTCTTCTATCGGCAAAGATTTTTTTAATAATTTTCTATCAGTCAAAGTATTTGCGCCCGCAAACAATACTGCCGTTACGGGAACACCGATAATCATGCCTAAAACGCCGAACAAGCCACCAAATATTGTAATTGAACAAATAATCCAGAAACTTGAAATTCCTGTAGATTCGCTTAAAATCTTAGGTCCTAATATATTGCCGTCAAATTGCTGAAGAATAAGCACGAAAATAATGAAAATCAAAGCTTTTTCGGGCTTAACCATCAATATAATAATAAAGCTTGGTATGGCACCGAACCATGGTCCGAAAAACGGAATAATATTTGTTACACCAATGATAAGACTGACGAGTAAACAATAAGGCATATCAAGTAATTTACATATGATGAAGCAAATAAGGCCGATAATAACCGAATCAACGACTTTTCCCGAAAGAAAACCTATAAATTTACGATGCGTGAATCGTACAGCCTCCAAAAATTTGTTGGCACTTTTGTTTTCGAAGAAAGCATATAAAATTTTTGTGCAAGACTGAATAAATTTTTCCTTACTGGCCAAAACATATAACGAAATAATAATGCCGATAACAAGGTTCCATAAAAGCTTACCGAATTTAATAATACTTGAGGATAATTCAAAAATAAACTTATTAATATTCGGGAACATATCAGAAATTGCCGGTAAAATAATATCTTTTAGCCAATTATCGGTTTCATCAAGATAATTATAAAGCATTTGCGAAACCATTTCAGCAAGCTCCGGATTAGCCTTTACTACCTTGTTTATCCATTTTATAAGATTGTTCTTATAAATCGAATAATGGGAAACAAGGCTTTGAATACTCTTATATAAATCGGGAATAACCGCAACAAAGAACAAATAAAGTAACAGAAAAACAATTATTATGGTCAGTGTAACCGAACAAGTTCTGATAGCTTTAAATCTTTTCTTTTCGGGCGATTTCGAATATAACTTAAACTTATTGAAAGCAGGTTTGATAAGTTTCTTTTCAATAAAATTAAGAAGCGGCGTCATCAGATATGCCATAATTAAGCCATATATGATAGGGGCAAAAATAGTATTAATCTTGGTTAACGCACTTCTAACTTCTTTTTGACGTGAGAAAAAGAAAAACACAAGCATTATTGCTATAGCCGTAAAAAAGAGCATTAATCCGATTTGAACATATTTCTTATCGATTTTGTTCTTCATTCAAAAGTTATCCTTTAACCAATAATAGATTCAATAACAAGCATTCAGCAAGCCACTTAATCCCTTTTAGTATAGCACTAATATTGCAATCGTGCTAAAATATTTATAAATATATTGAAAATTCAGAGGATATTTATGGAACTTCAAAGAGTTTTAAGCTTAGTAAGAAAAGCAATTGATGACTATAATATGATAACAGATAACGATAAAGTAGCTGTTGGTATTTCAGGAGGCAAAGATTCGTTAACTCTTTTATATGCTTTAGCCAAGTTAAGAAGATTTTATCCTCATCCTTACGAATTAATCGGAATTACCGTAGATTTGGGATTTGGAAATCAGGATTTTTCAAAAATACAAAAATTATGTGATGATTTGGATGTTGAATATCATGTAGTCAATACAGATATCGGAAATATTATTTTTAACGAAAGAAAAGAAACCAATCCCTGTTCATTATGCTCCAAAATGCGTAAAGGTGCACTTAATGATTCGCTAACTAGTCTTGGATACAATAAAATTGCGTATGCACATCATAAAGACGATGTAATAGATACTATGATGCTTTCATTAATATATGAAGGCAGATTTCATACTTTCAGTCCCGTAACATATTTGGATCGTACCCGGAAAACTGTTATTCGTCCATTGATTTATATGAATGAAGCTGATGTTATCGGATTTACCAATAAATATGAGCTGCCGGTTGCAAAAAGTCCGTGTCCGGCTGATAAAAATACAAAACGTGAGTATGTAAAGAATCTTATCAGGGACATAAATCTGGAAACACCGGGTGTTAAAGAAAGAATGTTTACAGCTGTTATGAACGGAAACATTAAGGGTTGGGATAAGGATGGCAATCAATAATTTCAGTTATCACGACGAAATGAGTCGTACAAATATAATTAAATTAAGAGAAGTAATTGATACTCTTCCGTCCTTTTGCAGACAGTATTTTCGAGGAATTGAGGAATATACATCCACCAGGACCAGATTGGGATATGCCTATGATATTCGTCTTTTCTTTGAATTTTTGCATGAAAAAAACAGTGCATTAAGTAAGGTTGAAATAAAAGAATTTCGTCTTGAAGTTCTTGATCTTGTTAAGCGTGAGGATATCGAAGAATATTTGGAATATCTCAACTTATACGAGCACAAAGATAAAGAAATTACCAATGATGAGCACGGAAAAGCCCGAAAGCTTTCGGCAATCAGAAGTTTATATAAGTACTTTTATGATGCCGAGCTTATTTCAACCAATCCCCCTTCAATGGTAAAGCCTCCCAAAATTCACGATAAAGCTATTATTCGACTTGAACCTGATGAGGTAGCTTTACTTTTGGACACCGTTGAAGAAGGCGACAAGCTTACTGCAGCACAAAAACGCTTTCATAACAAGACTAAACTAAGAGATGTTGCAATATTGACCTTACTGTTGGGAACCGGAATCCGTGTCTCAGAGTGTGTAGGTCTCGATATAGGAAATATTGACTTTAAGACCAATGCCATATTGGTCAAAAGAAAAGGCGGTAAAGAACAATTTGTTTATTTCGGAGATGAAGTATACAATGCGTTAACCGATTATCTTGAAGTAAGAAGTAAAATTATCCCTTGCGAAGGTTCTGAGGATGCTTTATTTCTTTCATTACAGGATAAGAGAATATGTGTAAGAGCAGTTGAAAATCTTGTTAAAAAGTACTCTTCCACTGTTACAACTTTAAAAAAGATTACACCGCATAAATTAAGAAGTACATACGGAACATCATTATACAGAGAAACAGGTGACATTTATCTTGTGGCCGATGTATTGGGCCATCGGGATGTAAATACGACCAAGAAACATTATGCAGCCATTGAAGACGATCGAAGACGTCAGGCTGCTAACATCGTTAAATTACGAGAATCAAAAGATCCGTAATGAAAGGCGAAAAATGGAAATATCATACGATAAAATCAAACAGATTGTAAGCTTATCGTCTGATCCCAGTTTTATTTTCCAGGCTGATAACGGTCAGATGAAAATACTTTATTTCAGTTCGGGATTAGCATCGTTATACGGTTTTTCCGAGGATGAATTTATTCCGTTCAAGAAGATGGACATTATTGAAATTCTGCCCGAATATGAACGTGAAAAAGCAAGACGTGCAATACTTGGACTTATTAAAAACGATACAACCTATCGGTTTGATTTTGTTGTAAAAAATAAAGATCAACAATATGTTTCCTGCAAAGGAAAATGCTTCTATCTGGGCGAGCACATGAATCGCCCTGCTTTAATTGCAATTCTTGATGATGAATCCGGTCGTATGACCAATGAAAAATTATCCCAATTATTTTTAAGTGAAAAAAGATACAGAACCGTATTGGATTTTGCGGGAATATTTGTATGGGACATGAATATTCCCGAGCATAAAATCTATAACGATAATGGTTGGATAAAAGAATATCATCTTGAAAATGAAATCAAAAATTTCCCGCAATCCATGATTGATTCCAATTTCATTGACAGAGAGTCTGTTGATAAAATTACCGAATCATATAAAAAATTGTTGGACGGAGAAAACGATATTTCTTATGAAGTATGGGTTAGAATAAACGATTTTTCAAAACCTGTTTGTTTAAAAGTAAGATATCTTGCCGAAACACCGGACGATCCCGACAAAAAACCTGTTCATGCATATGCATATGCCTTAAATATAACCGACTTAAAAACAGCCGAAAACACGTTTGTCAGCAGAACATCCGCATATTTGCGCATGAATCCCAATGCTATTTTTACGATGCAAGCCAATCTTACCCAAAACACAATATCCAATATAGTTTTGAAGAAAAATGAACTTAGTGATTTTAATTCTCTTCATTCCTACGATGATATGGTTTCCGAATTTATTAAGAAAATTAATGATAAATACGAACGAATCAAGTTTATCAATACATTTTCAAAAGGAACACTTATTGCTGCTTATAATTCGGGAAACTTTACAATTACATATGAGCATCATTTGAAATTCTCCGAAAATGATTTCAAGTGGGTACGTACGCTTGTAGATATGGTAAAGAACCCTATTACAGGTGACATAGAGGCTGTAATTCACTTGATTACAATTCAGTCCATAAAAGTCTTAAATATGCTGGCTCAAGGTACTGTAAATAAAAGCTATGACTTTGTTGCCATTATTAATAAAAACATAGATGCTTTTTATCTTGTTGCAAAGAACTCCCAATTCGATCATTCCGAAATGAAAGGCTTTGATCAATATTTCTTTGACTTTTTCAATAAAATTATTAATGATAATTTGGAAAGGCAGGTATTCTTTAACCAGTTTTCACTTAACAAGATTTATTCGCATCTTCAGACAGAAAATGAATTCACAATAGAGTTCAGTACGGATAACAATATTGACAGTCATCGTAAACAGCTTTCATTCCTCTCTCTTCCGGACTTTGAAGAAAGTGTTTTTTTGATGACCTGCCGTGATATAACAAGACAGTATAACAACGAACTTGCACAGAAAAATGAATTAAAGGAAGCATTGCTGAAAGCTCGTGAAGCAAATGCCGCCAAGACAAACTTCCTTTCGCTTGTCAGTCATGACATCAGGACACCGCTAAACGGAATTATCGGAATGAATGAGCTTGCACTAAATGAAGATATTTCCGATAAAGTCAGATGTTATTTGGAAAAAGCACAATTATCTTCCGAATTTTTGCTTGGATTAATAAATGATATTCTTGATCTTACAAAGATTGAAAGCGGCAAACTGGAATTAATTGAAGAGAAATACACTTATAGTGAATTCATTAATTACATAACTGCTGTTATGAATCCTTTATGTGAGAAAAAGGATATTACATTTAATTTAAATATTGAAAATCATACGGATGCAATAATTACCGATAAATTACGTTTCAATCAGGTATTCTTCAATATTTTGTCAAATGCGGTTAAGTATACGCCTGCAGGAGGTACTGTTTCATTTTCAAGTGAGCTTTTGAAAAAAGAAAATGGAATTATTACTTCGGTTTATTACATTAAAGATAACGGAATCGGTATGAGCAAAAGCTTTATGGCTCACTTATTTGATGAGTTTTCACAGGAAAATCGTGTATCTTCTTCCCAGGTAATGGGTACGGGACTTGGCTTATCCATTGTTAAAAAGCTTGTTGATTTAATGCATGGTGAAATTGAAGTAGACAGTAAAGTTAATGAAGGCACTACATTTAAGATCACTTTGTCTTACAAAGAATTAACTGAAGATGATTTAGGTAAATTGCTTCCCGATGAAGATTTATTCAAAAAGCCCGAAGTTAACGGCAAAAACATTCTTCTCGTTGAAGATAATGAAATTAATCAGGAAATTGCCAAGGAGTTATTACTCTCATTGGGAGCAAATGTTGATGTCGCCAATAATGGTGAAGAAGGAGTCACATTATTCAAAGAAAATGATGATAATCATTATGATTTAATTCTTATGGATGTACGTATGCCGATTATGAATGGTCATGAGGCAACAAAACTTATACGAAACCATTCACAATATAAATACTCTTCCGCTATTCCGATTGTTGCCATGACTGCCAACGCTATGGTTGAGGATAAATCAGAATGTCTTAATTCCGGAATGAATGATTTTTTGGCCAAGCCTATCAACAAAAAAGCATTATATCAAATATTAAACATTTACATAAAATAATAAGTATGAAAAAGGTCGATTGAATAAATAATCTCAATCGACCTTTTTCGTGTGTTGGGTTTAAAAGGATGGTAATTATCCGTGGAAAACATCATAATACGGAACAATAATATAGCAACCGCTTTGTAATAAAGATTCTTCATTAATGTTATTGATATACATTATTTCATTCATATATGAATCAAAAGAATATTTATCACTGTTGATATAACGTGATGTAATTGAAGTTAATGTATCACCCGGCTTAATCTCTATGCTCCGGTAATATTTATGTAAAAGTATAGTATTATTGTCCTTGGCATTGGATGCACTTGTATATGCAAATAAGATTAATAAAATAATAATGACAGATATAAGTGCAATTAAGATTCGATTCTTAATCTGAGTATTTCTCTTAATTCTTCCCTGATAAATATAATTGTAACGATAATCTTCAGCTGCGGTAATCATAATATTATCCTCTGTAAAGTGTTAATGGTTTCTGTCGAACTTTCGTTCGAGATAATATTATAATACCGAACATATATTCTGTTGTCAAGCAAAAATTCGAACAAATTTTCGGAATATATGTTTGCTTTTTTCACTTATCTATGTTATCTTATATATATAAATTAAAGGAGGTATTTTATGAGTCAGGGAAAAATTACTGCCAAGCAACGTGAAATACTTGATTATATTAAAGACGAGATTTTAAAGCGCGGATATCCTCCGGCTGTTCGAGAAATATGTGAGGCCGTTAATCTTCGCTCCACTTCCTCGGTTCATTCTCATCTTGAAACCCTGGAGAAAAACGGATATATACGTCGAGATCCTACAAAGCCTCGTGCTATTGAAATTTGTGATGATTCTTTCCAAATGGTAAGAACCGATACGATGAGTATTCCTATTGTTGGACAGGTTGCTGCCGGACAGCCCATTCTTGCCGAACAGAACATAGAAAGTTATTTTCCTATTCCTTTAGATCGTGTTCCCCGAGGAGAAGCATTTATTCTCAAGGTTAAAGGTGATTCGATGATTAATATCGGAATATTAAGCGGTGACTCTGTTCTTGTTGAATCTACCACCGATGTCAGGAACGGCGATATTGTTGTAGCACTAATTGATGACTCTGCTACCGTAAAGACATTTTATAAAGAAAGTAATCGTATACGCCTTCAGCCCGAAAACGATACCATGGATCCAATTTATGTCGATAATTGTACTATTTTAGGTAAAGTATTCGGTGTTTACAGATTCTTCAGATAAAAACTCTTTATATTCAATAAATCCCAAATGCCTTTACAGACATTTGGGATTTTTATTTTAAATCAATTAATTATTCCTTTTCTCAAAATCTTCAATATATTGTTTAATAAGATTTACTGTTCCGTCAATTCCCAATATGGATGAATCAATACATAAATCATATGTATCGGCATGGCCCCATTTCTTGGACGAATAGTAATTATAATACGAAGCACGCTGCTTATCTTTCTTAATGAACAAATCCTTGGCCTTGGATTTGGTAAGCTTCTTGGTCTCATCATGTTCAAGAATGCCCTTTATTTTAAACTCTTCATTGGCATAAATGAAAATATTTAATACGTTATCAAAATCTGCCAAAGCATAATCCGCACATCTTCCGACTATTACACACGGACCTTCGGATGCAATCTTTTTAATAGTATCAAACTGAGCCAGAAAAACCTTATGACTTATGGGCATATCAACAAAGGATGATGAATTATAGCCAAAAGAATAAGTATCCATAACCAAATTATACAAAAATGAATTGGTAGGTTTTTCGTCATTGCTTAAAATAAGTTCTTCACAATATCCGCTTTCCTTGGCTACTCTGGTAATAAGCTCCTTATCATAAAACGGAATATTAAGTTTTGCGGCAAGTTTTTCGCCGATTTCATGACCGTATGAACCAAATTGACGACCGATAGTAATAACAGTATTCATAAAATGATGCTCCTTTCGACTTATGACTTTTACAATAATGAATTGTGAAAATACAAATAAATCAATAGCATTATTATTATTTTCATTATATCAGAAAATTATTAAATTATACAGACAATTTGGTGCGCAAATACGATAAAACTTTCATAAAGTCATCAGGTAATTCACTGTCAAAAGAAATGAACTCATTAGTTGTCGGACTTACGAAACCAATGCTTTTGGCATGAAGCATCTGACCGTTTGTTTTAACAGGTTCGTTAACAGTTCCGTAAACAGGATCTCCGAACAAAGGATGGTTTATTGAAGTCATATGAACACGAATCTGATGAGTTCTTCCGGTTTCAAGCTTACATTCAATATATGAATATCCTTTAAATTGTTCCAAAACCGTATAATGAGTTATTGCCTCTTTGCCGTCTTTGGTAATGGCCATTTTCTTTCGATCGGTTGAACTTCTTCCGATGTTTCCGGATACTGTTCCTTCCAATGAATCAAAGTTTCCGTGAACAATTGCGCGATACCTTCTTTCGCACGAATGCTCTTTAAGTTGTGCTGCTATGCTGTTATGTGAAATATCGTTCTTACAGATAATCAGAAGGCCCGATGTATCCTTATCTATACGATGAACTATACCCGGTCTTAAAACGCCGTTTATGCCGCTTAGACGACCATTCAAATGATAAAGAAGTGCATTAACCAATGTATTACTGTAGTGTCCGGCTGACGGATGAACTACCATTCCGCGCGGTTTATTTACTATAGCTACATCATTATCTTCATACATAATATCCAACGGGATGTTTTCGGGAACAATATCGGGAATAATACTGTCGGGAATATCCAAAGAAATATTATCGCCTTCTTTAAGCTTATATCCCGATTTCTTATTATCATCATTTACAGTCAATAAACCTGATGAAATAAGCTTTTGAATATATGACCTTGAAAGGGATTCATTCAATTCACTTAATACTTTATCAACACGTTCCCCTTCCTGCTCATAAGGGACAACATATTTAAACAGTGGCATAATAATTCTCCGAAAAATATTTATAATTCTCTGATTTTCTTTTCTTTTAATCGTAAGAAATTCAAATCTTCTTCCTTATAAACAAAAAGCATCAATATTAACAAAATTACGGATGAAACAGATACGTAAATGTCCGCTACATTAAAAATGGGAAACTTAATTGCCGAAATATAAATAAAATCGATTACATAATGATAAATAATACGATCTGCCAAGTTTCCAAGTGCACCGGCTGCTATAAATGATAAAAGAATCTGAGGAACAATATATTTTCTTTTGTTGGGAATTTTGATAATAACATATATGATTGCAATAATTACAATACATACAACAAAAATAAAAAACGCATTTTGACCTTTAAGTAATCCGAAAGCCGCTCCTTCGTTTTCAAGATAATGAAATTCCAAAATACCGGGAATTACAGAAACCGAAGGCTTGCCTTTAAGCTTGTTTAATGCAGCTGTTTTGGAAATACGGTCTACGACAAAAAATATGATTGTAAGAACAATATTTAAAATATAGATGATTGATTTATTGTAATTTTTCTTTTTCATAGCAGACATCAATTATTTTAAAGCTTCTTTCAATACATTGAGGTTATCTTCCATTATGGATAAGTATGAAACACCATTATTCATATCATTTAATGTAGTTGATTGCATGGAATTCATTGTCAAAATACTCTGATTCTTGTCTTGAGTTGCTTCCTTTACTGTGTTCGAAAGTTTTCCGTCTGAACTCTCTATTTGTAAAATAAAGGAAAGATTAAGTTCATTAACCTTATCGGCAAGAAACAGTACAGTTTCAAAGCTTGCTTCGGTTTCGGCCGAACAACCTGCGAATGCAGCATAATAATTAAGCTTGTAATCATCGGTTAAATATCTGAAAGGAAAACGATCTGCAAAAAGCAAAGTGTCTTTACTGCCTTCCTTAACGGCTTTCTCATATTCTTTGTCCAAAAGTTCCAGCTTATTGCAATAAGCAGTGGTATTATCACTGATGCCAAGAGAATTTGCAGGATTACACAATTCAATTTTTTCAGCAATTTCCTTGCAAATGATTTGTGCGTTTTTTAATGAAAGCCATACATGTTCGTCATATTCCGGCTCTTCATCAGAGGTCGGATTTACTCCCTCTTCTTCCTCATCTTCGGCTTCCATACCTTCAATAATTTCTTCTTCGTAAACCTTATCACCTAAAATATTCAAAAGATTCAAGGAAATAATGTTATATTTACTGTTAGCGGATAAAGCTTCTTCTACCCATTTATCGGATTCTCCGCCCACATAAATAAACATATTACAATTTGAAATATTTATAATATCCTCTGCCGTAGGTTGATAACTGTGTAAATCCGTTCCCTTATCAAGCAAAAGTTTTATTTCATAATTTTCATTATCACCTACGATAGAAGAAACCCAGTCATATATTGGAAAAATAGTTGTAACAATCACAAATTTATCCTTATCGGAGTTTAAAGGATTATTGAAATCACAAGCGCAAAGCGAAAATGATAATATAAATATGCTAATAATTGAAATGATTTTTTTCATATCTGTTTTCTTTCAAATCAGGTTAATTAATCTTCGTCCTTAAAGTTAAGGTTTTCAATACTTTCACGTATTAATTCTTTGGAAACATCATCACAAATGACTCCACGTCCGATTCCCTTCAAAAGGATGAAATTAAGTTTGCCGTTAACAACTTTTTTGTCCTTATAAACGGCATTTAAAATATCATCAACTTTATCTGTAACAATAGAAATGGGAAGGTTAAACGGAACAAACATATCTCGAATTTCATAAAATACTTCCATGGAAATCATTTCTTTCTTCCAGGAAATATAAGCTGCGGCAACACAACCCAAAGCTACACATTCTCCGTGAATATATTCACCGTTAAGAGTTGCTTCAATGGCATGTCCGACCGTATGACCCAAATTTAAGATTGCTCGTATATTGTTTTCAAAAGGATCCTTATCAACAAAATATTTCTTTATTGAAACTGCTTTTTCAATCATTTGAGTTAATATTTCGGGATCTTTATCGCATATTTCATACATATTATCGATAAGCCATACATAAAACTTTGAATCCTTAATAAGTGCGGCTTTCATAACTTCTGCAAAGCCTGCATAAAATTCTCTTTCGGGTAAAGACGAAAGAAAATCACTGTCAATTATAACAAGTGAAGGCATATAGAAAGATCCTATAAGGTTCTTATAGCCGTT
The DNA here is from genome assembly GCA_045642905.1 of Lachnospiraceae bacterium. Taxonomy (GTDB): domain Bacteria; phylum Bacillota; class Clostridia; order Lachnospirales; family Lachnospiraceae; genus UBA1258. Next base: position 129,803 of record JAZUJT010000046.1, on the reverse strand, counting down.
AAAATCAACAGCAGTTTTTCCGCCGATAGATGAATCAACCATAGCCAAAAGTGAAGTCGGTATATTAATAAACTTCACGCCTCTCTTGTAAACGGAAGCAACAAAACCCGATAAATCGCCAACAACACCGCCACCCAAAGCAATTATAACATCGCTTCTTGTGAGATTGTTTTCTTCACAATAAATAAGAATATTTTTGGCAACTTCCAACGCTTTGGAAGCTTCACCGGCATCAACACAATAAGTAAGTACATTAAATGAATCTTTAAGTTCATCTTTTAATGAATCTAAATAAATATTACCTACATTGGAATCGGTAATTATCAGTACGGATTTAACAGAATCTTTCATATCGGCCAAATAGTTTTTGACTGAAAGAAAAGCCTTATCAAATACTATTGAATATGAATAATCTCTTTTTACGTTCATTAAAATCGGTTCAGACATAAATATCACCTCAAATAAAAATCCTGCCTGTAAAGGCAGGATAAAATGTTTTATATAACAAAATTATAATGAATCCGCCAAAGTTCCCTGTAAATCACCTGACACATCAACATTTGCGGGAGCTGCAAGGAAAATATAATTTGAAATCTTTTGAAGTCTTCCGTTAAGGGCAAAACAACAACCGGCAACAAAATCCAAAATACGCTGAGCGGTAGCCGGATCGGTTTCTTCAAGATTAAGTACCAAAGTATTGTTTTCTTTAAAAGTAGCCATGATTTCCTTGGATTCATCAACTGAAGTAGGCTTAAATACTATAACAGAAATATCATTCACATTAAGTGCCTTTCTTGATCTGCTTAAATAGGGTTTCGATGAAACTGTTTTAGCTGCACGGATAGGTTCTTCTTCCGGCATTTTCTCTATAGAAGGGACGGGATCTTCTTCATAATCCTGATATTCATCATTCTCATCTTCTTCACCAATACGCATATTGCGAATAAATCCTTCTAAAAACGGCATGTCAAATTCTCCTCAAAATAAGTAATTACCCCGAAAATCACAAAAAATAAAAACCAAAACCCAACCTTATTACCTAAATAAAATATATTCAAATAATAATAATTCCAACATATATATTATCAATGTTTAACTATACTATGTCAATGTGTAAATGATAATTCTTCAAATTAACGACAACAAATTGACTAATAAATAAAGTCTTTATCATTAACGGTTTTTGCATCAAGTGCAATATAATCATAAGGATTTAATCCCAAAGAATCATTCGGTTTAATAATTGAATATTCATTATTGGAATATAAAATTTCAATACGCCTAAAATCGGCATAGCCCTTGTTTATATTATAAACTCCGATTAATGTACCCTGCTTTCCTACAGTAAACTCATTTTTTATATCCATATCCGGCGAATCCGATAACGAAGGCGAATAATAAATAATATCTCCGATATTCAATGCCGAAGTATCTACATAATACTCATCTTCCGTTTCACCGTAAACTTTTAATTCCATAAATTGAGAAGTAACATCGCCGGAATTCGAAATGACTTTTCTGTTTACACCCAGTACAGAATTGTCATCAACTTTCGTAACAACATAATTTTTGTCAATAAGATAGAAATTCTTTTCGGCTATTGACGAATTGGGGATTTTCAGACCATTTTCATCTTCAATAATAAGTTCGATATCAACAAAACGATCTGTGCAAAATGAAATCATGGAATTTGTAAAGGATAACTCTACTATGGTACCTTCCGGAGTCGACTTGACTACGGTAACCTTTCCCCACGATTCGGTCTGCGTTTTTAAAAACTTGACTTTTAAATAATCCGAATCGGCAAGACGCAATAATTCATCATTATTTACAAGGATACATAACGACCAATTTTCGTTATTAGTATATTTATAAACAAAATTGCCGCTTTCTATTAAAGAGTCATTCATTACACTTTTTTCTTCATATCTGTTGATATCAAAATCGGAAACAGATAAATCTGCGGGTTTAAGCTGTTCAAAGCCATCATAAAAGAACGTAACAATACCTGTTCCGTTAGAATAATAGAAGTTTACGATATCATTTAAATGAAGAGAATTTATATCATCAATATTATCAAGAAGTTTACGGTTCTTTATCTTGTTAATGTCATTTCTGATTCTGTTTTCAAAAGAATAAGTTTCGAAAAACCTGTCTTTATCAAAGGATTTTGCAAAAAGTAAAAGCTGTTGCTTAATATCGGTTATTTCAGAAGCGGAAAGACTGTTATCCTTATTGGGATCGTTTCCGGTTGCATCGGAAAGTTTACCGGATTCATCTATGGCATAAACCATATTGCCTTTAGCTACTCTTTCACCCTCACGAACAAATAAACTTACATAACCCGAATTGGGAGCAACTTCAATCTTTTCATCTCTGATGGCAATGGCACTGTAAGTTCTGTTTTCCGCCAAAGTACCTTTTTTAACCTGATACCCGTTTATGGGAGTTGAATTAAATGAAGTAACAAAATAAATAATGAAATACACAAAAATAACACCAAAGAGAATTACTCCGGCATTAAAAGGATTGGGTTTATTATATTTTTTCATTCCGTTATTTGTGTCTTTAATCATTAAGTCTTTATCCATTTAAAAGCCCCGGCCATTTAGCCGAGGCTTAAAATAATCTCCTAAATTCAGTTCATAATTTTATAAAGAAACAATTATCTTAGACTTAACAGCTTCGGGAAGCTCTTTCTCATCGCGTGAAACAGATAAGATGAAATCTACGCCAAACTTCTCACTGATTTTATCAAGCTTGTTAAGCATTCCTTCCAAATCGGAAACCTCACCTTTTGAAAGAACAAGGAAATTATCAAAGTACATTTGCTGTAAATCGTGATCCTGTGAAATGATACCTGTCACAAAACCCATAAATTCGTTGTAATTGTCAATAAAATAATCGGATACATCGATAAGTCTTACCTTGTTGTTTAACTCATACATGTGTTTAGGACTCTTATCTAAATAAACGATGTTACCCGATATTGTGGTTACTTCGGTATTCACTTTGTCAAGCAGGTGTTTAGTCTTTCCTTTGCCTTTTTCGCCTACGATTAACTGTACCATTGTAAACCCTCCTGATGAGAAAATTTTCAGAAAAAAATTATCTGAACTAATAAATATATTATAGTGTATTCACACTTAAATTACAACTAAAATAAACATATAAATCAATAAATAGACTTTAATAAATCAGCCATTGAAGTATATAAATCCGATGAGGAATCAGCGTTCAAAATTACTGCTATATAAGGGTTTGAAGAACGGTCTCTCGAAAGAAGCATAAGGCAATATCCGGCATCGGTTGTAGTACCCGTTTTGCCGCCTACTATTGTTATATTTTCCGGAGTATCATAATTGCCCTTAAAAAACTGATTTGAATTGACTGCATAAGCTGTTATTTCATTGCCGTTTCTGTCATGATAAACGGTCTGATATTCTTTGGACTGAATAATTTCAAGAATAGCGGGATTTTTAATCGCCTCATTAAAAATTAAATACAAATCGTATGCTGTAGTATAGTGATTGGCATTATCCAAACCTGTAGGATTTGAAAAATGAGAATTTGAAGCACCTAAAGAAAGTGCTTCAGCATTCATCATTTCGGAAAAATTATTAAGATCTCCGCCCACATGAACACCGATGGCAGTAGCAACATCATTATATGATGACAAAAGTGCAAGCCTTAATGCCTGATCCAAAGTTAATGTGTCACCCTTTTTAAGTCCGAGTAAAACGGCACCGGGGACATCAATTTCTTCAACTGCTTCCGAACAGGTAATTACTTCATCAAGAGAACAGTTCTTAACGGCAACAAGCGCAGTCAATATTTTGGTAATACTTGCGGGATACATCTGTTGAAAAGCATTCTGAGCAAACAAAGCCTCTTTATTGTTAACATCAATTAATAAACCTGCTCCGGCATTTTCCAAAACAAAATTTTTGCGTGAAACATTATCGGAAAATACAGCAAGATCATCTGCAAAAGGTGTCAGCAAATTATCTGTTTCGGAAGAAAAATCAGAAATATTTTCAACAAAAGAGGTATCTTCAAAATCGGAAACTGAATATGGCATCCAAATTTTATCGGAACCACATCCCGACAAAACAGATGCCATAATAAATGTTATTATTAAAATCAAAAACTTATTTGTACATTTCACGCCAGTCAAGGTCTCCACGATCGAGTGATTTAATCAAAAGTTCAGCTGAAGCAAGGTTTGTAGCAAGAGGAATATTATGCATATCGCATAATCTCATTAAATTACTGACATCAGGTTCATGAGTCTTCTTGGTTAAGGGATCGCGAAGGAAAATTACAAGGTCGATTTCATTATGCTCAATCTGAGCACCAATCTGCTGTTCTCCGCCAAGATGACCTGCCAGGTACTTATGAATTGTAAGATTTGTAACCTCTTCAATAAGTCTGCCGGTTGTGCCGGTAGCATACAATTCATTCTTGCTTAAAATCCCCCTGTAAGCAATACAGAAATTCTGCATAAGCTTCTTTTTTGCATCATGTGCAATCAAAGCTATATTCATAATTAAAATACCTCTTTTCTCTCACGACTCGCTCCGGAGCGAAATCTTATGTTCAATACAAAACCCATACCAATATATAAACTGACCAAAGAAGTTAATCCATAACTTACAAAAGGTAACGGAAGACCGGTATTGGGCAAAATAAAAGTAGTAACACCGATATTGAAAAAGGCCTGAATACCGATTAATGTTCCCATCGCACATGCAATAACCCTGCCCGCAATATCTCTTGCCTTCTTGGCTATTACAAAGCATTCGAAAACAATAAAAACAAAAAGAATAATTACAAGCATGCAGCCCATAAATCCAAGTTCTTCACCGATAACTGCAAATATGAAGTCTGTATCGGGAGCAATAATAAAGTTACCGTTCTTCAATGAGCTTATGACGTTATTATTATATCCCTTTCCCCATAACTGACCGGAACCGATAGCTATGACGGAATTTGTCTGCTGATAGGCATCATCAACAAATTTTTCGGGATAAATGAAAGACAAAATACGTTTTCTCTGATAATCGTTAATTAGGGTCTGTCCTTCTTTCAAAATAATTGTAATGAATACAAAAAATGAAGGAACCAAAACAGCTATAAAACCGGCTATAATTTTATAACTTAAGCCTGCAATAAAAATCATTATGCAAATGCAAACTGTAATTACGATTGTAGTCGATAAATCCGGCTGTGAATAAATCAAATAAATAGGAATTGCAGCCAATGCAAAATAGCTGATTATGAATCGAAACGTATTAATTTTATCTCTATATTTCATAATAAACTGTGCGAAAAAAATAATCAATAATATTTTCGCTGTTTCGGAAGGCTGGAATCTTATTCCCGCAATTTCAAACCAACGCTGTGCACCACCGGCATTACTTCCGGCAAATTTTACCGCAAGAAGAAGCGCAATATCTACAAAATACCATAGCCAGTTAAACTTTAAAAATACCGAATAATCAAACAGTGAAAGAACGAGCATCAAAAACAAGCCGAAAATCGAACCGATAATCTGCTTGTTTACATTTTGTGCATTAGCACTGTGAATAGCCATAATTCCCACAACATTTAATGCAATAACAGCAAATATTAACTTAAAATCGTAATCCTTGATGTGTAAGTTTTTAAACATAATATTTTAAAGTAAACCCAACGTTTCTCTTGAACAGTTTTCTACAACAATAATACCGTCTTTAACAAAAGCAAGTTTCGGAAGGTATTTGGGACGTATAGACCAAATCGGCTTTTTCTTGGGATAGAAAACAATTTTACCGATAGATAATTTTTGTGCGGCCATCTCATTGGCAAAAACAAAATGACTCTCATCATTACCGTATCCTGCGTAAGCATATCCGTAAAGACCGCCGAGAATGATGATATCACCCGAAGCCTTAATACTGCATCCCGGATCGACATCGCCGGTAATCAGAACACTCGAATGAAACTCAAGTCTTTCGCTGTTTTTTACATTACCGCGATAAATATGACAATCCGACAAAACATTATCATCATTAAAGTAAGCATCCGAAAGATTCTTTTTGAAGTGCTCTCCCGTTTCATCATCTTTTCCGATAATATACAGAACCGACATTCCCGCGGATGCTTCCATTATCTTAACAATTTCTTTTTCCTCATCATCAGAAAAAACTCTGCCCTCAAAGGAAACGGCAAGTTTGCTGTTTTTGAAGAATACCGCAGACTCTTCGAATTTCTTTTTGATATCCTCAATCAATATGTCAAAAGAAACCGAATCATCAAAAAATAATTTAATTCCGTTAGAAAAACTTTTTATTACTACTGAACTCATAAATACCTCCGATTAGTCTCCGGAAAGTGAAGTAACGCCTAATTCCGTAGCCGTTCCCGTTACTATATCTTCATCATCCTTAAGATTAAAATAATATGACAAAACATCCTTCGTGGTAGCGGCCGCATATTCCGAAGAATAACCGTTTGCAATACGAACCGCGATTGAAATCTTAGGACTTTCATAAGGAGCGTAGCATACAAAAAGACCATGGTCGGCCTTGGCACGACTTTGCTGAGCTGTACCGGTTTTTCCGGCAACATTAATGGGAAAACCGTTAAAGTAAGACTTATCTTCCACAACTCCGCGCATACCTACATGAATAGCGTTCCAATATTTCTCATCAATTTCTACGGTATTACGGACAGAGGGTGAATATTCTTTTATAATATTACCTTCCGAATCGGTCAGCTTTTTAAGTAATGACAGATTGAATACCGTTCCGCTGTTTGCAACAGCCGTAACATATCTGGCAAGTCCGACTGTAGTATAGTTGTTGGTACCCTGACCGATAGCCGAAGGAACGGAATACATATCCGAAACAGTAGGTAAAGACTCTTCTATTTCTATTCCACTCTTTTCGGAAAGCCCGAACATATCGGCATACTTGGCCAAAGTGTCGGTACCGAGTTTTGAATTATATTTTCCGTCTTCGTCAAGACTTAGCCTGTAACCTACAGTATAGAAAAAGAAGTTACATGATTTCTTAATAGCACCGGAAACATTCAAAGGGCCGTGCCTTCCGGGATATACCCAACATTTATGAATATCCGTAATTTCATCAAACTGTCCCAGGCATGTAATCAAAGAGTTTGTATTAATTACGCCTTCACAAAGACCGGCAACTGATGAGACCATTTTGAAAGTTGAACCGGGAGCTGTTTTCTGCTGAGTGGCATAATTAATCATTGGCTTTGATTTATCACTGTTAATCTTCTTTAAATAAGCGGAATCGGCACCGTTAGCCATATAGTTATTGTCATAGCTCGGATATGACACCAAAGCCAATACTTCTCCGGTATTTACATCCGTAATAACCATGGAAGCCGAATAAGGATCAAGTGCAAGCATAGCCGGAGTTATTTCAAGATTTTCAATCCTCTTAACCATGAAGCTGTAAGGAGAAATTGCTCCTCTTTGCCATGCATTCATTTCCTCGTCGGATAAAGATACAATGCCCTGATCAAGCAAAATGTTACAAATAACGGAAGGCCTGATTCGGTCGCCTTTAACCACATATTTATAAAGGATTTTGTCAAATTCTTCATCCTCGGATAACGAACTGTTCAAAACCGATAAAATAGCCTTGAATATTTCTTCGGAATTGGTATATGCCTCATCGAGATCGAGATACTGCTCGTCTATCCAGTTCCGGGAAATGGCATAATTCAAATATTCATTTAACGAAATGGTTTCGTCGATAGCCCATGCTTTGTAGGTTGAATCCGATTTATCAATAAGTGAATTATTTAAAACACCTATATTTAGTAAAGTGTCTTCAACATAATTCTGATAAACCTGATATTCAATTTTTAATTTTTTATAAGCGGTTTTCTGAGTTGTAAGTTCATTGTTAATCCAATCAAGAACTTCACTCTTTTTATTCAAAAAAGCGTTATAAGCTGTTTTTTCGTTTTCTGTGGCATCTTTTGAAGAAAGATGATTTAAATCAATAACTTCATTGTCAAACAAAGTATAGTAAACATCATAAATCGGAATCAAAATATCCGAAGATGAAGCATTTTCTTTGGGAATATATTCTTTTTCATTAGTAAGCTTCATAAGAATAATTCCGGCTATTTTCTGCTCGAGAATATTGTAAACCGCTTCCTGAAGATTACTGTCAATTGTAAGATACAAGTCGTTACCGGCAATTGCGGCATTGTATTCATCGGACATAATAACCTTACCCATTGTATCTACGAATACGGTTTCCGAACCTTTTATACCTTTTAAAACAGATTCCATGCTTGCTTCGATACCGATTTTACCGATAATATCGTTAGAAGAATAAGAATCATCTTCTTTTTTCAATTCTTCAAGCTCATCCGAGGAAATCTTACCCGTATATCCGATAATGTGGGAAGTATATTTGCCGTTGGGGTAAACTCGAATGGTATCTTCCGATATGGAAACGCCCTGCAAAATATCATTGTTTTCAAGAATTACCGCCACGGTCTGATCACATACATCGTTGGCAATGGTTGTTGAAATATACTTTTGATATGCATTGGCACTCATGGCATAACGAATTGCGGTAATTTTCAATATCATGTCCTTGGACAAATCGGTTTTATCGATGTTATACATAGATTCCCCCGAAAGAAAATCTATTATATCACTTGCCGAAGACGATGATTGCAAATATGTCATTTCGTCGATAAAACGGCAGCCGTAAACATCGGCTTTAAATCGATCGAGTCTTGTACCGGATAAAGAAAACTGATAGCGGTTGTAATCATCAAGATAAATATTAAATTCGTTGGTAATTTCATCACCGTACTTCTCGATAATTTCAATGGTTTTCTTAATAGTTTTGTTAAGGAGGGCATTTTTGTTTTTGCCCGATTCATAAACGTCTTCAATCTTTACGGAATATGCCAATTGATTGTACGCAAGAAGGACGCCGTTTCGGTCGTAAATATTTCCTCTGGCGGCATCAATTGTTCTTTCCTTTTTAATCTGAAGCTGAAAATTATTAAGATAGTTTTCACCGTTAACAATTTGCAACGAAAAAACTCTGTGCACAAGAATTGAGAACAGAATAAGAAAAGCTGCAAAAAGATATATAATTCTGGAATTCCACAAAATTAATAAATTGTCTTTAAACTTATTAAACAAACTTTTTCGCTCCCCTATTCTCTACGCGTTCCAAAAGTTTATTAATCAAAAAGATCAACGGATAAAGAAAAACCGTAACTATAATCGTATAAATACATTCCGGGATAATTACATGCACAAAATAGAAACCGAAATCAAGCCTTCCGCGAAGTAAAAACAAAAGCACATAACAGATAAATCCATAAAACAAATCACTGAAAATGATCATTCCTATCGGAAGCTTAACATCCTCGGGGAAAAACACTTTATGGAAATATCCGTTGGCATAACCTATATACATGTAAATTAATGCATATAATCCTATATTGCTTCCGATGAAGACATCCATCATTATTCCCGAGAAAAATCCAAGAAGCATTCCCGTCTTGCGTCCGCGCATTAATCCCAGCGATACCGTTAAGATCAATAAAAGGTTAGGTACGGTTCCGGCAAAAGATATTTCCTCGAAAACCGTCCCCTGAAACACAAAACAAGTTATAAGCAAAAGGACCGAAACAAAAAATCTAATCATAAATTACTCATCCGTACCTGACAATTCTTCCTCGGAAGAATTCATAAATTCATCGTAAGTTTCAGAAGTTAAACCTTTTTGTTCTTCTTCTAAAGTTATCTCCTGCTTTTTATCCAAAATAATCAGCACATCATCCAAATGTTCAAAATCAACTACAGGAACCAAATAACCGGATTTGGTAAGGTTATTGGGATCGTTATTGATTTTATCGATATATCCGATTAACAAACCGGGTAAATATTTATCCGAAATATCACTGGTAACAATTTTATCACCTTCGGCCGCTTTGGCTTCGGCATCGATAAGCTGAGAAAATTCAATAACACCGTCCGAAGAAATTGTTTCAAGATTTCCCGAAACAATTAGGTTTTCCGAAGTACTGATCAAAGTTCCGCTGACATTAAAGTTATCGGAAATGATACTTGTAACCTTGGACCAATTAGGACCTACCAAAGTAATTCTGCCGACAAGACCACGTCCCGCAATAACATTCATATCGGGTTCAATACCGTCTTTATAACCTTTATCTATAATGAAGGTCGAAAACCAGTTGCCGGAATCACAATAAATAACCGAAGCTCCGACTTTACGATAAGTATCGTAAGTTAAATCGAGTTCATATAATTCACGTAATGAATTCAACTCATACTTATCCTGCATAAGCTTGATATTTTCGTTTTCAAGTTCAGCAACCTTCTCTTTCAAAGAAGCATTTTCGTTTATAAGTTCACGAATATTGATAAGCTCATCTTTTCTTGACTTAAGATATGAGCCTACTCCTGAAATACCTCTTTGATAAGGGACAATAACATAACCCATAAACGTATTTAAGGGTTTGCTTATAACGTCGGTAGTCACGGAGACAACCATCAATATGCAACATAATATTGTTAAAATAAAAAGGAGATATTTACCCGGTAAGGTAAATTTCTCCGTTTTTTTAGGGACTATAGGACTCATTTACCCATTCCTTCTATAGAATAAGCTACGGATTTATAGTTATCATCTTTAATAATTCTTGATAAACCGAGTACAACACTTGAAAGAGGATTTGCGGCAGGATTTACCTTTAAGCCTGTACCCTTTTCAATTCTCTCCGCAAGATGACATACAAGTGAACCGCCACCTGTAAGATAAACACCATGCTTATAAATATCGGCTGCAAGTTCCGGAGGAGTTCTTTCAAGAATAACTTTAATATTATCGATAATCGTTGAAAAATGCTCTTCAAGCGCACGGTCAACAATATCCGTAGGAATCTGACGTTCAACGGGAAGACCGGTTACAATGTCACGACCGTAAACAACGGCATTCTGATCAGACGCTTCAAGCTCACATAAATTAATCTTTACGCTTTCGGCCGTCTTGTTACCTATAAAGAGCGAAAGTTCACGTCTTACGGCACTGATGATTGCTTCGTCAAACTTAAATCCGCCGGTCTTTATAAGCTTTGAAAGAACAATTCCGCCAAGTGAAAGGATTGAAATTTCGGTTGTGCTGAATCCGACATCGACAACCAAAACACCCTGTGAATTTCTGATATCAATATCCATTCCAAGGCCATCGGCAATTGCCTTTTCAACAACCATAATCTTATGAGCTTTTACATTGCTTTCCTTAATAAGATCGTAAAAAGCTTTCTTTTCTACTTCAGTTACATCGGTAGGAACCGCAATATAATAATCGGAAGGACGAATATTGTTCTTCATGATAATGGTCATGAAATTTTTGATTAAGATTTCCATATTATTAATATCAGCGATAACACCGTTTGATAAAGGATATGAAATATGTATATTCGAGGGAGCCTTTTCGTACATTTCAAAAGCCGAATCACCGTAAGCCAAAAGTGTATTCTTACCCTCGATGGCTATCATATTCTTTTCAAGAAAAATATTATCTTCGGCATTATTGTAAATGCAAATATTGCTGCTTCCCAAATCAATACCAAAAGCCAATGTGTTCAAATCGATACCTCCATATCAGATATAGCCGTGTTCTTTCATGCTGTAATAACGATTATCTCCTATAATTATATGATCGATAATCGGAATAGTAATCATATTTCCGGCATTTTTAAGCTTAATTGTGATATTAATATCCTCAGCGCTCGGAGAAGGATCTCCGCTCGGATGATTATGAATAATCATAAAACAAACAGCTTCTTTCTTGAGAGCCTTAATAAATACATCTCTCGGCGACAAAATGCTGCTGTTCACCGTACCTACGGATAAAATATCATCACTGATTTTTCGAAGCTTTGAATCCATAAAAATCACTATAACATTTTCACGATCCATCGCCCGAAGTCTCGCTTCATAAAATGAAGCAACCTTTGAAGGATTGTCAAAAGAAAAATCTTCCATTGCCCTTGATTCATAAAGTCTTTTGGCAAGTTCAATAATGGCAATAATCTGAGATGCCTTAACTTTACCGATACCTTTTATTTTTAAAATATCGGACTCGGTTAAGAAAAACAGACCCGAAATACCATGATTAACAATTGCATCAAGCTTTAGAATTTCTTCGGAAACGGAAATAACGTTGCAGTCTTTGGTACCGCTTCTTAGAATTAATGAAATCAATTCATAATCTTCTAAGTGTTCAATTCCATCCTTCAAATACTTTTCAAAAGGTAAATCTTTCTGATTCATATTCCTCCCATTTACTGTTCCCGGCAGAAAATGAACCTAGAAATATATCTTATCACAAAGATAATTTTTAGTACAGAAAATTATATGGTAATAAGTCCTTTATTCTTCATAACCATCAAAGTATTCAAAATGCCGTATTTAACATGAGGCCATGTAATACCGCCCTGGAAATATGCGGCGTAAGGCTCTCTTAACGGGCCGTCGGCGGAAAGTTCAATACTTGCACCCGAAATAAATGTTCCGGCAGCCATTATTACATCGCTGTCGTATCCGGGCATTGCCCACGGTTCGGGGGTTACGTAAGAATCGATAGGTGAAGCCGACTGAATGCCTTCACAAAATGCGATAAGCTTATCGGGATCATGAAATCTGACGGCCTGAATAATATCATGTCTATTTTCCGAAGCCTTCGGAATAACTTCAAATCCAAGCTTTTCATATAATGAAGCGGCAAAAATCGCACCCTTAACGGCACTGGCAACAACTGTGGGCGCAAGGAAAAATCCCTGATAAAATGAACGCATGGCTTCCAAAGACGCTCCGACTTCCTTGCCAAGGCCGGGACTTGTAAGCCTAAAGCCTGCATTTTCTATACATTCTTTCTTTCCCACCAAATATCCGCCTATCGGAGCGAGACCGCCACCCGGATTTTTAATTAATGAACCGACCATTAAATCGGCACCGACATCGGTAGGCTCGATTAGTTCAGTAAATTCACCGTAACAATTATCAACCATGCAGATAATGTCGGGCTTAATTCCTTTAATGAATTTAATTAAATCACCTATTTCGGAAACCGAAAATGTTTTTCTCGTCTGATAGCCCTTCGAACGTTGAATCGTAACCATTTTCGTGCGTTCATTAATTGCATTTTTGATTCCTTCATAGTCAAATTCATCATTTTCAAGTAAGTCAACCTGACTGTATGTTATGTTGTATTCTTTTAAAGAACCCTTAGAAGGACGAATACCGATAACTTCCTCAAGCGTGTCATAAGGCTTTCCTACGGGAGATAACAGTTCGTCTCCCGGACGTAAATTGCTCATTAAAGCCAAAGAAAGCGCATGAGTTCCGCAAGTAATCTGAGGACGTACAAGAGCATCTTCGGTATGGAAAACACCGGCATAAACCTTTTCAAGTGTATCTCTTGCGCGGTCATTATAACCATATCCCGTTGTTCCGTTTAAGCAGGCTTCACTTACCTGATTATCTTTAAAAGCCTTAAGAACTTTAAGCTGATTGCATTCCGCAATATCGTCGATTTCTTTAAACCTGGCTTCAAGTGAGGCCAAACATTCTTCGCCGAAATTTAGTACCTTTCGGTCAATGTTCATTGCATCATAAAACGTTTCTTTCATATAATTTATCCTTCATAAATTCTAATATTCTGTCATTGTTATAATCAAAATCAGGCTTGTTAACCCATATAACATCCTTTTCGCGCTTAAACCATGTAATCTGCTTTTTAGCAAAATGTCTTGTATCTCTTTTAATGATATAAATTGCCTCATCAAGAGAAATATCACCGTTAAGATAATTAATGATTTCCTTATATCCGAGACCGTGCATTGAAACATAATCATTATTAAGCCCTTGTGAAACAAGCTTTTTTACCTCTTCCACAAGGCCGTTTTCAATCATAATGTCCACCCTTATATCTATATTTTTGTAAACACGCTCACGCAAATCATTTAAAACAAAATATGCAAATGTATACTCTGAATCCTTCATATGCATAAGCTCGTTATGCTCGCTTATCGGTTGATTCGTTTCCTTAAAATATTCAATGGCACGAATAACTCTTTTAACATTATTGGGGTGAATAATTTCAGCAGATTTCGGATCAATCTCTTTAAGCATTGAAAATAATACATCAGCTCCTTTTGTAAGTGCTATATTTTCAAGCTCGTTTCTGTATTCGTTATCGGCACCGTCAGAGCTTTCAAAGTCAACATCATATAAAAGTGCCTGAACATAAAAGCCCGTTCCACCCGTCACTATCGGTATATGCCCGTTTTCATATATCTTCGAAATGGCATTCTTGGCATAATATTTAAAATCGGCAACGGAAAAGTCATCTTTAGGATCCAAAATATCAATAAGATGATGAGGTATATCCTTCATTTCATCAAAAGTGATTTTAGCCGTCCCGATATCCATTCCCTTATAAACCTGCATGGAATCAGCGGAAACTATCTCTCCATTGATATTTTTCGCAAGATTAACAGCCAACGCCGATTTACCTACAGAAGTCGGACCTGATAATATTATTAACGGTTTTTTCTCAAATACATCATTCATATCAGACAATTCGTTTAAATTTCTTCTCTAATTCGGTCTTTGTAATCTCAATAAATACAGGTCTACCGTGAGGACAATGATAAGGATTATCAAGCTTCATAAGCTTATTCATCAACTCTTTCATTTCTTCAAAGCTTAACCTGTTTCCGCCTTTTACGGCAGCTTTGCATGACATGGAAGCAATCTTTTCAAGAACAACGGTGGGAGTCTTTACTGTTTCTTTTTCCATGATTTCATTCAAAAGGGCTACAAAAAGTTCATCTACACTGACACCGTAAAGATTTGTGGGAACGGCTCTTATGGCAAAAGAATTCATTCCGAAATCCTCAATTTCAAATCCTATTTTTGTAAACACATCAATATTTTCGGTAAGTGCAAGAGCTTCTTTTGCCGATAAATGAAGGCTTACGGAAGGACATACCGCCTGAGAAGGTACTTCCTCCAAACTGTTGTAGTAAGAAACAAACTGTTCGTAATTTACTTTCTCATGAGCCGCGTGCTGATCGACAATATAAAGACTGTCATTAAGCGTAATAAGCCAGTAAGTATCGAAAACCTGTCCGATAATGTTATATTCCTTTAACGGTTTATCGGAAATAAGTTTGTGCTCAAACAAGTCTTCCTGTTCATAGGTTATTTCCGGAACCGGTTCAAAACTTTTGGAATTATTTATTTCTTCGATTCTTTTTGTTTCGAACGGCTCAAATGATTCTTTCTTAACAGGAATATCGTTAACCGGTTTAAAAGAAGGTTCTGCAACGTTTACCGAGTACTCTTCTTTTTCATTTACAACATCAGTGCTTTCTATTTCTTCAAAAGTTATTTTGGCAGAAACATCGGAATCAAGCGTAACCTTAGAAATCAGTTCCGGCTTCTTCAAGGCCTCATTTACGGCCTTGGTAATAACGTTTGCAATAAGCTCGTTATCCGAAAATCTGACTTCCATTTTCCTGGGATGAACATTAACATCAACCAGGGAAGGATTTGTTTTTATATTGATTATGCAGAAAGGAAATCTGTGCTGCATAACATAGCCTTTATAGCCTTCCTCAATCGCCATGCTTACAACCTTGGACTGAATATATCTGGAATTGACAAAACAAAATTCCTCGGCTCTTGTAGATACCGAATATTCGGGACGGCATAAAAATCCGCTAACTTCAATTACTTCATGCTTATAGCTTATGGGAAGAAGTTTATCGTATATATCCTTACCGTAAATTCTGTAAATACAGTCGGAAAGATTGCCGCTTCCGTTAGTCTGGATACGAAGCTTGCCGTTCATGGTAAATTGAAAAGCAATACCGGGATGACTTAATGAAAGTTTTTCCATTAAATCTTCAATCATTGCACTTTCGGATGAAACGCTTTTTAAGAATTTCTTGCGTGCCGGAGTATTATAAAAAAGATTTCTTATAATAACAGTTGTTCCGTCAGGTGCGCCGATGCTGTCAAATTCGGATAATCTTCCGCCGTCGATGGAAATGTGGGTTCCCATAAGTTCATCCGAAGTCTTTGTTATCATTTCGGCTTTAGATACGGCACAAATGGATGATAACGCTTCGCCTCGAAATCCCATGGAAAGCAAAGTATCGAAATCATCAATTGAACGAAGCTTACTGGTTGCATGGCGTAAAAATGCTGTTTTTACATCATCCGCCTTAATTCCGTCTCCGTTATCGGTAACTCGTATAAGTTCACTTCCGCCGCCCTTTATCTCAACATGAATAATAGATGCATTGGCGTCAATTGAATTTTCAACAAGCTCTTTAACGACATTAACGGGTCTTTCAACCACTTCGCCTGCAGCAATTTTATCGATTGTTTCACTGGAAAGAACAAAAATATCGCCCATTTATCTTACCATCTGTTAATAAGTTTGCCTTGAAGACAGCTTAACTTGTTTAACGCATCCAAAGGAGTCATATTCGTTAAATCCAAAGTCTTAAGTTCTTCTAAAACATCTTCATCTTTTACTGTATCAAACAAAGACAATTGATTTGCATCTTCCTCGGGCATCCTCTTTGCCTTAGCGTCGGATGATGCTTTGGGAACGGAAATTGCCTGTATTTTCTCGGTAATATCATTATCCGAAAGCTGCATGGAAATTTCCCTTGCACGATTCAATACGATATCGGGAATACCTGCAAGTCTTGCAACCTGGATACCGTAAGACCTGTCCGCACCACCCTTAATAATCTTTCGAAGGAAAATGATGTCATCACCGTTCTCTTTAACCGCAATGCAATAATTGTTTACATTATTCATCTTGCCTTCAAGCTCGGTCAATTCATGATAATGTGTGGCAAATAAAGTCTTTGCTCCCAATATTTTCTTATTGGAAATATGCTCAATAACGGCCCAAGCTATTGATAAGCCGTCAAATGTCGAGGTACCGCGTCCGATTTCATCAAGAATCAGTAAGCTTTTCGAAGTGGCATTTCTTAAAATATTAGCCACTTCATTCATTTCAACCATAAAGGTACTCTGGCCGCTCGATAAATCGTCGGAAGCACCGACACGAGTAAATAATCTGTCGACAATACCGATATTCGCCTGCTTTGCGGGAACAAAAGAACCAATCTGGGCCATAAGTACTATCAATGCCACCTGGCGCATATAAGTCGATTTACCGGCCATATTGGGACCTGTGATAATCGAAATACAATTCTTATTATTGTCAAGCTTCGTATCGTTGGGAATAAACATATGTCCGTCCATAAGTGCTTCAACAACAGGATGTCTTCCGTCGGAAATATTGATTACTCCGTTATCGTTTAACTTGGGTCTGACGTAATTGTTTCTTTCGGCTACAATTGCAAGAGAACAATATACATCAAGTCTGGCTATAGCCTTGGAAGTTTTGTAAATGCGGTCAACCTGCGAGCAGATACGGTCGCGAATGTTGCAGAATACTTCATACTCAAGTGAGTAAAGCTTATCCTCGGCATTCAAAATGGTGTCTTCCATTTCCTTAAGTTCTTTGGTTGTATATCTTTCGGCGCCGACAAGAGTCTGCTTTCGGATATAATCTTCGGGGACCATATCTTTATAAGCATTTGTAACCTCATAATAATAGCCGAAAACTTTATTATATTTAATACGTAAATTCTTTATACCGGTTCTCTCACGGTCTTTCTCTTCAAGAGACAACAGCCAGTCTTTACCTTCCGTCTTGGCCTTTCGAAAAGTATCAATCTGCTCCATATATCCGTCTTTGATAATTCCGCCTTCTTTAATGGTAATCGGAGGCTCTTCAATAATCGCATCATCAATTAAACGGTATAAATCCGAAAGTGTATCAATTTCATCTTTAATATTTATTGCATCTTTGGTATCAAAATCTTCCAAAATGGCCTTAACGTGAGGAAGAATATATAAGCTGTTTTTAAATGCGATCAAATCTCTGGGATTGGCGGTTTTGTAAGTAATACGTCCCAAAAGTCTTTCAAGGTCGTAAACACTGTTTAAGTATTCACGAAGTTCATCTCTTGAAACCGGATTTTTACATAATGCTTCCACAACATCAAGACGTTCATTCATTCTGTCAATATCCAGCAAAGGCTGCTCGATATAACTTCTGAGCAAACGACCTCCCATAGCGGTTTTGGTCTTATCCAGAACCCACAAAAGAGAACCTCTCTTCTGCTTTTCGCGCATTGTCTCGGTAAGCTCAAGGTTTCTTCTGGTGGAAGAATCAAGATGCATATAATCCGAAGAAGCATAAATTTTTATATTCGTTAAATTCGATAACGAATTTTTCTGAGTTTCAAAAAGAAAAGAAAGCACAGCACCCGAAGCTATGGTAGCATTCTTTAAATCCAAAAGTCCTAGGCCTTCAACCGAATTAACGTTAAAATGACTCTTAAGTGCCTTGACGCAATCATATTCGTCAAAATGATGTGCAGCGATAGTGCTGATAGAAACATCATTTCGCTGCTTTAATATGTCAAAAGGAAAATCGGACATCATAAATGCATCATTGCAAATGATTTCCTTCGGCGAATACCGGTTATATTCATCCAAAATTCCTTTAATATCTTTAACTTCGGTAACAAAAAAGTCACCGGTCGTAATATCAACTACACTGATGCCCGAGCCGTTTTCAAGATAAACAACGCACATCAAATAACTGTTTGTTTTCTCATCAATTGACATCGTATCAAGATTTGTACCTCTGGATACAATTCTTGTTACCTCACGCTTCACAAGGCCCTTTGCAAGCTTGGGATCTTCAACCTGCTCGCATATGGCTACCTTATAACCCTTTGAGACAAGCTTATTAAGATAAACATCAACAGCATGATAAGGAACACCGCACATCGGTGCTCTTTCTTCCTGACCGCAGCTTTTACCGGTTAATGTAAGTTCAAGTTCTCTGGATGCAATCTGTGCATCTTCAAAAAACATTTCATAAAAATCACCTAAGCGATAAAAAAGAATACAGTCTTTGTAGCTTGATTTAGTTTCAAGATATTGCTGCATCATTGGCGTAAATTCTGCCATTATAAATGCCTCTCATTCTCAAAAAATTTTCATACAATTTCGCCGTCATAATAAAAGCCGTGAAAATCGGTAAGCTTAACATTAAAAAACTTTCCGATCATATCTTTATTGCCTTTAAAATGAACAACAGTATTGGAAGACATTCTGCCGTCCATGAATTCATCATTCTGTTCGTTTACCTCTTCACATAAAACGGTTACCGTTTGACCCTCAAATCTTTGAGTGCGATTTTTCGCCGTTTCCTGTACAGTGGAAAGCACAAGATCAAAATGCTTTTTTACGGTTTCTTCATCTACCTGATCGGGCATTGAAGCGGCCGGCGTACCTGTTCTTTTGGAATAAATGAAAGTAAACGCGTTATCGAACTGTGCTTTCTTTATAACATCAACGGTTTCCGAAACATCCTCGTATGTTTCTCCCGGAAAGCCTACGATAATATCTGTCGTAATTGATATGTCGGGAATTGCCTCACGTATCTTTTCAACCAAAGATAAATACTTTTCCTTATCATATCTTCTATTCATCTTTTCCAAAATTTTTGACGAACCGGATTGTAACGGAAGGTGTAAATGATGACATATTTTCTTTGAATTCTTCATGACTTCTATAAGTTCATCTGATAAATCCTTGGGATGAGATGTCATAAAGCGAATTCTTTGAATCTTGTCAATTTTTTCAACCATTTTTAAAAGTTCGGCAAAAGAAACGGGATTTTCCAAATTCTTACCGTACGAATTTACGTTCTGACCAAGCAGCATTACTTCCACAACACCGTCTTCGGAAAGCTTTTTAATCTCTT
Organism: Lachnospiraceae bacterium; assembly: GCA_045642905.1. Lineage (GTDB taxonomy): Bacteria > Bacillota > Clostridia > Lachnospirales > Lachnospiraceae > UBA1258. The sequence continues at coordinate 109,842 of JAZUJT010000046.1, read as the reverse complement.
CGATTATTTCTTCGGGCTTTCTGCTTCTTTCACGACCGCGTACATAAGGAACAATACAATAACTGCAGAAATTGTTGCAGCCAAACATAATATTTATTCCGGACTTGAAAGGATACTTTCTTGTAACCGGTAAATCTTCCACTATCTCATCTGTCTTTTCCCAGATTTCATAAACCTTATCATTGCTTTCATACATTCGAACCATAAGTTCAGCAAACTTAAAAATATTATGAGTTCCGAAAATAAGGTCTACGAATGAATAACTTTTCTTTATCTTTTCAATAACCGAAGGCTCCTGCATCATACATCCGCAAAGAGCAATTTTCATATTGGGATTTTTCTTTTTATGACTTTTCAAAGCGCCAAGACGGCCGTAAACACGCTGGTTGGCATTATCTCTGACAGTACAAGTGTTAAAAATAACAAAATCCGCATCATCCGAGGAATCTTCAACAAATCCTGCTTCAAGCAAAATTCCGAGTATTTTTTCGGAATCTCTGGCATTCATCTGACATCCGAATGTTGTCACCTGACAAGTCGGTGTATGATTTAGTTTCTTTGATAACTCCGAAACTATGATTTTTAATTTATCAATATATTCACGCTGTAAAAGTTCTTCATTGTTTAACATATAAAAACTCCGTTCACCTTCAAATCATAGAAAAAGTTATCACATGAAATGATAACTTTACTATTCTTTAAAAGTTGAATTTATTTAAATCACTTACAGTTGAATTTTCCGTAAGTATATAATCCATTTTAATATCATTTTCCGAAACGGGTATTTCATCAACAACCTGCATTTCAAATGCAATTCCGATTTTCTTAATATTGGGCTTATCGGATAAATAGTTATCATAATAGCCTTTTCCGTATCCCATACGGTTATTGTTTTTGTCAAAAACAACACCCGGGACAAACATCAAAAGCTTATCATTTTTGTTACTTTCATAATTAAATCTTAAAGAAGAATCATTTAAAGGTTCCAAAATACCTTTATATCCGTCAACAAGTTCAAATGTTGAAACGATTCTGAAAAAATCCATTCTGGCTTCGTCAAAGTTTTCAAGAACCTTGGGAAGATAAACCTCTTTGTTGTTGATTAACGCATCTTCAATAACGGTAATCGTACCGACTTCGCCATGAAAATCGGCATAAAGAAACAGTTTGTCACACTGCTTATATAAATCACTTTCAAGAATGGTTTTTGAAATAATGTTTGATTTCTCATTCCATTCATGAGGTATTATGGCATCTCTTTTACGTAAAAGTTCTTCCCTTAATAATTCCTTATCCATGATATGCTCCTATCACGCCATAAAAGCGCAAACCCCTCAGTCCTTATTCAGACTGGTTACCGTACCATCCGCATTTACTATATCAATATTATTTAACTGAGCTCGTAAATTGGAACGAACAGAATTGATATAATCCTGTCTTAATGCCTTTTGCTCGTTTAACTCATCGTCGGTTAATGTTCTTTCCTTGGACAAGTGATAAAGCTCATTGATTCTTTTTATTTTGTCATCCATTGAAGCATTCATTATTGATGGTTCCTTTCAAGATAATCCAAAAGATCGAAATTATCATCCTTCTTACCGACAAACAACGTGCCTTTGTCGGCTCCGTCGATAAGCTTATGAATAATTCGCATATCTTTTCCGTTGGCAATAATCATATCGCAACCGTTTGATGTTGCAATTCTTGCAGCCGAAATCTTGGTACTCATGCCGCCGGTACCTATATGGCTGCTTGAAGATTTCTTTCCCATTGAAACAACATCATCAATGTTTTCAACGGTATCAATAAAATAAGCTTCCTTATTTACATTCGGATCATCACTGTATAAACCGTCAATGTCCGAAAGAAGAACAAGTAAATCGGCATCGATAAGTGTTGCAACTATAGCGGCAAGTGTATCGTTATCACCGATAGACTCGATTTCGTATGTGGCAACGGTATCGTTTTCATTTACAATCGGAATGGCATCCAAGTTAAGCAATTCATTAAATGTATTGGTTGCATTTTTCCTGTTTGTATCATCAAAAACCGTGTTCTTGGTCATAAGAATCTGTGCGGCTAGGTGATTGTACTCGGAAAATAGTTTCTGATAAGTCATCATAAGTCTTGCCTGGCCGACAGCAGCGCATGCCTGCTTTACAGCTGTAGGATTAACGTAAATATCCGAAGAGATATTTCTGATACCGCAAGCCTTCTTACCTTCCGCAATGGCTCCCGAAGAAACAAGAACAACATCCTTTCCCTGATTCTTCAAATCGCATAATTCTCTTACAAGTATTTCAAGTTTAATTAAGTCAAGCTCGCCGGTTTCACGATGCTGTAAAGATGACGAACCGACCTTAATTACAATCTTTTTCTTATCCTTCAATAAATCTCTGTATTTCATAAAACCTCCTAACCCAAAGGACAGTATTTAGAGGCAACAGCTTCGGCAATCTTCATGCCGTCCATGGCAGCCGAAGTAATTCCGCCTGCATAGCCTGCCCCTTCTCCTCCCGGATATATTCCTTTCAATGTAACTGACATAAAATCATCATCTCGTTCAATTCTTACGGGTGATGAAGTTCGACTTTCGACAGCACTTAATATTGCATAATCGTCGTTAAAGCCACGAATTATCTTTCCGAAATGTTCCATACCTTCAATGAACGCCTTGTTAAGTTCATCGGGCAAAACATCCTTAAGCGATGTAAATTCGTAAGCACCCTTTGTCTGTGGCTTACGATCATATAAAAGTCTTAATGAATCATCGAAAACTTCGGATTTACCTTTTTCAACATCATCTTTAAAATCTCTGTAAAAAGAAACGGGAATCTTTCCGTTGCAAAGTGAAAAAGCTTTCTTTTCAAGTTCTCTTTGAAATTCAATTCCGGCAAGTGGATGTGAGCTTTTATAATCGTCTGTGGTAACGGTAACAACGATGGCACTGTTGCAATTGATTCCGTCACGTTTTGAATAACTCATACCGTTAACACATAATGCATTTTCTTCCGAAGAAGCATTGACAACATAGCCTCCGGGGCACATGCAGAACGAATATACTCCACGATTATCGGATGACTTATACGTAAGCTTATACGTAGCCGGTGGCAATGAATTAAGCATACTCTCGTCATTGCCGTACATTTCGTGATTTAATTTGCTCTGTAAATGCTCAACTCTGAAACCTACGGCAAAATCTTTCTGCGAAAGAAAAACACCGTTATCAAAAAGCATTCTGAAAGTATCACGAGCACTGTGACCTATGGCCAAAACACATACATCGGTTTCTATCGTCTCTATACCGTTAATAACAACATGTGTTATTTTTCCGTCTTTAATCTTAAAATTGGTAAGCTGGGCGTTATATCTGAACTGTCCACCCAATTTAATAATATCGTTACGGATTCTTTTAACTATATCAACCAATACGTCTGTACCGATATGAGGCTTTGCATCATACAAAATAGACTCATCGGCACCGTATTTGACAAAAAGTTCCAAAACCTTTCTGTTTCTGCCGCTCTTGTCCTTCACCAAAGTATTTAACTTGCCGTCCGAAAAAGTTCCGGCTCCGCCTTCTCCGAAAAGGACATTGCAATTTCTGTTTAAGTCGCCGTTTTCCCAAAAATTATTAACGGCATTGATTCTAGAGTCAACATCAAATCCTCGTTCCAAAACGATGGGCTTATAACCGTGTTCGGCAAGCATTAATGCGGCAAACAAACCGCATGGACCGCTTCCTACAACTACGGGGGGATTGTTTAATTTTGTTTTGCCAAGTTCCGAAAAAGCGTATTCCTTAACATCATAAATAGAAATGCTTTCGTTATGACATCTTTTTACGACACTTACTTCATGGTTAACGTTCGCCAATACCGAAACATTCATAAATATATCCGGTTTCTTTCTGGCATCAATGCTGACCCGATATAAAGTTATCGAGTTAATGTCATCAGCCATTACTTTAAGTGCGGCTGAAACTTTTTTCTTAAGTTCGTCTTCGCTAAATCCGGGTTTTAGCTTTAAATCATGAATTAAGAGCATGCGTGTTCCCCTGCAATATGTCCTGTTGAAAATGCCCATTGAAGGTTATATCCTCCGCAAAGGCCGTCAACATCCAATAATTCACCAACTATATATAAACCTTCCACGATTTTCGACATACAATTGTCATCAACTTCGGAAAGCTTAACTCCGCCCGCTGTCACCTGTGAATCATTGAATGAATTAACATCCTTGCAAATCACAGGCATATTTTTTATATTTTCAGCCAAACGATCAAAATCATCATCCGTCAATTGTTCTACAGACATCGAAGGCATTAATAAGCAAAGTTTGATAATCTCAATATTGAGCTTTTTATTTAATACACCGGTCATTAATGATTGTAAGTCTTTACCATGATTCAGAAGTTTTTTGGAAATCAAAAATGCTTTCAAATCTTCTTTGGAAATATCAGGCATCAAATCACAGCAAACTTCCACTTTCTTACCAAGCAAAAGCATTGCTTTAACAAGATGACTTATCTGAAAGCTTACAATTCCGGAAAGACCGTAATCCGTAAACAAAACCTCGCCGTTGGCTTTTATAATAAACTCATTATCGGCAAATACATTTAAAACCGCTTCTGTTCGAACACCCTTTAACGATACAAAATTTAAGCCTTTGCATATAATCTGTGTCAAAGCGGGATATAAAGGCGTAATGGTATGACCGAGATTCTTTAAAATATCATATGCATTATTGTTTTCGTTCTTTCCAAGTCCTGAAAGACCGCCACAGGCCATAATGACTTTATCGAATACAACGGGAAATTTGCCGTCACCTGAAAATAATATGAACCCGTTATCCTTACGTTCAATTTTCAGAATTGAAAAATCGGTCAATACATTAACATTTAAAAACGAAAGTTCCTCGCGTAATACATCCAAAACTGTTGATGCCTGTTCGCTTAAAGGGTAAAGATACCCGTTTTTTTCTTTGGATATCATACCTATTGAGTTAAAGAAAGAAATCAAATCGTTATTGTCAAACTTATCAAAAATTCTTTCAACATAAGAAGCATCTTCGCAATAATACTTGTCGGAAGCAAGAACGGCATTTGTAAAATTACATTTGCCGTTACCGGTAGAAAGAATTTTCTTTCCGACCCTGTCCTTTTTTTCGAAAAGATATACATTATTCTGTTTTTCCGAAGCCGCAATCGAAGCCATCATTCCGGAGGCTCCGCCGCCTATAACAGCAATATTCATCTCTTTTACCTATTTCATGATATGAAGTCTTGAAAGTAACGAATAAATCTTTCTTCCACCGGGAAGCATTGAAAGTTCGGTCTTTGTAATTCCCTTTAAAATAATCATCGAGCCAAAATAAACAATGATACCCACAAAAATCGTAATTATAATATATAAGCGTGAAAAGCCGTTAATCGTAGTTGCTTTATCAATCGCAAAAATAATCGCGCCCATAATCACGGAACTCAATAAAGGAGTAATAAATGTATTCTTCAATTCCTGTCTGTAATCAAGAATGCGTGAAATCGACCTTAAATTCAGTGCGCAAATAATTAACGAGAAAATGTTGTTTGAAAAAGCAACCGCATAAATATTCCAATCTGTGAATTTCAAAAGCATTATCAAAATCGTCAAATGAATGCAAAGTGAAATCAAAGCATGTGTAATAGGCTCTCTTAAATGACTCATACCCTGCAATATACCGTTAGTAAGTGTCGAGAAAGAAAATAAAATGATTCCCAAAGCACCGATTCTTATGAGCAAAGGACCTGTAGTATTCGTTGTCGAAAACAATAAATACATAATTGACGGTGACAAAACAAAAAATCCGACAGCACAGGGAATTGAAATCATCATTGTGATACGAATTACTTTGCCGATCTTATCTCTTGCCTCATCAAAAGCATTGCGCTTCATGCATCCGGCGATGGTAGGCACGCTGGAAGCACCCATGGCATTGGCCATTGCAATGGGAACACCGATAAGTACAAGATATTTTCCGCTGTAAATACCCCAATTTACCGATTTATCCAAGAATTCTTTTTCGACCATAATCCGGTTAAAGAAAAACTGGTCCAGGAAATTTGAAATGTTATTTACGGTATTTGAAAGTACAACAGGAATAATTGTACAGAACAAAGCTTTATAAACGGAACCTGTGCTTTCGATAACATGCGAAGGATCTCTGTAAATCTGTTTTCTAATACGTGGACGCAAAGCCCTGTAAAGAAGAATCAAAAATATAAGTCCGGCAGCAGCACCGACACAGCATCCTAAAGTTGCACCCGCGGCACCGTATGCATATTTGTAATTCGGATTTAGCAATATAAGTCCGACCTTCTCACCGCGTCCGGTAAGTATATACGAAGCGGAAAGACTGACACAAATCAATACAATCTGCTCAATAAGCTGTGATGCGGCTGTAGGAATCATTGAACCGATTCCCTGATAATAACCTCTGAAAACACCCATGACAGCCACAATAAAAAGCGTAGGTGAAAGAACCATTAAAGGAAGTGAACTCATAGGTTCGTTCATTGCGATTGAAAGCTGTCTTGAGAAAATAAATACCAATGAAGAAGAAAGTAAGCCTACAAATAAAGCAAACGTAAGCGCACATCTGAAAATCTTGTCGGCATTTCTGTACTGTCCCTTATTTACTCTTGCTGCAACAAGCTTGGAAACCGAAAGCGGAATGCCGTAAGAAGAAATTGTCAGAACAATGTTGTAAATTTCATATGCAGCCGAATAATAGCTGTTACCGACATCCCCGATAATATAAGAAAGCGGAATACGCTTAACAAGCCCAAGCATTCTGACAAGCACTCCCGCAAAAGCAAGAATGCCACCCTGAACTATAAAATTATTAAGTTTGCTTTCTTTTTTCTGTGAACCCATCAGCCATTCTCTCTGGTTATTGATAACGATACCAGAATTTCTTCCTGTTTTTTCTCCATAATCAGACGTTCATCATCGACCATGTGATCATAACCCAAAAGGTGCAATAATGAATGTGTAAGTAAAAATGCCGTTTCTCGTAAAACCGAATGATTATACTCTTCTGCCTGCTTCAATACATGATCGATACTTATCATGATATCGCCAAGAATCAATTCGTTGGTATCCGGATCGAAATAATCGGCATCCTCCTCGGAAATAAAACTCATATCCGAAGGATTTTCATAATCAATAGCCGGAAATGATAAAACATCGGTTGATTTATCAATATCCCTGAATTGCTTATTTACTTCCCGAATGCTTTCGTCATCCGTAAAAGAAACGTTTAATGTAACATCTTTATATAAAGTATTTTCATATTCCAAGGTTCTTGTCGTGACATCTTTAATTAATTTATCCACGTCAAAAGAAAAGGAATAATCTGTTTCATTCTCAACGTAAAAAGTCATAGTACAAAGTTTCCTTCTTCATAATTTCCTTTATAATCTTAAAATCTTTATTTGTTAAATCACTGTCTTCCAAAGCGGACTTAAAATAATCACGTTCAAATAAAGCATCAATCAAATCATCATAATTAATATTTATTTTCGAATCTTTTGAAAATACCTTTTGAAGCGTACTTATAAAATTATCGGAAATATATACAAGGCAACATTCCTTACATTCGGGTTTCTCGATTTTGAAAAGGTATGTAAGTAATGTTTCTTTGGCCTTGGGCGGAAATTGATGAACATTGGTGAAGTTTTCACATTCCTTGTTATTGTAATTGAAAACGTGCTTTATACGATGATAGTAAGCACAGTTTTTGGCAGCCAAAACATCGCAGCCGATGGCATTGGCCATACGTTCAACAAGATACGCGGTATGAATGGAACGAAAATATTCATCCTTGCTTATATTCTTAATATCTTTTAAAACCGAATATTCCTGATCATTAAGTTCCAAATATTTATTACGGTACTTATTGGCAACGGTTTCGTTGAAATATTTCAAAACGCCGAACAAAACAAGAGCACTTACCGCAACATTGGCAATCGGGAAAATAAACTGTTCAAAAGAAAGTTCAATGTTTTCGCCGAATACAAAGCCGCATGTTTCAAATAAAAACAATGAAAGCAAAGAAACCGAAATTGATGAGCCGACCATAAAATGCTCGTCAAGGTTTCTGAAAAGTAAAATGCTTATAAGCGAAGCGGCGAAATATACAAAAAACGCATCATGCGAATTACTGTTGGAAATAAGACAACAGTTCATCAAAAGGACCGCAACGCCGCTTATGCCCGTTATTGAATTTGAAAATATACTCAATGAAACGGCAATTCCCAAAAAGGCCCAGCCCCCTACATTCATAAACGGGAATGCAAGGCTAAGTATCAATGAAATACAATAAATAACGAAAAACCTTATGGGATGTTCGTTGTTATCATAATCAAAATGACCTGATAATAAAGATATTGCAAAAGAAAAAGCAAGTACCAGCGAACCGATTGATGAAAATACACCAAGCTTAATAATCGAAACAATGTCTTTATCCGAAATAAAGCCATCAAGAAGAGACAGCAAAACAGTCAGAAAAAACATTGCAATACTGATTAATACCGTATTTCTTTTAAATATCTTTTCACTGTCTTCTGTTATTTTTGGCTCTTGAGTCTTTTTTACTTTCATAATTTTCATAAGCCGCAACAATCTTCTGTACCAAAGGATGTCTTACAACATCCTTGCTGGAAAGCTTGCATACGGAAATCCCATCAATTTTATTTAATATCTTAATCGCTACATCCAAACCGCTTGTAACGTCCTTCGGTAAATCCTTCTGCGTGGAATCACCGGTAATAACAACCTTTGAGCCGAATCCGATACGTGTAAGAAACATCTTCATCTGTGCAGGAGTTGTATTCTGAGCTTCATCGAGAATAATATAGGCATCATCCAGCGTACGTCCTCGCATATAAGCCAAAGGTGCTACTTCGATAAGTCCCTTTTCCATATTTTTGGAAAAACCTTCGGCACCCATAATCTGATAAAGAGCATCATACAAAGGTCTTAAATAAGGATCTACTTTGCTCTGCAAATCACCGGGAAGAAAGCCAAGCTTTTCGCCGGCTTCAATGGCGGGACGAGTAAGAATAATCTTGTTTACTTCATTATTTTTGAAAGCCGTAATCGCCATTGCCATCGCAAGATAAGTTTTTCCGGTACCGGCAGGACCTATACCGAAAACAATCATATCCTTCTTCATGGCATCGACATAATCTTTCTGGCCCAATGTTTTAGGCTTTATGGGCTTTCCGTTAATGGTATGACAAATAACATCCTTGTCCATAACGGATAAAGCCTTTTCGTTATTCTCACGGCTTAAAGAAATCGCATAATCAATGCTCTGCTCTTCAATATCGTCTTTCTTACTGACCTTCAAAAGCTCGTTAATCATCGAAGTTGCATTTGAAACATAAGGTTCATCACCGATTATTTTCAATACACCGTCACGATTTATAAGCATGACTTTTAAATTATTTTCAATCTTTTCCAAATATCGGTCGTTTTCACCAAAAAGCTTTTTGATTTCATCGCCGGTTAATTCAAGAATTTGTTCCATTATTTACCCCGAGGCAATAAATTTCTATTAGCATTTAATCATAATTACCCTACTTTACATACAGAATTTATTATACATCATTAATTTTTATTTTTCCATTAAATATGGAAAAATAAAAATATCCGGCAAGTACATATTTTGTACTTTGAATTAAAAAAGGACGACTGTTATGTCGTCCTTAAATCCATTATTTATGATATGGTTCATTATTGATTATTTTAAATGACCTGTAAATCTGTTCCAATAAAATGACTCTCATAAGCTGATGCGGAAAAGTCATATCGGAAAACGAAAGTTTAAAATCGGCACGATTTTTAAGTTCTTCACAAATACCCAAAGATCCTCCTATGACAAAAGAAACGGTACTGTTTCCTTTAAGGAATATATCGGAAAGCTTATCTGCAAAGCCTTCGCTTGAAAGCTTTTTGCCCTCAATGCAAAGGCAGATAACGTAATCCGAATCCGAAATATAGCTTTTAATACGTTCGCCTTCTTTGTTCATTACCATATTGTTTTCGGTAACGGAAGCACCTTCTGTTGTCTTTTCATCCGAAACTTCAATAATCGAAAGCTTCGTGAATTTGGATAAACGCTTGGAATATTCCGCTATTGCATCCTTAAGATACTTTTCTTTTATTTTTCCGACGGTAATTATATTAATCTTCATTAAATAATTTACTCTTCGCTTACAGCTTCATCTTCGAAAATCTCGGAGAAATATCTGTCTGCAACAAAATAAGCAAAGCCTTCTTCAAGATTATCATATTGCTCTTCGAGTGCCGAAATTGCCATTTCGGAAATAATAAGGCTTTCTTCCTCATAAGAAATATTTTGATCGTCAAGTTTGAAATAGCCGGCATTTTTCTTCTCGATAAGGAAATTCTTGCATTCTTCAATAAATCGTTCTTCTTCGGCAACAATAGGCTTAAGTTTTTTAGTCTTAAATACAGACATAATGCCACCGAGAACAAATATTAAAAACAAGCCGCCCATAACTACATAAATAAGCCAATGAGAAGCACCGCCTATCGGAAGATGGAAAATGCCGAGTAAATTCAATACCAAAGCAGCAATTCCCATAATACCGATTACAAGAAGAACTTTGGCTGAAGATGAATTATCCGTAAGTCTGTCCTTTTTATAATCATACGGTTTTATACGTTTTGTTCTGCCGCGAAGTTCATTGATAATAGAATTAAACTCATCTACCGTCATTTCATGGTTCTGAACCTTTTTAACAAGTTCCATTACATTAACGGATAAGTTTTCTTCAACCTCTTCGAATGCGGATTCATCTTCGGATTCATCAAATTCATAATCGTCTTCGATTAATTCCTCATCATTAACATCGTCCAAAGATTCAACCAATGCGGTCTTACAATCGGGACAAATCTTTATTCCTTCAACATATTCGTATTTACATTTAGGACACCAGGGCATAATTAATACTCCTTAATTATTTATTGGAAAGATATTCGTCAATACCTTTGGCAGCAGCTTTTCCCGCACCCATTGCAAGAATAACCGTTGCTGCACCGGTAACGGCATCACCGCCTGCAAATACACCGGTCTTTGATGTTTTTCCGAACTGTTCTTCGGCAACAATGCATCTTCTCTTGTTTACTTCAAGACCCTTGGTGGTAGAAGCAATCAAAGGATTAGGTGATGTACCCAAAGACATAATAACTGTATCTACATCAATATCGAATTCCGAACCGGGTACTTCAACAGGACTTCTTCTTCCGGAAGCGTCGGGCTCACCGAGTTCCATTCTGATACATCTGATTTTATTTACCCAGCCGTATTCATCCTTAAGAATCTCAACGGGATTGCAAAGAAGGTTGAAAATAATACCTTCTTCCTTGGCATGATGTACTTCTTCTACACGGGCAGGTAATTCTTCTTCGGATCTTCTGTAAATAATATGTACTTCCGAACCGAGACGCAGTGCAGTACGTGCAGCATCCATGGCAACATTACCGCCGCCTACAACAGCAACCTTCTTGCCACGCATAATAGGAGTATTGGAATTTTCATTAAAGGCTTTCATAAGATTGCTTCTTGTAAGGTATTCGTTTGCAGAGAATACACCGTTAGCTGTTTCTCCGGGAATACCCATGAACTTGGGAAGACCTGCACCCGAACCAATAAATACGGCTTCAAATCCTTCTTCCTCCATAAGTTCGTCAATAGTAACCGATTTACCGATTACTACGTTGGTTTCAATCTTAACACCCAAAGATTTAACGTTTTCAATTTCTTTTGCAACAACTTTATCCTTGGGAAGACGGAATTCGGGAATACCGTAAACAAGAACACCGCCGGCCTGATGTAATGCTTCAAAAATAGTAACATCATAACCCATCTTGGCAAGTTCTCCGGCACATGTAAGTCCTGAAGGACCGGAACCGATAACCGCAACCTTTTTATTCTTCTTTTCGGCAGAAGCTAAAGGCTTAATATTGTTTTCACAAGCCCAGTCGGCAACAAATCTTTCAAGCTTTCCGATTGAAAGAGCTTCGCCCTTAATTCCTCTTATGCACTTGCCTTCACACTGTGTTTCCTGAGGACATACACGTCCGCAAACAGCGGGAAGTGAACTTGACTTGCTGATAATTTCATAAGCCTTTTCAAAGTCTCCGTTTTTAACCTGTTCAATGAACCCGGGAATGTTAATGGAAACGGGACAACCCTGCATACACTGTGCATTCTTACAATTGATACATCTTGAAGCCTCTTCCATGGCTTCTTCTTTATTATATCCGTAACATACTTCTTCAAAGTTTGTGGCACGAACCTTGGCGTCCTGCTCACGAACCGGAACCTTCTTTAATACGTCCATTTTCTTATCTCCAATCCTTAACAGTTTCCACATCCGCCATGATGAGTATCGCCTTCTTGGGCCTCTAAGAATGCACTTCCTTCCGCAGTCTTATACAAGGTCTGACGTTTCATGGCTTCATCAAAGTTTACAAGATGTCCGTCAAATTCGGGTCCGTCGACACATGCGAATTTAACTTCATCGCCTACAGTTACACGACAAGCACCACACATACCGGTACCGTCAACCATAATAGGATTAAGGCTGACAATAGTAGGAATATTAAGTTCCTTGGTAAGCTTGCATACAAACTTCATCATAATCATGGGACCAATGGCTACGCAAACATCATATTTGTTTCCGTCATTAACAAGATCCTGGATTGTAGTAGTAACCATACCGCTTCTTCCGTATGAACCGTCATCGGTAGTAACATAAAGGTTACCGGCAACTGCCTTCATCTTATCTTCGAGAATAAGTAATGATTTGGTCTTTGAGCCAACTATAACGTCGGCATCAATTCCGTTTTCATGTAACCATTTAACCTGAGGATATACAGGAGCGGTACCTACACCGCCGGCTACAAAAAGGATTTTCTTTTGCTTGGTAATGTCAAGATTATCTGTAATAAGTTCCGAAGCTTTTCCCAAAGGTCCGACAATATCGTGGAAAGAATCACCTTTCTTAAGTTTGGACATAAACAAAGTTCCTGCTCCGACAATTTGGAAACAGATTGTAATAGTGCCTGCATTTCTGTCGTAATCGCAAATCGTAAGAGGAATACGTTCGCTGTTCTCGTCTGTTCTGACAATAATGAACTGACCGGGAAGACATGATTTGGCTACTCTTGGTGCTTCCACTACCATCAAATAAATATTCGTAGTGAGTTCTTCAGCTTCTAAAATCTTGTACATTTCTTTATCCCTTTCAAAAAATATTATTAAAATTCAGTTACGGAATAAGCTCCCTGACCAAGCGGAGTAACTGAATAAACAGCTCCGTTATATGCATTTATACCGAAGATTTTGTTAGTCTTCGACATATTACCGTTATCATCCTGCAAATATTCAACAACAAGATAAACATCACCGACATCTTCTATCGGATAAGGCGCAACATAAATGTATAAATAATGACCGTTTACACCTTCTTTGGTACCGTTGATATTATCAAGGTATCCTCTTTGAACAAGGCCGTCATTCAATAAGTCAACCGCTTCCGCGGGAGTAAGTGCACCCGCACCCATGATTACCGAATAGTTCTTAACAACGACATCCGATTCGGTACCGTCGCCGGCGTAAGATATGAATCGATATTCACTGTCACCCAACGGCAACGGGAAAGGATTTGTATACTTCGTAGATGACTTATCGGGGTTGGTTCCGTCATCAGTATAATAAACCGTATACATGATGGGAACATCAACTTCGCAAAGTGTACCTCCTACGTATGAACCGCTTTCCGTAAGAACATCGGGGGCAAAAGAAAATTCAACGTCAATGAGATACTTTTCGGTTGCAATTTCACTTACAACACCATACGAGTTAACCAAAATGGCATTAACCGTAAAGCTTCCGAATTCAAGGAAAATCGGTGTATCGTAAACCGTTGAATTCTGGGAAGGAACGCTGCCGTCGGTAGTATAGTAAATAGTACCTTCGGATTTGGAAGAAAGCTTAAGAGCAATCGTCTCATTATAAGTTCCGCCCGCAAGAGAAAACTCAGGCTTTAATGCACAATAAGTATTGAACTCTTCCAAAATTGAGCCAAGTTCACAATCATTTAAAAGTTTACTGATATCTTCAAAACGTGATTCGGCTTTTAAAATCGAAACACATTTTCTGTAAGCTTCTTCTCTGACATCGTATGAAAAATCAGCATTTAAAGCGATATCTTTTAATGTATAAATTGTATCATCGATTCTGTCAAGAGAATAATAGCAATCGGCAACGGTAAATAAAATATCATAATCGGATTTATCCGCCTTATATGCTGCTTCATATGCCTCCAAAGCCTTCTCTATATCATTGGCCTCAATAGCTTCTTGGGCAACTTCAAGCTGATAATCCTTGGACTTTTCTCTGCTCATATTCTTTGAAAGATTAAAAATTGCAACAAAGAGACAGATAATAATCGCACCGACTACAACGTAAAAAATCCATCCGGTCTTTTTGCTCTTAAGAAGCAATCCTAAAATGGTAGGGTCATCATCGTATTCCATGTTGTCAAACTTAAAATCTTCTTTGGCTTCTTTGGAATTACGCTTATAACCAAATTCATTTTTGGCAATATCATTAAGTGTATTGTCCATATCTTTTTCAAAGTGAACATCCATGTCGGGAACTATTTGGAATTCCGTTCCGCACTTTTCACAATACAGACTATCCTCAGGTAACTGAGAATTACAATTGGGACATCTCATAATTTATCTCCGTAAACGATTATTGTAAATCAATGGATTCAACGCAATTATTCATAAGCATTGCAATAGTCATGGGGCCAACACCGCCGGGAACGGGAGTGATTTTACCGCATACCTTTGATACAGAATCAAAATCAACGTCACCGCACATCTTGTTGTTCTCATCACGATGAATACCGACATCAATAACGGTAGCACCTTCTTTTACATAATCAGCGGTAATAAACCTGGGTTTTCCGATTGCAACGATCAAAATATCTGCCTGTTTGCAAACTTCTTTCAAATTGGCAGTCTTTGAATGGCAAATCGTAACAGTAGCATTCTCTCTTAACATCAAAAGTGCCATAGGCTTGCCTACGATATTGCTTCTGCCGATTACAACACAATTTTTACCGCTTATTTCAACATCGCTTCTTTTAAGAAGCTGAATAACGCCTGCGGGTGTACAGCTTACAAAGCCCTTTTTTCCTACGCACAAAGCACCAACCGATGAAATATGGAAACCATCAACATCCTTTAAAGGTGAAATTGCTTCGATAACAGCATTTTCATCCATATGCTTCGGTAACGGCAGCTGAACCAAAATACCGTTAACCTTTGAATCGTTATTTAATCTGTCAATCAATGAAAGTAACTCTTCCTGAGTTGTTTCTTCGGGAAGTTCATAAGATAAAGATTCGATTCCTATATATTCGCAAGCCTTTTTCTTGTTGCGAACATAAATCGATGAAGCCGGATCTGCACCTACCTGAATTACTGCAAGTGCAATATTAACGCCCTCTTCCTTAAGTTTTGAAACCTTCAGCTTAAGTTCATCCTTAATCTGTGAAGAAATCAGTTTTCCGTCAATAATTTCCATAACAATTTACCCCTTTAATATATTTAGAATAAGCCTACAATTCTGCCATTATCATCAACATCAATATTATAAGCGGCAGGTTCCTTGGAAAGGCCGGGCATTGTCATGATCTGACCGGTTAATACAACAACAAATCCTGCGCCTGCACTGATATATACATCACGAACGTTCAAAGTAAAGTTTTCGGGACGACCCAAAAGTGTGGGGTCATCCGAAAGAGAATACTGAGTCTTGGCCATACATACGGGAAGATTTGAAAATCCCATATCCGAAATCTTTGCAAGCATTTTTTCCGCTTCTTTGGCAAAAGAAACATCCTTTGCGCCGTAAATTTCTCTGGCTACAGTAGTGATTTTTTCCTTCAACGAAAGGCTGTCCTCATACAAAGGCTTGAAGTCACTCTTCTTGGTTTCAAGAGTATTCAATACCTTATTGGCAAGGTCAATGCCGCCCTCACCGCCGAACTCCCATACTTTTGAAAGTGCGAAATCGCAATTACGCTCTTCACAGAAATTCTTTACAAATGAAGTTTCGGCTTCTGTATCCGAAGAAAAAGCATTTAAAGTAACTACAACGGGAACATTGTATTTGTGCAAGTTCTCGATATGTTTTTCGAGGTTAACGATACCTTTCTTTAAAGCATCGAGATTTTCTTTGGACAAATCTTCTTTCTTAACTCCGCCGTTATACTTTAATGCACGAATGGTAGCGACAAGTACAACGCAATCAGGCTTTAAGCCTGCCTGACGGCACTTAATATCAAAGAATTTTTCTGCTCCCAAATCCGCACCGAAACCGGCTTCGGTAATAACGTAATCAGCCATCTTTAAAGCATACTTGGTAGCTCTTACGGAGTTGCAGCCATGTGCAATGTTGGCAAAAGGACCACCGTGCACAAGAGCGGGTGTATTTTCGAGAGTCTGAATAATATTGGGCTTAATGGCATCCTTAAGTAATGCCGCCATGGAACCTACGGCTTTAATGTCCTTGGCTGTAACAGGCTTTCCGTCATATGTATAAGCAACTATTATCTTTGAAAGTCTTTCTTTCAAGTCCTTCATGTCATTTGAAAGACATAAAACAGCCATGATTTCGGAAGCAACGGTAATAACAAAATGGTCTTCTCTTACTGTACCGTCTCCCTTGGCACCAAGACCTACAACTATATTTCTAAGCACACGGTCGTTCATGTCAAGGCAACGTTTCCAGACAATATTTCTGGGATCGATACCGAGAACATTACCCTGCTGAATATGATTGTCCAGTAATGCGGCAAGAAGGTTATTTGCGCTTGTAATGGCATGAAAATCACCGGTGAAATGAAGATTCAAATCCTCCATGGGAACAACCTGTGCATATCCGCCGCCGGCCGCACCGCCCTTAATTCCGAAACAAGGTCCCAAAGAAGGCTCTCTTAATGCTACAACAACTTTCTTGTCAAGCTTGGCAAAAGCTTCACATAAGCCTACGCTTGTAGTTGTCTTTCCTTCACCTGCGGGAGTAGGATTTATTGCTGTAACAAGAATAAGTTTGCCGTCTTTATTATCTTTATTCTTATCCCACCACTCATCAGATATTTTAGCTTTGTACTTGCCGTACATTTCAAGATCATCAAAATCGATATCAAGTTTCTTACTAACTTCGGTAATAGGTTTTAATGTGGCTTCCTGTGCAATTTCAATATCTGTTTTCATACTCACTCTCCATCTGTTTTATAATCCCTGTTCTTCAACAAGGTTTTCAAACTCAACCATAGTCATAAGTACCCGTCTTGCCTTGGTACCCTCATCCTCGCTTACGACACCGTATTCGGCAAGCTTGTCCATAATTCTGGCAGCACGGTTAAATCCGATTCTGAATGCTCTTTGAAGCAAACCGATTGAAGCTTTATCTTTCTCGATAATAAATCTTCCGGCTTCCACCAAAAGCTCATCAAAATCTCCGGCTCCTTCACTGTCGGAAGTTGCTCCGGATGTACCCGAGTTTCCTGAAGAAACCATGGAAGATATCTTCTCGTTTAACTCGGAAGTGTCGGTTTTCGGAGAATTATCGGTAAGGAACTTAACAACTTTATTTACTTCCTGATCGGAAACAAATCCACCCTGCATTCTTTCGGGCTTCTTTAATCCCTTCGGGAAGAAAAGCATGTCACCTTTACCTAAAAGTTCTTCGGCCCCGCCCATATCAAGAATAGTACGCGAATCAACCATACTGGATACGGCAAAAGCAATACGGCTTGGCATATTCGCCTTGATAAGTCCCGTAATAACATCGACACTTGGTCTTTGAGTAGCAATCACAAGATGAATACCGCATGCTCTTGCTAATTGGGCAAGTCTGCAAATCGATTCCTCGACTTCATTTTTGGCAACCATCATAAGGTCTGCAAGCTCGTCTACAATAATGACAATCTGAGGAAGCTTTTTATACATTTCGGAATCAAGTTCCTTTACCGCCTCGTTGTATCCTGCCAAATCACGAACATTTTGGTCAGCAAACTTTTTGTATCTTTCCATCATTTCCGCAACCGCCCAATTCAACGCAGCTGAAGCTTTCTTGGCATCCGTAACTACCGGAATAAGCAAATGAGGAATATTATTGTAAACACTGAGTTCAACAACCTTAGGGTCAATCATTATAAGCTTTACATCATCCGGGTTGGCTTTATAAATAATACTCATAATCAAAGTATTTATACAAACCGATTTACCCGAACCTGTAGCACCCGCAATTAATAAGTGCGGGAATTTATCTATATCGTAAACAATTACTTTACCGGCAATATCTTTACCGATGGCAAACGTAAGATTTGATTTGGCATTTTTAAAATCAGGTGTATCAATCAAATCCCTGAACAAAACAGCCTGATTAATCTTATTGGGAATCTCGATACCAACTGCCGATTTACCCGGAATAGGTGCTTCGATTCTTATTTCCGAAGTTGCAAGGCTAAGCTTAATATCATCGACAAGACCTTTGATACGGCTGACCTTAACCCCTCTTTCAGGCTCAAGTTCAAATCTTGTAACCGCAGGTCCCTGGCTGATATTTGTAAGATTAACATTTACTCCGAATATTTCAAAAGTTTCAATAAGCTTTTTGGCCGTATACTTAATTGATTCTTCACTGTCTTTACCACCGTTCAAATTACCTTTTTTAAGTAAATCAATAGGCGGGAAAACATACTCATGGGAATCTTTATTATTAATGTTTAAGGATGTGTTTTCCAAAGACTTAACTTCAATATTTGAAGCAGTCTTTCTTTCGGCTTTGCTTCTTACGGGCTTAATATCCGAAGTATTTGAAGCAACAACATTTTCGGTTTGAACATTTTTCGTACCGAAAATCAAAGGCTCATCAATCTTTTCAATCACCTTTGTATCTTCTACAAGAATAAGTTCTTCATCCTCTAACGGAGCTTTTGAAACAACACCGTTAATCGGAATATTATCAAATTCATCAAGTCCCGAAGGATCAAAATTATTAACGTTAATCTCGTGAATGTCTTCGAAAGACTTATTTGAAGAAGTTGAAACCGTATTTGAACCGGTTAAGTCAAGTGCATTAAAGTTAACTCCCTGACTCTTCTTATCCTTCCTTAAAATCTTTTCGTTTTCTTTGGCTTCCCTTGAAATACGCTTTTTCTCTTCCTTCAAAAGACGTTCCTGCTCTTTGGAAAGAAATTTATTCTCCTTATCCAAAAGTCTGGATTCACGTTCTTTCTTGCGAAGCTTTTCCTGCTTGGCCTGTTCTTCGACATGCATCGCACGGTTCTTTTCAACGAAAGCATTGTATTCTTTGCGAAATTGTCTGTTTTCTTCCTTTTTTTCCAGAAGAACATTTGCCTTGCCTTTAATTTCATTAATAAATGTCTTCTCGGTAAGTACAACAAGACAAATAAGTAAAAGCAAAACAAAAATTACTACGGTTCCGACCTTACCGACATTTTGGGTAAGTAACTGCGCAATAAGTCCGGAAAAAACACCGCCACCCTTTTTATATTCCGAGCAAAACTTATACGTGTAGCCTATCGAGATTTCATCGGAAAGCTGTGACGAAGCACCGTTAATCACATCAAAAACAATACCTAAATCCCATAAAGCGATAATCGAAAATATCGTTTTTCTGGTGGCAATTTTATTGCCGGGATATGCCGATTTGTATACCGTTATAAAAAATAAAGAAAACGGAAAAACATAAGCAACAACTCCCATAAGCCCGAACATCACGGAAGAGATTTTATTTCCGACATTTCCGATTAAATTTAAATAGCACAGAAAAAGAAAAATACAAAAACAGAACAAAGTGATTAATATCACTTCTCTTTTAAGCTCGTAATCTTTCTTTTTACGTTCATATGCTGCTTTTGAGCTTTTTCGTGTTGTAGTCTTTTTACGATTAGTAGTTGCCATTTATATAAAATCCTTTAAATATCAAAATCATCACCATCCGATACGGTAACATCAAAATGCATGTCTTTATCGGAAGGTTCCATTGAAAATTCCAATGATTTCTTCACATGCTTCTTGGGAAGCGGAATAACATTTTCAATCTTGGTCGGAGCTTTTAAAAGTGAAGCATCAAAGGACTTTCCTGTATCTTCCGAACAGATAACCGTATCCCCGGCCTCTTGCTCACGACATCTTTTCTCAAGATTTTCAAAAACAGGATCGATGTCTTCGGAATAAATATCTTCCTCATCGGGATCGATGAAGAAAAGCTTTGAAACGCCTACGGCAATTAACACTCCGAAAAATGAATACGTAAAATAATTGCCCAAAACAAACGAATCCAAAAATGAATAAGCAATAATAAGCAAAGCTGTAACAAAAGAAACCGCACCTAATGATTTATAGCCATCTTCGGTTTTATAATAACAGCCGAAAAGAGCAACAAAAATCAGGAAACAAGCTTCTTCACAATAATCGGTAATTTCAAAAAATCTGAATGAATCAAATGAATCAAACTTAAAAACATTAATATAATCAATCTTATTCAATACATCGGAGAAATCCCAACCGTAATAATAAAAATCGGTTAAATACATAGAGAAAAATCCGATTGCCGCAAATACAAACAATAACAAAGTCGGAAGTAAAGCTTTGGATATGGCATAAACCTTAACTTCATTCTCGTCTTCAATGCCTTCCGGATATTCAATCTCTTCATCGTCAGGTGTTTCAGCCTTTTGTGCAAAAGGAATAACAGGTGTTTTTATTATTGTCATTATCAACATAAATACAATAATACTGCCATAAAACACATCGATATAAAGCAAACATCCGCTAATGGCTCCGATAAAAATATAAGCTAAAGAAAAAACATTTTTTAATGAATTCTTTTTGAAACGAATATCGGTAAAAATTGAAAACAGCCATAATACGAAAGCTGACACAAAAAACATCAACGAATGATAATCGCAATTACCGATTAAGGAATATACACCGGATAATGACATCAAAACGGCAAAGCTTCCGAGGGCATAAAATTTACCGATAAGTTTTCTTATTGCCAAATAAATAAATCCGGCACCGAATAATTCGGCAAAAATATTAACGTACAAAAATACATTATCTTTTACGCCGACAAATCGGTAAATAAATGAAACAAAACAATAATAGAAATAACTTCCGGTTTTATATACATAAATGTCCTTACCGTCAAACAACTCAGAAATTTTAAGGGCCAATTCCTTGGTACCCGATACACTGTCGGCATATTGAAATCTGAAAAATATGCCCAAAACAAGAAATCCCAAAAGCAAAATGTAATGAACAATATTTCTGAACACCGAATCGGGATTATCAATAAAATCAGTAAAAGGTCTAAGGCGTATTAATTTACAAATACCGCTGAAAATAAGAAGAAACAGCAACGAAGCCAATACAAATATAATTGTATTGGCATAAGGCAGATCCTTACTTGCTTCTATTTCAAACGAGCGTAAATCGCTGACCTTAACGGCGTTTACAAAAAACAACGCCAAAAGACAGAAAACAGCAGCAAACAATTCAATTAAGTTTAGAGCTGAACGTTTTTTATCCATTTAACAACCCTTATCAAATAATTTTTTCTATGTTGTATCTGGGTCTGTGCTTAACTTCCATATATATCTTTCCTACATATTGACCGATAAGTCCTGTGCAGAAAAGCTGAACTCCTCCCAAAAACCATATGGAAAGAATCAAAGATGACCATCCTGCCGTAGTTCTTCCGAGACAATACATTATGAAAGTATATACAGCAACAATAATACATAAAACAATAATTCCGAAGCCCAAGCCTGTAATCATTGAAATAGGCTTTACGCTGAAAGAAGAAATTCCGTTAAATGCAAGAGCAATCATTTTCTTTAACGGATATTTGGATTCACCGGCAAATCTTTCCTTACGATCGTAGTAAACACAATCTGTTTCATATCCGATTAATGGAATCATGCCTCTTATGTAAAGATTGGTTTCTTTATACTCGGCAAACTGTTCCATTGCTCTTTTACTCATAAGGCGAAAGTCCGCATGATTATAAACGGACTTAACACCCAGAAAATGCATTATCTTATAAAACATCAATGCCGTTGTTCTCTTAAAAAACGAATCCGTGGTACGCTTGTTTCTTACACCGTAAACAATGTCTTTTCCTTCATGGAATTTATCAATCATTTCTTCGATTACGGCGACATCGTCCTGTAAATCCGCATCAATTGAAACGGAAACATCGCTGATATCTTTGGCGGTATTAAGACCGGCGGTTAATGCGAACTGATGTCCGACATTTCCTGCAAGCTTAACACCCTTAACACGATTTGGATATTTTTCGTGTTCGGCTTCAATAAGTTCCCAAGTATTGTCCTTGGAACCGTCATTAACAAAAAGGATAAAGCTTTCATCTGAAATTTTGCCCTTTAAAACCAACGAATCAATTACCTCGCGAAGAGTCTTTGAAGTAACTTCCAAAACCTCGTGTTCGTTATAACAGGGAACAACAATAGAGAGAATGTCCATCTGACAAAACCTCCAAAA
The DNA here is from genome assembly GCA_045642905.1 of Lachnospiraceae bacterium. Classification (GTDB taxonomy): domain Bacteria; phylum Bacillota; class Clostridia; order Lachnospirales; family Lachnospiraceae; genus UBA1258. Next base: position 87,148 of record JAZUJT010000046.1, on the reverse strand, counting down.
ATAATTAGTTCATTGCCTGCTCTAAATCGGCAATAATATCGTCAACATTTTCAATACCGACGGAAAGTCTGATTAAGTCAGGTGAAACGCCTGCTTCTTTAAGTTGTTCGTCGGAAAGCTGTCTGTGTGTATGGCTTGCGGGATGAAGTACACATGTACGTGCATCTGCAACATGAGTAACGATAGCAGCAAGCTTAAGCTTATCCATCATCTCTTCGGCAGCCTTTCTTCCACCCTTTAAGCCAAAAGAAATAACTCCGCAAGTTCCGTCGGGCATATACTTTTGAGCAAGTGAATAATATTTATTGGACTCAAGGCCGGGATAATTAACCCATGCAACCTTTTCGTTGCTTTCAAGCCACTTTGCGATTGTAAGTGCATTCGAGCAATGTCTTTCCATGCGAAGAGCCAATGTTTCAAGACCGATATTAATATAAAAAGCATTCTGAGGAGACTGAATTGAACCAAAGTCTCTCATAAGATGGGTTGTGCATTTTGTAATGTATGCAGCTTTACCGAATCTTTCCGCGTAAACAATTCCGTGATATGTTTCATCGGGAGTACATAATCCGGGGAACTTGTCCTTGTGTGCCATCCAGTCAAAATTACCGGAATCTACAATACATCCGCCGACCGTTGCCGCATGACCGTCCATATATTTGGTAGTAGCATGAGTAACAATATCAACACCGTATTTGAAAGGAGTACAATTAATCGGTGTAGGGAAAGTATTGTCAACAATAAGCGGAACACCGTGAGCATGTGCAGCTTTGGCAAATTTCTCAAAATCAAACACATTAAGTGCCGGATTTGCAATAGACTCACCGAATACGGCTCTTGTATTCTCTTTAAATGCAGCATTAAGTTCTTCCTCGGAACAGTCGGGATCGACAGTTGTACAATCAATACCAAGCTTCTTTAAAGAGTTAACCAAAAGATTAAAGGTACCGCCGTAAATGGCAGAAGAAACAACTATATGCTGTCCTGCCTCGACAATATTGATAACTGCGAAGAAATTGGCAGCCTGACCCGAACTGGTAAGCATAGCGCCAACGCCGCCTTCAAGTTCACAAATCTTTGCGGCTACACAATCATTGGTAGGATTTGCAAGTCTTGTGTAGAAATATCCGCTCTTTTCAAGGTCAAAAAGCATACCCATTTCAGCACTTGAATCATATTTAAAAGTTGTACTCTGAATAATCGGCAAAATACGGGGCTCTCCGTTCTTGGGAGTATAGCCGCCCTGGACGCATATGGTTTCTTTTTTCATAATTTATCTCCCTAAAAATTAATTTTCGTTCCAGTTATGATATACAGCCTGTACATCATCATCTTCTTCAAGAAGATCGATAATTCTGTTGATGCACTTGATTGCATTTTCATCAGTAAGATCAACGTAATTCTGAGGAATCTTGGTTACTTCCGCACTAAGAAGATTAAGTCCCTGCTTTTCAATGGCTTCTCTTACAGTATCGAATTCGTTAGGGTCTGTAAGTATTTCGTAGCAATCCTCTTCTTCGTTGAAATCTTCGGCACCGCAATCAAGAACGGTCATCATAAGTGTATCGCTGTCCATCGGGCAGTCTTCCTTGTCAATATAAATCTGGCCCTTCTCATCGAACATAAATGATACGCAACCGGGAGTACCGATAGAACCGTTACCCTTTGTAAATGCGGATCTTACATTGGCAGCAGTTCTGTTCTTGTTGTCGGTAAGGCAATCAACGATAATGGCAATACCGTTAGGTCCGTATCCTTCATATGAAGTATATTCATAATTTACGTTACCACCTTCGCCGGCAGCCTTCTTAATACCACGTTCAATAGTATCATTGGGGACGTTGTTGGCTTTAGCTTTGGCGATTACTGTAGCAAGCTTGAAGTTGTTCGCAGGATCGGGACCGCCTTCCTTAACGGCTACTGCAATTTCACGACCGATAATGGTAAAAATCTTACCCTTGGCAGCATCGTTTTTTTCTTTCTTATGCTTAATGTTAGCAAATTTGGAATGTCCTGACATATTTAGTCCTCTTCTTTCTTGTATATTTTTTTAACGGATACTTTAGTAACCATCCTGTTTTCAACCGAAATGATTTCAAATGTAAATCCGCAAACTTCTGTAACAAAATGGTCATCTTCCTTGGGAAGACGCTCAAGCTTGGAAATCATATAACCGTTCAACGTTTCAAAATCGGTAACGTCAAAAGAAATATGCAATTTCTGTTCAATTTCCGATAAAGCAGTCGTACCGTCAATAATAAAACTGTCTTTACCCTTTTTGTGAATATGACGCTCTTCGACATCATATTCATCCATAATATTTCCGACAATCTCTTCAAGAATGTCTTCCATGGCAACAAGACCGGTAGTCTGACCGTATTCGTCAATAACCATGGCCATCTGAGTCTTTCTCGACTGCATCGCCTTGAACAGTTCATTAATATTCATTGTCTCGGGCACAATCATGGGCTTACGAATAAGGTTCTTAATCTGATAAATCGGAAGATTCAAAGATTCATCCTTGGCATGAAACCGCATCGTATCCTTCAAATACAAAATTCCGATAATGCTGTCGAGATTTTCATCAAATACGGGATATCTTGAAAATGACTGGCCCAGCATAAAATTCAAAGCATCGATAAGCAATGTATTCTTATCAATTGCGACAATATTACTTCTGTTAGTCATAATATTGCCAACCTGCTTATCAACAAAATCAAAAATGTTATTTAACATAACCGCTTCGGAAGTTTCCAAAACTCCCTGCTCGTGACCTTCATTAATAATTGAAATCAACTCGTTTTCAATTACATCACTTTCGGTTTTTCTGTTATCTTTCTTTTTAAAAATCAACTGAAATACTCCCTAAAAATATAAAAGCCAAACAAATATATATAAAAATTCACAATAATATATTTTATCATTTATTCAATGCTTCAGTCAAGAAATCATCGCTTAATAATATGATAAATAAAGGTCTTCACCGTCTTTTAAAAGTTCCTTATAAATCATCGGAATATTGGAAGATAAATCGGAAGCCATAATTGACGATTTATCAACCGATTTGCTGATATGGTCTGCGCAAAAACCATGTACGTAAACACCCGCGGCGACCATTTCCGTTATGCCGTTAAGCAAATTGTTTTTAACGGCAAAAGCAAAATAGGCTCCCAAAATACCCGAAAGCACATCTCCCGACCCTGCAACCGATAAGCCGTCGTTTCCGGACGGATTAATGTATTTAACGGCATTTCCCAAAGTTCTCGTCCTGGAGTCTTTGTCCACACAAATTACTCCGTATAAAGATGCCAAGTCATCAAGGCATTTAATCTTTGAATTCAGCTTTTCCATGCTGTCCAAAAGTCTTTTGCTTTCCGCCTTATGAGGCGTAATAACATAAACCGGGTTTTCATCCGATGCCTTTTTAAGAAACTTCTTTAAAAGAGCTTCATCTTCGGCCAAACAATTAATTGCATCCGCATCAAACAAAACGTTTGATTTATTCTCCAAAACCATATCCAAAAATGACTTTGAAAAATCATTTATGCCGATACCGGGTCCGATAACAACACAATCGGCCCATGACATGTCATAAGTAAATTCCTTAAAGAACAAATCATTACAACCATCATCGTAAAAAGAAGCCATCACATCCGGACAGGCGCTGTATACAGCTTCCTTATTACCGGCATGTGTAACAATCTTAACCATTCCGGCACCTGCTTTAAAAGCTGCAACAGCCGAAAGGATCGCACAACCGCACGATTTATTGCTGCCCGCCACAATAAGAACCTTACCGTAAGTTCCTTTATTGGATGAAGCTGCACGCTTCGGCAATATTTTCAAAATATCCTTTGATTCCGGAATTTTATAATCATAAATTTTATCAAAATCAAAAATTCCCGCAGGCACCAGATATAACTTTTTGTAATAGTCAACTGCCTTGCCCTTGAACAATCCCGATTTATATGCGCCAAAAGAAAAAACAACATCAGCGCAAAAAGCAGTCTCATTAACTTCTCCTGTTGTCGCATCTGTTCCGGAAGGAATATCCAGACTGATTTTAAAGCCATTATAAGAATTTATCTTTTCAATTAATGCAAAGAAATCATCGTCTTTACGATATGAATATCCTATGCCCGTAAGAGCATCAACATAAATATCATAACAAGGCTTTACATCCTCAACAAATGAAGCCGAAAGCTTATCCAATACAGCCTTTTGCTTTTCAAAAAGAGCGGTACTCTTATGACCTTTCAAAATATAAATATCCGAAGAATAACCACGTTCCGAAAGAATACGTGAAACGCAAAGACCGTCCGCACCATTGTTTCCCGTTCCGGAAAGAATTAATACAGATGAATCCGACGGAAAATTATTTATTATATATTCCGCAACGCAATAAGCGGCACGCTCCATCAAAACAGCTGCGTCAATTCCCAAATATTCTATTGTATTTTGTTCAAGAAGCTTCATGTTGGAAGCGGACAGAACATTTTTCATACAGTATCCTTTGGTTCCTCAATTACTTCATTGGAAGAAGCATCAGGCTTAAACGGTTCCGAGCTTAAAGGTTTAACATTATATTTCATATCGAATATATCGATCACATCAGCTCCGAAAATATTGTGCATATAAGTGTAGAAGTTCTGATTACGATTAATCTTCTGTTGCTTTCTTACAACCTTCTTCTTGAGCTCTACACGAATTTCATTGACCCATTTACTGATTTCCTCAATTTCTTCGTTATTATCCTGAATCTGCTCATAGCATACTTCCATGGTTTTAAGCATTAACCGATAATTGGTCTCATCGATTTTCGCAGGCAAATCATATCCCTCGTCACCGTTTTCTTCAAGCTTTTGATTGCATTCTTCGATAAGTCGCTTATTATCGTCAAGTTTCTTTTGGGCCTTCTTGGAATTTCCGTTTGAAATCTCATCCATTAATGAAACAATTTCGTCCATAAGCTTCTTCTTGAGTGCACGGATTTCTTTGGTCTGGGTATTAATCTTACCCTGCTGCTTCAAAAGATTATTAAGTTCTTCTTCAAGTTCCGCAATTTCAGGCGTCGGATCGGTCTGCGTAAACAGTCTGTGCCACGTATTATCCAACGTCAAAATAGGGATTTTCTTTCCCTCTAAAGCCTTTTTAAAATCATCTTCCGATTTATTCATACTTTTCACCATTACAATTAATTGTATATGAAAGTTTTAATAAAGAATCCGACAAATGAACGTTCTCAACAACAATTTCCTTGGGAACATTTAAATCTATATGAGCAAAGTTCCAAAATGCCTTTACTCCGTAATTAACAAGCTGTTCGGCAACCGCAACGGCACTTGTCTTGGGAATCGTAAGTACGGCAATATCTATATCATTATCCTTTACAAATGATTCAAGATTCTCCATGGGCTGAACATACATGTCACGTATCTTTTTACCGTGAAGTTCTTCATTGCAGTCAAAAATACCCTTAAAATGAAAACCTCTTCTTTCAAAATTCATATAATTGGCCAAAGCCTGACCGAGATTGCCCGCACCGACAATAATAAGATGGTGCGTCTTATCAAGTCCGAGAATCTTGGCTATCTCATCATAAAGATAATTTACTCTGTAGCCATATCCCTGCTGACCAAATCCACCGAAATTGTTAAAATCCTGTCTGATTTGTGAAGCGGTAACCTTCATCAATTCACTTAATTCCTGAGAAGAAATTCGTTCGACATTCGAGTCCTTAAGTTCGCCAAGATATCGAAAATATCTGGGAAGTCTGCTGATAACCGCCTGTGATATATTCTTCTCGTCAAATTCTTTATCCATAAACACAAATTCTCCGACCATACTAATATGTTCTACAGGGAACAAAATCCCTATAATAGATTTATTATAATATTATTGTTAATTTCGCGTCAATCAATTTATAGTATGAAAAGGCATGAAAAAATAACGTTTTTATACAATATATTTGATTATATTGAACATTGATATTCGGACATTGTTAAAAAAAATGCACCTTACTTGCCATAAATCGGACAAATAAGGTGCAAAATCTTTTTTGATTATAAAAAGAAAAATTAAAGTCTTTCTCTGATTGCCTTAAAGAAATCAAGAGTATTAACCGTCTTAACATCATTAAGTGAACACATTCTTGAAAGGTCGGCAGTCATAACACCGCTTTCAATCGTATCAATTACCGCTTTTTCAAGTTTATCGCCGAATGCTGTAAGTTCCGGAAGGTTATCAAGCTCACCGCGCTTTTTGAGTGCGCCGCTCCATGCGAAAATTGAAGCAACAGGATTAGACTTGGCTTCCTCTCCCTTTAAGTATCTGTAATAATGCTTCTGAATTGTACCATGAGCAGCTTCGTATTCGAATACTCCCTTAGGTGAAACAAGAACACTTGTCATCATCGAAAGAGAACCGAATGCAGATGAAACCATATCACTCATAACGTCACCGTCATAGTTTTTGCAAGCCCAGATAAATCCGCCTTTTTCCTTCATGACACGAGCTACGGCATCATCAATCAATGTGTAGAAATAAGTAATACCGGCTGCTTCGAATTTTTCTTTGTATTCATTCTCATAAATATCAGCAAAGATATCTTTGAAAGTGTGATCATATTTTTTGGAAATAGTATCCTTTGTGGCAAACCACAAATCCTGCTTTGTCTCAAGTGCGTAATTAAAGCATGCATAAGCAAAGCTTGTAATGGAAGCTATTGTGTTGTGAATACCCTGTAATACACCGGGACCCTTGAATTCATGAATTAATGCTCTTGTCTCTGTTCCGTCTTCGGCAGTAAATACAAGCTCAGCCTTACCGGGACCGTCAATCTTCATTTCCGTATTCTTATAAACATCGCCGTAAGCATGTCTTGCAAGCGTAATGGGCTTTTCCCAATTATTTACAACAGGCTTGATACCGTTTACAACAATAGGAGCTCTGAAAACAGTACCGTCAAGAATTGAACGAATGGTGCCGTTGGGGCTCTTCCACATTTCCTTTAAGTGATATTCTTCAACTCTGGCGGCATTGGGAGTAATAGTCGCACATTTAACAGCAACACCATACTTTAATGTCGCGAGAGCGCTTTCCCTGGTAACTTCATCATTGGTATTGTTACGATTTTCAAGACCGAGATCGTAATATTCGGTCTTCAAGTCTACATAGGGAAGAATCAATTCATCCTTAATCATCTTCCAAAGTATTCTTGTCATTTCATCTCCGTCCATTTCTACAAGAGGAGTTGTCATTAAAATTTTACTCATTAAATCATTAACCTTCCGTTTCGTTAGAATAAGCTTCTTTTAACCCGTTCTTGACCATGTTCTTATATGCATTGTTTATATGAGTCGTAGCACAATGCTCGGCCTTTTCGGGATTTCTTGCTTTAATGGCTTCCATAATGTTCTGATGTTCCTGATTGGAAGCAAGACTTCTGTCTATTGTTGAAAGAGTTCTCTTTCTTACACGCTGAACATACTGATGGAAATCAGTAAGCAAATGATGTAATATTTTGGAATTACATGCTTCATACATAAGTTCATGGAAGCGATTATCAAGTTCAGTCATCTGTTCAAAATGACCTCTCTCGGCATGAAACTTTGCAAGATAAATATTTTCTTCCATTTCTTCAAGCTGTTCATCGGAAATATGTTCGCAAGCCCATGCCGCACATAATCCCTCAAGCTTTGAGCGAATCATGTAAATATCCTTTACATCTTCCATCGTTATACCGGTAACATAAGCGCCCTTATTCGGAATAATCTGAATCAGGCCTTCAAGTTCAAGCTGCCTGAATGCTTCGCGCACAGGAGTTCTTGAAACACCGAGTTCTTCACCGATGGCTATTTCCTTAAGCTCATCATTTTCCTTATATTTACCGGAAAGAATATCCTCACGAATTCTGTTGAATACTCTTCCTCTCAACGAATATTTATCTGTTACTTCCTGTTTTAAATCGTATCCAGCCATGAATAAGTTTCTCCAAGTTCTGTTGCTGCGTCTTTAATAGCCTTGGTAAGTTCTCCGTCTGTCAAAACGGTAACTCGTCCGTTTGCATACTCCTCGTCAACCCAAACCTTTACCTTCTTAATCAAAGGACAATTCTTATCAAGAGCAGCATCATCCTTAAGCTTGTACTTGGTATTAATCCAGTGTGCAATTCCGGCAAGACCGGAAGTATTGGATATCGCACAAACAACAGGTCTGTTAAGGAATTTCTCTGTATCGAAAATGTTATAAATCTCTTCGTTCTTAAGTAAACCGTCTGCATGAATTCCCGCTCTTGTTACATTAAAGTTCTTTCCTACGAAAGGAGTACGTTCGGGAATTGTATAACCGATTTCCTTCTCATAATATTCGGCAAGCTCTGTAATAACCGTTGTATCCATTCCGTTAAGATGACCTTTAAGCTGAGCGTATTCGAATACCATGGCTTCCAAAGGTGTATTACCTGTTCTCTCACCGATACCGAAAAGAGAAGTATTAATACCGGCACATCCGTACAGCCAAGCTGTGGTAGAATTGGATACCGCTTTATAAAAGTCATTATGTCCATGCCATTCAATAAGTTCGCTGGGAACACCTGCATGAGTATGAATAGCATAAATAATACCCTGAACGCTTCGGGGAATAACGGCACCCGAGAAGTTTACACCGTATCCCAATGTATCGCATGCACGAATCTTAATCGGAATCTTGTATTCATCCATAAGACGCATAAGTTCAACACAGAAAGGAACAACATAACCGTAAATATCAGCTCTTGTAATATCTTCAAGATGGCATCTGGGTGAAATACCTTCTTCAAGGCAATCACGAATAATGCTGATATAATGTTCCATGGCTTCCTTACGTGTCATCTTAAGCTTAAGGAAAATATGATAATCGGAACAGCTTACAAGAATACCTGTTTCCTTCATACCGATATCTTTTACAAGTTTAAAGTCTTCCTTGCTTGCACGAATGCAGCTTGTAACTTCGGGGAACTTATAGCCCCTTTCCATACATTTATAAACAGCATCTCTGTCCTTTTTACTGTATAGGAAGAATTCGCTGGCACGAATCATGCCGTTCGGACCGCCCAGTCTGTGAAGATAATCGTAAATAGTAACAATCTGATCGGTTGTATATGGAGCTCTGGACTGCTGTCCGTCTCTGAATGTCGTATCGGTAATGAAAATATCCTTGGGCATGTTGTGAGGAACGATACGATCATTAAAAGGAATCTTGGGTACTTCGGAATAAGGAAACATATTACGGAATACATTCGGCTTCTTAACGTCATCAAGAATGTACATATGTTCCTCAATTTGAAGAAGGTTGTTGTTTTCATTCATGGTAACCGGTCTGTTTGTAAAATAATCGCCGGAATCATTAGTGAAGAAAATGTCTTTTGAGTCGTTCATTTTCTTTCTCCTTAATCACATAAAAAGTTTATGAGTATAATTGTATACAATCATACGATTTGTGTCAACCCACAAAATCAAAAAACTCACTGCCTTATATCAGTGAGTTTTTAGGTAACTTCAAAATGTTTTAAACAATGTATTTTTTCTTTCCCTTAATCAAAAACATTGCAATTCCCGCAAGGAACAACCCTATTGCCAAAAACAATTTAGGTTCAATCGAATGATCTCCCGTATCGGGCGAATCATCCATATTCATGCCGTCCGATTCGGACTTAATACTGTAAAATGCAAATTTGCCGGTATGATTTACGGAAAATTCAAGTTTATTTCCCGATTCATCATTAACATTAACGTATTTAACTTCTTCAAGCTGACCGTCATCATCAAGACATACAAGATGAAGCTTTCCTTGTGTTGCTATACTCGGAACATCAGTCGATACTTTAAGCATTTGTTTGCCAAACTTGGAAAGATAAATATCGCTGTCCTTTTTATGAACATTTATATCAAACGAAATTACGTTTGAAGGCACCGATTGTGAAAATGCCCTGTAATAAGCTCTGCTAATCTCCTCACTTGGATGCTCATCGTATGCAATCTCTATTTTATATAAATCATCCGAACCGCCAAAAGAAACATACTCATCCATATTAATTGTATCGGTTTCTTCAGATTCAGAATTTTGTGCCTCAGAAGTCTCGTCGATATGATTGCTTAAGACCTCATTTAAGGAAACCGAAAGTTCATCCTGCGACAAATCATATTCTTTTCCGAATACCAATACAGTATCGGGAACGGAGAAATCCAAAGCCTCTTCATAAGATAGAGTATTTCCGATAATTTTCAAAGTACCGTTCGATAAGCCCGAATTTTTAACGGCAGTTACACAAATAATTCCGGAAAAGCCGGACAAATCTTTATCAAGAACGGTTCCTTTCAAATTAATGTTTTCATTGGATACAACCGCAATTTTCACATCGCTTAAAGCATCCTTACGGTAATCTTCGTTGGTAAGTCTCGATGAAAGCTTTCCATAATAAATCTTGGGAAGATCATCCCCGTAGAAATAAGCAACTTTCTTATTTTCCGAAATATCTGAGTCCGAATAATCAAAAGCTCTTAAACCGATATTTTCAACCGATTCAACTATTCTTACGGTCTCCAGCGGGCAATTCATAAATGCTCTGTCTTCGATTGTCTTTAAATTCATGCCGCCGCTTAAATACTTAAGCGAAGAACAACCGTTAAAGGCGTCCTCTCCGATGGATACTATACTGTCGGGAAGATATACTTCGGAAACAGACTTATTGTTTTCAAAGCAATTCGCTCCGATTTGTTTAACGCCATCGGGAATATGAACGGAACTATCCTTTCCCTTATATGCAACCAAAATACCGTCTCCGAGAATCATGAAATCCGAAGAACCGTACTTTTTGAAGTTATCCATCATTCTGGTCATATCGAACGCAGATGCTTCAATTCTCGTAACCGAAGAAGGTACAACAATATTTTTCAAATTATCGCAATGATAAAACGCACCGTATCCTATTGAAGTAACACCATCCGGAATTACTATGGTTTCAAGTCCCGATCTGGCAAAAGAAAAATCACCTATCGAAGAAATATTTTCCGGGATTTCATATGAAGTCAACGATGTGTCGCCGTAAAAAGCTTTACCTGCGATTTTGTTATCAACAATTGAAAGTTTAAATAACAAAGAACCTTTCAAATTATTATCTTCGGGAATAAAATCAAAATCCGAAAAATCCGGATTATCCAAAGGTAAAGAAGCTTCCGAACCCGATATATTTTCTTCGCTTACCGGTGCCTCTGTATTGTCAATGAAGAAAACCGCATTTCTTCCAACAACACGAGTCTGACCTATATTGTTTCCCGAAACGGTATGTATTTCAAATAATTGCTTGCCGTCCTTATTTTCGGAAGGCTGTTTATTATCGGATGTATTTTCCTTATCTTCCTTATTCTCTTCATCACTGTCATCCGAAATAACATCATTATCGTTATCTTCGCTGTCGGTTATCGCAACATCGGAATTATCAAATTGCTTAAACCAATTGTATGCATAGCATCCCGTAGGAGCATCAACCGAAAGCTTCGGGCATCCGTCAAATGCTGTTGAATGAATGTACGAAACAGATTCGGGAATAAACACATTTGTAAGATTGGAACAATTTTCAAAAGCCTTTGCGTCAATATTCAAAACGGAATAGGGAAGAGAAATACTCTTAAGCCCGTTACAATTTGAAAAGGAATAAGATGGAATTTCTGCAATATCCGTCGGTAATGTTACAGACTTAATCTTATTACAACCGTAAAACGCATAAGGCATAATCGTTTTTGTTGATGAAGCGATTTTAAAATTATCGGATTTTAAAGTGGGCAAAACCTCGATTAATTTTGTTTTGTCCTTATTATATATAGCTGAATTGGTGCAAATATAGTCCGGGGAAGCGGATGAAATCTTCTTTAATGAAGAGCATCCGACAAATACACCGTTGCCGAGAGACTTAAGATTGGCACCCATTGAAACTTCTTTTAATGAAACACAATTTCCGAATGCAGCGGTTTCTATGGTATTGCACTTGTCGGGTATCGCTATCTTTTCAAGCGAACTGCATTCGTAAAATGCACCATAACTAATCTTTTCAAGATTTTTGGGCAAAGTAATCTTCTTTAAAACAGAATTTCCGCTAAAGGCCTCTTCACCGATTTCTTTAACAGAATCAGGAACAGACACGGTTTCCGCCGTGCCTGTGTATTTAACCAATATGTCATTGTCCATCAAAAAATCGGATTGAGTATTAGTTTTGGAAGCATCTAACCCCATTGGAAGTCTTAAAACCAATATGGCCAAAAGAATCAATAGGGTTCCTACGCTTCTTCTGAAAATCTTTTTTGCCATTTATTCGCCCTTAAGCAACAGTAATATATGATTTCTTCTTTCTGTCTTTCATGAAGAACAAAGCAATTGATATAGCTGCGAGTCCGAATGAAAGGAACCACTTGGGCTCAATATGATCACCTGTCTTGGGTGTAGCATCAATCTTTCCTGTTGAAATATTGGTTACATCAGCATAAATGGTATAAGGTGAGAAATGAGTTGCGGTAAATGTCATACAAGGTACTCCGTCAATAGAAGTATACTTGGGATTCAATTTATCGAGTCTGTCATTAACTACACCAGCAACCTTGTTGTTACCTGCATACTGTGTAAGTGTATCCGGAATCGGAATTGTAATTGAAATGCTAAGTCCCGAATAATCGGTAATCAGATTACTTCCTGTAGCATCGTATAAAGTAATATCCATTGCCGAATACCTGATATTGTCAAGTGAACCGTATTCGTTAATAAGTGCAGCTTCAACAGCTTCGGTAGCGGCCTGAGTTTCATTTATTCTGATTACAAAATCATCAGGTGAACCGGTAACCTTGGCGCTGGCAAGTCCGGTATTGGAAATACCGTTCTTGGAAACAACAACCTTTGTGCCACCGTCATCTTTCTTGGATGTCGATGCGGATGTCGAGGTGGTTGTAGACGCCGGAGTCGTTGTTGCAGTTCCTTTATCAACAAAAGAAGCATTTACTACAGCATTATGACCGGGCATAACAAGCGTAGTTGCCGAAATCGAAACACTGGCAATACCAAGGTCAGCCGTTTCGGGAATCCACTTATCAAACTGTTTTCCGGCAGGTACATTCGTACAGGAAATAACTACGGTTGATCCTTCAACATAAGAGCCGCTTCCGTTACCGCCGTTAACGGTTAATGTATAAAACTTCTTATCCTCGGGAGTAACGGGATCTTCTCCGCCGCCCGAACCCGAACTCGAGCCTGAGCCCGAACCCGAACCTGAACCGGATGATTTGCTTCCGGAAGTTTTCTTTTTCTTACTTGTTGATGAAGCGCTGTCATCGTCGGAAGAACCCGAACCCGAACCACCGCCGCCTTCGGAAACCGATTCCGAAGTCTTCTTTTTGGAGCCCGAGCCACCTTTCGAACCCGAAGAATCTTCATCACCGGGCTCGTACTCATAATCGGGATCAACTTCATATGTTGCAAAGAAAAGAGTATCTTCGCAAATATTCTGTAATGACTTATCCCAACCGGTAAACTTATATCCTACACGCTTAGGATCTTCCGGTACATAATCAAGACTTACATTCTCACCTTCTACGATAAAGATAATATCGGAAAGTTCTTTTCCGTCCCAATCGAAGAACTGACACTTGTAAGTGTAATCAAGAGTCTGGGAAACATCAGCACCTAAATCTCTTGCTGCTTTTCTTACCGCAGATCTTTCATATGAAACAACGGCAAAGTTTTCCAAATCCTTAAATGTATCCGGAGGAAGGAATACTTCTTCACCGTAAAATACTACCTGAATGCCTTCCATTGTATTTGCAAAACACTCATGACCTACGGAAGTAATATTATCCGGAACAATAATCTGGCTTAACTTATGGTCGTTTTTGAAGCAATTGTCGGGAAGGACTTTCATAAGATCCATACCGCGAAGGTCTACTCCGTAAACGCCGCCGCAATCCATGATTGCACTGTCTTCTATCTCTGAAACGGATGAAAGCAAAGGATCCTTTTCGCATACTTTAAGCTTTGAATCACCGACAAGAGTTCCTCTTGAGCCTAAAACTTCAACAAGCGAATATGAACCGTCACCTTTATCCTTGTAAAGAATACCGTTTTCACATTTGTAAGAAGGATTATCGATTGCAAGGCTTGTAAGGTTATAGCAACCGATGAAAGGTGCGGCACCTACGGATTCGCATTGATCACCGATATATACACTCTTAAGCTGTTCGCAGCTGTCGAAGCAGTAATCGGGAAGATATTCAACGCCTTCCAAACGTATGGAAGTTAAAATATCATTACCTTTACTTTCTTTTTCCAAAGAGCTGCCTGCAGGATTTTCACGTTTCTTGCCATCTGCATCGGTCTCATTTCCGTAATAACCCGAGAAAAGACCGTTCTTCTTATATTGGTCAAAGTATGAGTCTTTAAACAAATACTTCGAAACATTATTTGTATTGGTATGAACACCTGTTAAATTGGGATCTTCCTTGGAACTGTTATTCATGTAGCCCATAACGTCTACAGACTTAATAGCCTTGGGAACAACAAGGTTCAAGGTCGAGTTAACAAGCTTTTCCTCGTTAAGAGTCATACTGTAAATTTCGGTAGTTCCGTTATCATCATATGTTTCACCGAGATGAATGTATCTTTCGGAAAGAGGATGCTCATCATCTTTGGTTCCGGAAAGTTCATCAATCATCTCGTAATGAGGATATGAAACAAGGGTAGGCATCTTATTTCTGTTGTCAACGATAACGGTTAAATATGTAGGATAACCGCTTGTGTAACATACTCTTACACCGTTATTGGGATCTACGTAGTTATCGTACTGCATAGCCCAGTCAAAAGGACCGTATCCTTCTTCGATATCACCTTCGAAAGTAAGAGTAGGCGCACCGGTACTGAATGCATTGTTACCGATATTGCTAATCGGGAATGAAGAATATCCGTTAACAGGTGCTTCGAAATTAACGTAAGTCAACTTGTTACATCCTTCAAATGCACTGTCACCAATCTTGGTAACCGTATTACCGATACTTACCTTCTCCAGACGCTTACAGTTTTTGAATGCTTCGGGCGCAATCTCACTGATGGAATTATCGTTTATGGTAAGCGAAGTCATGTTATCGTGGATATCCTTGTCATTGAAGCAAGTGGATGCAATACCGACAACTTCGGTATCTCCGACCTTCTCGGGGATAATCATGTCAATACCTTCCGCAAGAGTTGCCGGACTGTTATCCAAAAGCTTACATGACTGTAAAATACCATTATCATCAATAATTAAAATGTAATCACCGTTTGAAATTTCAAAATGCTCCTCGCCGTTAGCATCTGTATAAACATAAGGAACATCATTGCCAAGGTTGGTCTTAAGTCCCCAGGTAGACTTACGGGGAGATGCAACCGCATTGGTGTAATCAAGTTCGGGACCTCTTACATAGAAATCCTTATTTCGAATTGAATCGAAAATAGTTCTGGTGTTGGAACCGTCGTTATAAACTCCGAACGTAACAAGACCGCAGGAGTTGGCATTATCCGAATCGGTAGGGAACTCAACACATTCAAGGTTCAAACAGTTTGCAAAAGTACCGTAAGGTAATTCAACAGTCGTAAATTTACCGTAATCCGGAGGCATAATTACATGCTTCAAATTGGTACGACCTGCCAAAACAAAATTACCGAGACCGTTAGGATCGCTTGAAATATTTTCGGGGAATGTAAATGTAGTCAATGCACCCGAAACGGAAGTGCTGCATGCAAATGCCGCGTCTCCGATAAACTTAATGGAATTTGAAAACTTAATATCGGTAAGCTTTATATCATCGTAAAATGCAAAGTTGTCAATTGTGGCACTTGTCTTGTTCATTGTACTGAAATCAAGAGAAGTAAGTCTGTTACAATTTGCAAATGCACCCGGACCGATATACTCAACCGATACAGGGAAAACAACTTGTGTCAGGGCGGTTCCGTAAAATGCTTCCGTACCTATATTTGTGGCACCGGAAGGAAATTTGATGGAATCCAGTTTGGAACAACCGTAAAATGCTCTGTTTCCGATATTTTCAACGTTGCTAAAGGTTACATTGGAAACAAATGAATCTCTGAAAGCATTATCACCGATATATTTAATTTCGGGACAAATAGTAAGTGAATTTACATTCGTAGTCTTACGAAAAGCGTTGTCACCGATGGCAATAACAAGACATTTGTCGATAATTCTGAAACCGTTTCCGTCATTGGGGTTATCATCGCTGATGGAACCGGGATCGTTAAAGTTTGCATTCGGCTCACCCTTAGGCATATATACAGTCTTTACGGAAGGGCTTCCCGCAGCCGCCTGACTGTAATCAAGTACTTCGGCAAGTTTATAATCCTTAAGAGAAATAAGGTTATTATTATAATCGGGGTTTACATCACAGAAGAAAGATTTCTTGGCATCAATCTTCATATCCTTTACATAGCATACAAGCGTAGGCTCATTTACCACGGTAGGATTCTTTACATACTCGGGCTCTTCCACAACAGCAGGCTTTGTATTGGGATCTTCTCCCGCAGCCTTCCACTCATTATATGACTGAAGATAAGCATTATAATGAGCAAGGTCGGACTGATATTGGTTATAAAGTTCGAGATCAA
Organism: Lachnospiraceae bacterium; assembly: GCA_045642905.1. GTDB lineage: Bacteria > Bacillota > Clostridia > Lachnospirales > Lachnospiraceae > UBA1258. Next base: position 70,480 of record JAZUJT010000046.1, on the reverse strand, counting down.
CAAGATATTGCTCATACTTCGGGAACAAGCTTAAGTATTGAGTGTACAAATCATGGAAATATTTATCAAGCCACCATTCATCATCATTTTCGGTAATGATTGAAGCCGGAAAGTCTGAATATTTGGAATAATATTTATTCTGCAAAGTCTTCTTGGTTGTATTGTCTTTTAAAGTAAATTCTGCTGTATCGGCAGTATCCGCCGTTTCAAATACTTTATAGAATTTATTATATTCGTCCGCCGAAATAATCATATATTCCAAAGGCATGGTAGGCTGAATGGAAATATCATCTGCGGCATAGGTTGAATTATACTTACAAATAACACCCATCGGAATAGAACCGACAGTCTGCAAATAAATCTTAAACTGCCAATTTAGTGTATATGTACCGTTGGTAAGTGGAAGAACATTCATAATTTTAAATACGGAAGGATCGTCTTCCTGAAGCGTACCACCGGGATTAAAAGTGTCAAAATACAATTTATCCAATTCTACGCCGTTGGAATATAAAGGATCACCCATAGATGCCTTGGGAGTACTGTCAGTTGCTTCAACAGCATATTTATAATCATATCCTGTAGGAGTAACATATGCGGCTGTCTTGGGTGCCGGTATGCAGGCAACAATTATTGCACTTGCCATACAAAGACCCGCAATAGTCTTCCTCACAATTCTTTTTGTTCTTCTTGAAGTTTTCTTCTTAAGTGCCATAATGATCTCCTTTTAGGTCAGTCTACCTTTTTGGCAACAACAACAAATCTACCGTTTGCTTCCTGATAATCACAGGTTGAAAGTGTAAGAAGCTGATCGCCGTAATGGGGATAAACTCCTGTTTCATATAATGACATTTCGGCCATCGAATCCATTGCGGAATTGAACTCCGCTTCCGAGTTGGCCTGAATAAATTGATAATACTTAAAAGCTATTTCATCTTCATTGTAAATATGAGACCTGAATACATACATGATTTTGTATGTGCCCTTCTCATAAATGGTATCAAAGTAAATAGTGTCATGATTCTTGTAAAAATCATATGAACCGTATTTAACCAAAGAACCGAACATCTTACCCGAATTCATATGATGACCGTAAACTATATAATTGGTACATCCAAGAATAATGTCGCAATCGGTATCAAGGAAAATACAACCGTTTGCATCTTCCTTCTGGTCAAAATTATGTTTCAGATAATAATCGTTATTAATTGTCTGCATAACGGGATAATCAATCTTCGTGTCGTCGATTTTTATCCATCCTATAAGACTTTTATTCTTGTTATACAAAGCTTTGTATTCATCCAAAATTTCCGGAATGACAACTGTCGTATCATAGTCTTTCTTAAGTTCCTGTTCAACGGTTATAAACTGTGATACCTCGGAACTTTTAAGCTCTGCAAATCGTTGAGCTTCCTTCTGTGCCTCATACGCATCCTTATAATAGATGCCGAAGAAAAATATCGAACATCCTGCAAGTGCGAGCAAAAGAAAAATTATCATATTTCGTAATTTATTCCGGCGGTTCAGTTCCTTAATCGCTTCCTGATTAAGAATACTGTCATCCGTATATGAAATCTTTTTATCGCTATTCTTTAAAGTATCCCTTTTATTGACTTTATCTTTACCCGAACCGCCCGAAGATACATTACCCTTTCCGGATTTGGGCACAATACCATTATTTTTATTTATATCGGCATTTTTTACGGAATTCTTTAAGTCAAAAATATAATCATCAAATTTTCTTCCCAATTCCGAAGAAAAATGAACATTCTGAATGTCTCGGTAACACTTAATTACATCGTCAGGATTATTGAAATCATATTTGGATTTTAATAATTCAATTATTCTCTTATCCGAAGCTGCAGCATCATTTCCTTTATAAGACGAAAATTTATCAGCACTGTCTGAATTCATAATATTCCCTTTTATCAAATCATCATAAATACTCATGTTCTATTTTACTATATATTGATAATTTATCAAGAGTAATCTTTACAAGATATAGTTACCGACCGATGTATTAATACACTATATGAAGTTAAAAAGGCATAAAAAAAGACGTTTGGAAAGATTTTCCAAACGGCTTATGCAATACAATATATTGTTAAATTCCCAAGGTACGAATAACATCTACGGTTTTATTGTATTCGCTCTTTATACGTTCAAAATTATCCTTGTCATATTCCATGGAGCCTGCTCTGAATACATCCGTAATAACAGAAACTTCATGATACAAATTAACAAATCCCAAATTTGCGGCTACACCCTTTAATGCATGTGCAGCTTCAAAAGCAACCTTTGCATCGTTAATATCGATTGCGGCGAGCAGCTGATGATAGTTGGTATCGTCCAAAAAACGATTCAAACATTTAAAAAACAAATTTTCATTACCGACAAATCGTTCCAATGTCTCATCCAAATCAACATCCAAAGACAAAAGTTTTTCTTTCTGTGATTCTAACATAAATAAATTCCACCTTTACAAATATTAAGAAACGGTTGCAACCTGCAACCGTTTCTCATTATATAACATATGAATTAATCATGCATCAACATTTGATTCGGCAACCTTAGCTGCACGTTCTTTAACCTGAGCTTCCTGAATATCACTGGGAGCCTGCTCATAGCGATCAAATTCATATTCGTACTCTCCTCGTCCACCGGTCATGGAGCGAAGGTCTGTACAATAACCATAAAGGCTCATCATCGGAATACTTGCTTCAATAATCTGTCTTCCGCCGGGTATGGGATTCATGCCAAGAACACGGCCTCTTCTCTTATTAAGGTCTCCCATAACGTCACCGGTAAAGGAATCGGGAACATTAACCTTTAAAGTAGCAATAGGCTCGAGAAGTACGGGGCCTGCTTCCATAAATCCTTTCTTAAATGCCTGAATGGTAGCCATCTTAAATGCCATTTCGGAAGAATCAACAGGATGATAAGAACCATCATATAAAACAGCCTTTACACCGACTACGGGATATGCTGCCAAAGGTCCTCTTTCAACCGAATCCTGAAGTCCCTTTTCAACTGCGGGGAAGTAGTTCTTGGGAATAGCACCGCCGACAACTTCTTCTTCGAATGTATAAGGAACCTTAATATCGTCAGCAGGTTCAAATCTCATCTTTACATGACCGTACTGACCATGTCCGCCGGATTGTTTCTTATACTTGTATTCAACATCCGATTTCTTCTTAATGGTTTCTCTGAATGCAATCTTGGGTTTCTCAAGTTCCACTTCAACTTTATATTCGTTCTTAAGTCTGGAAACAGCAAGGTCAAGATGCATATCGCCCATTCCGTAAAGAAGCATCTGTCCGTTCTCGGAATCGTTGACATTCTTAATGGTAAGGTCTTCATGCGTAATCTTCTGAAGAGCCTGTGAAATCTTATCGATATCCGCTTTATTAACAGCTTTATATCTCTTGTATGTATAAGGCTTTGAAACATCAAACATAGGATACTTGATAACATTGGCCTTTGTGGAAAGTGAGTTTCCTGTACGAGCAGCCGATAATTTCGGAATAGCACCGATATCACCTGCGTGTAATTCTGAAATTTCAATAGGCTTGTTACCCTGAAGAGTATAAAGCTTACTTACCTTTTCTTCGATGTCCTTATCAAGATTGTAAATCATGTCATCGGGCTTCAATACACCTGAACAAACCTTAATGAGTGAATACTTACCGATAAAAGGATCGACAATTGTCTTAAATACGAAAGCCGATTTAGTCTTGGAGAAATCATAATTGGCTTCAAAAATTTCATTGGTCTTTGTGGAAATACCGGCAATCTTGCAATTTTCGGGGCTGGGGAAGTATTTAATAATATCATCCAGCAAAGTATAAATACCGTAACAAAGAACACTTGACCCCATTGTCATGGGAACAACGGATGAATCCATAACGTTCTGTCTTAATGCAGCTCTGATTTCAGCTTCGGAGAATGTCTCGCCGCTGAAGTATCTGTCCATAAATTCTTCGCTTGTCTCGGCAACAGTTTCAAGAAGAGTATCTCTGTACTGTGCAAGATTGGCTTTTGAATACTCGGGAACGGGAATTTCAACCGCTTCCTTACCCTGCCACTTATTACCGGTTTCGGAAATAACATTTACATAACCGATAAGCTTTTCGTTCTCTCTGATGGGAAGATGGAAAGGAGCCATTCTCTTTCCGTATTTCTCGCTCATTGTTTCAAGAACATTTTTAAATGAAGCATTATCCAAATCCATATCCGTAACAAATACAAATCTGGGAAGCTTATACTTTTCGCAAATGTCCCACGCCTTTTCGGTACCTACTTCAAATCCCGATTTACCCGATACAACTATAATGGCTGCATCGGCTGCTGCAACAGCTTCCTCAACTTCACCAACAAAATCGAAATATCCGGGTGTATCCAAAAGATTAATCTTATATCCTTCCCATTCGAGAGGAATCAATGATGTATTTATTGAAAACTTTCTCTTCTGTTCTTCTTTACCGTAATCGCTGATTGTGTTTCCGTCATCCGTCTTACCCATACGAGAAGTAAGACCTGCAAGATATGCCATTGCTTCCGCAAGAGAAGTCTTTCCGCATCCGCCGTGCCCCAATAATACGACGTTTCTTATCTTGTCAGTTGTGTAAACATTCATATTTGCTAACCTCCGAAAATAGAATTGATTCCGAAAATTGTTGCATTTTTCAAAAAATTAACACAAAATTTCGGTTTCATAGGTACATTTTACTAAACAAATAGACTTTACGCAAGTAAAAATTTAGAAATATAACAAAAAAGACGCCTTCGCAAAGGCGCCTTTTAAGTAAATTGTACATTTATTTCCTTATCTCATCCTCAACAGTCTGATACGTTTCGATTCTGGCTGCATCCATCTCGGGCATTCCGATAAAAATACCGCCGTAATTGAACTTGTTACCGACTTTTTCAATTCTTACGATTTCAACAAATGCATGTAAAACTTCCTTCGTCCAAATAGTAAGAAATGATTCATATACCGCTCCGATAGTTAATGCCTTATCGGAAGTAAACCCAACCCCTGTCTTGGAAACATCGGATACTTCGATGTTTACCTCTTCAACACTTGAACCATCAAGTCTTTTAAGCAAAAGTTTAGATATAAGTTCCGTACGTTTGCTTCTTCTTTTCTCCTGCATATCGAGTCCTCCGAAATTTTTATAAGAAAAATATCTTCTTTAATTGCTATTTTAACCAAAACAATTAACATTGTAAAGTGCGAACTTAGGGTGTAAATTTGCTGTAATCCGGAACGTAATTTTGCTCGACAAAAGGTATCTCTATCCCAAGTTCATCGCAAATATATTTGTAATAATCATAAGTCATTATACGTTCGGAATATTTCCATCTGTTGTTAAGTTTCTTTTTCTGAGTTGAAATATATTCATCATCAACCGGCTCGTCGGTAAGATATGTAATATCCTTGGTAAGTGAATTGTACATAACCTTATCCGTAATAAAGCTTCTGTTTATGAACATGACAAAACCTTCGGTATCGGACATAATATCACGGCCCATCAATAATCTCGAATCGTAATCAAATCCGAAAAGATTCAAAAGAGTCGGCAAAATATCCATGCTTGAGCACTGCTTGTCAACGTATATGGGTTCCTTTATGGATTCGCTCCACAATACAAGACTTGATTTAAATAATTCGAAATTTTCCTCTACTTCATGTCCCGCAAGCTCCGAAATCTCTTCGTTGGTAAGTCCGTACGGCCAATGATCTCCCGTAAAGCATATTACGGTCTTCTCGGCAATTCCTTTTTCTTCAAGTTTTTTAATAAGATATTCCAAAGCTCGGTCGAGCTCAATATTGCAGGCAAGATATGCTTTGCAGGGAGTTGAATACGGCAAGTCCATAACTTCATCCTTATGAAGTTTACTGCACCAGTTTCCAGAAAACTCATAATTGAGATGTCCGCTTACGGTCATGTAATATACATGGAATATATCATCATCAATATATTCGTCTACAGTGCTTTCAATCATTTGAAGATCGCTTGCCGGCCAATGATTCTCAATTTCAAGGCCGTTTCCCATTCCCTGGTAATAGTACCCCATCGCAGGATATGAAATATCTCGTCCGTAATATGTATAGTCATTATCATGATATGCCCGGCTCGTAATATTGTATTTACGGTTAAACATATTGCCAAGCGAGAAAGGCATTGAATTCTGACCTACAATCTTAAAGTTTTTGGCGCTGCCGCAAACAGGATAGAGACTTGTACAGTTAACAAATTCTCCGTCACTTGTCGATCCGCCGGTTCTCGGATTATAAAAATTATTGCAAACGATTCCTTCATGCGTAAGTCTGTACAATGTAGGAGTAAGTTTTTCATCCACAGCCCATGTTGAAAAAGCTTCGGCAGTCAAAAATATCAAATTGTATCCTTCAAACATTCCGGTATATTCATTTTTGTAACTTGGTTCAACAGTTGACAAATAATTGGAAATACCCGACACGAATTCATCGGTTTCTTTTTCCTTCATGGCAACAAAATCAAGGTCGAGAATATTGGGCGAGGTATCAATAACCTTTTCTTCGGGCTGTATGTTTTCAACCTTCGATTCATCGGAAGATGCCTCGTAATCTTTCGGATCTTCGATATTGTTTCCCGAAACGGTTTCTTCGGTTTTTCTATCGTCAACCCAGACCTTTTCGGGCTCTTCAAAAGCCTCTTCGGGAAAAATATCTTTGTGAACTATCGTATCGATAATTTCCGTTTCAAAATTTCCGATAACACCGAGCCTGTCAACCGAGACCTCGGATGTGCTTTGATAAAAAATCTGACTGTAAGGAGAAAATGTTTCTTTTCCGTACAATATAGTTACGACGTAAAGAATAAAAACCGTAACGGCAAAAAAGCCGATATTTACCGGCAGCATAAAAAGCTTAACTCTTTCATAGCAAAATATATTGACCTTAAGCGAAATAACATAAAGAATCGCAGGCACCAGAAGCGTAATCAATATTACAACGAAGTTATTCATAAATGCCGTAAATATTTCCCGATTGTACTCAACAACCTTCATGTTCGTCTTATCAATTAACGCAACGGAAAAGAATACCTGAAAAACACTGTAATATAAAATGTTAACAACAAAATATATCGATACGGTAAACGTAATGAGTCCCGTTATTATCTTATTGAGTACCTTGGGAAAGAATGAAGAAAAAAGAGTGCAAATCATTGCATTGCATGCAATAACGGCAACAATTTCTCCGAAATAAGCGTCACACTTTTTAAAAGCCCATACATGAAATACAATTTCAAGCAAAAGAAAAACAACAACAAAAAAAGAAAATCGTTCAAACATCTTAGAGAAATTTGAACCGATTTTCTTAACGGAAGTATCACAAATATCGGAAGAATCATTCAATGACTCTTCCGATACCGTATCATCGTTATCAGCTTTATCCAAATCAATAAGTTCTATAACGTTTAGCATAAAAACCTCAGCCATTAATGAATAAACATGGCATCTCCGAAACTAAAGAATCGATATTTTTCATCAACGGCAATTTTATAAGCATTCAAAACATTATCCCTTCCGGCAAGAGCCGAAACAAGCATAATAAGCGTAGATTCCGGAAGATGGAAATTTGTTATAAGGCAATCCAGAACCATAAACTTATAACCCGGATAAATAAATATTTCGGTATTATCACTGCCCGCGTGAACAACTCCGTTTTCATCGCTTGCGCTTTCAACGGTTCTGCAGCTTGTGGTACCTACGCAAATAACTCTGTTGCCGGATTTCTTGGTTTCGTTTATGGTCTTTGCGGCTTCTTCCGAAACCTGATAAAATTCCGAATGCATATGGTGATTTAAAATATTGTCTTCCTTAACGGGTCTGAATGTTCCAAGACCTACATGCAAAGTAACAAAAACAATTTTTACACCCATTGCTTCTATTTCTTTTAAAAGATCACTGGTGAAATGAAGTCCTGCGGTCGGAGCTGCGGCAGAGCCTTCATACTTGGCATAAACAGTCTGGTAACGATTCTTGTCCTGAAGCTTATGCGTAATATACGGAGGCAAAGGCATTTCTCCGAGTTTATCCAAAATCTCTTCAAAAATTCCGTCAAAGTCAAATCGAATTAATCGATTTCCTTCCTCTTCTATCCCTATAACGGTTCCCGTAAGCAATCCGTCACCGAATTCAATAACCTGTCCGACCTTGGCTTTTTTGCCCGGCTTAACAAGTGTTTCCCACACATTGTTATCGCGACGTTTAAGTAAAAGGACTTCGATAACCGCACCGGTATCTTTTCTTTTGCCCATAAGTCGTGCGGGAATAACCTTGGTATTATTAAGTACAAGGCAGTCGCCTTCGCGCAAATAGCTTTTTATATCCGAAAAAGTCTTGTGCTCAACTTCGCCGCTTTTCTTATCCAAAAGCATAAGTCTTGATGACGAACGGTCGGTCAAAGGGTCCTGTGCAATTAATTCTTCCGGAAGATCATAGAAATAATCCGATTTTAAAAGTGTTTCCATTAATTACATTCCCATCGCATTTAAAAATGCTACATAACCTCTCATTGTTTCGTAAACGTCAGCCTTACTGGTGGCTTCGTAAGGAGCATGCATGTTAAGAACGGCAACTCCGGCATCAATAACATTCATTCCGTACTTGGCCATAATGTAAGCGATTGTTCCGCCTCCGCCGATATCAACCTTACCAAGCTCGGCAATCTGATATACAACCTTGGCATCGTCAAGAATCTTGCGAAGGTAAGCAATGAACTCTGCGTTGGCATCGTTTGAACCGGACTTTCCTCTTGAAGCGGTAAACTTGGAAAATACCATACCGCTACCCATGTATGAAGAATTTTTCTTCTCGAAAGCATATGCATATGAAGGATCGAATGCGGCATTAACGTCCGAAGAAAGCATGCATGAATTTGCAAGGCATCTTCTGACAGAAAGCTCGCTGTAATTTCCTTCAAGATTAATAAGCTCTGCAATAACATTTTCAAAGTAAAGAGATGTCATACCCGTTGCGCCGACAGAACCGATTTCTTCCTTGTCAACGAGGATACAGCATGAAGTACGCTTAACATCCTTAACCTGTAACATTGCATATAATGAAGAGAATGCACAAACGCGGTCGTCCTGTCCGTAAGCAAGAATCATGCTTCTGTCAAAGCCTGCTTCTCTTGCCTTGCCGGCGGGTACAACTTCAAGTTCTGCCGAAAGAAAATCCTCTTCGTCCATATCGTAATCATCTTTCAGGATTTTTAAAACGTTGGCTTTAACGGGATCTTTCTTGCTTTCCTTGGAATCGGCATTCTTAGATGCTTTAATAACCAAAGGCTTGTTACCAACAATGACATCCAAAGCTTCGCCTTCAACTACCTTGGAAGCCTTCTTGTCCATCTGGTCTCCCGCAAGGTGAATAAGCAAATCGGATACGAAGAATACGGGATCATCTTCCTCTTCTCCTACGGAAATTTCAATCGTAGTTCCATCCTTTTTGACTACAACACCGTGAATTGAAAGAGGTGTTGCAACCCATTGATATTTCTTGATACCGCCATAGTAATGAGTATCAAGATAAGAAATAGATGAATCTTCATATAAAGGATTGCTCTTTACATCCATTCTGGGGGAATCGATATGAGCGCCGAGAATATTCATACCGTTACTTAATGAATCTTCTCCAATATTAAAAAGAAGGATAGACTTATTCATATTAACAGCGTAAATCTTTTCGCCCTTTTTAAGCTTGGTCTTCTTCTTTAATCTTTCTTCAAGCTCGACATATCCCGACTTTTCCGCAAGATTAACAATAATATTTACGCATTCTCTTTCAGTCTTTCCGTTATCAAGAAAGTCTCTGTAGTCTTTGCAGAAAACCTCCAACTCTTTGGCCTGTTTGGCACTGTAAGTTTCCCATACATTTTTAGGTTCCATAAGAATAATCTCCTTGCGTAATAAAAATAAATCTTTATCGCTTTAAAAAATTTCAAAAGCGAAATATTACGATAAAACAACAGATACTAATATATTTAAAAAGTGCTTATTTGTCAAGGTTTTCGACATTTGTATCACAATTGGATCTGTCTTTTTTTCTTTCTTTTCGCTCCGTATTATATGCTTTGACAAACGGTCTTAAATACTTATTGATATTTGCTCCGAACAGAACAAGATACATAAGAAAATAAAGCCACATAAGCAGGATAACAATAAGTGTCAGACTGCCGTACATGCTGAAAGCATTGGTAGTATCAACATAAAGAAAAAATACATAAGAAAAAATAGTCCATGAAAATGCGGTAAACGCTGCACCGGGTATATGATAGATGAACTTGCGACGCTTGGAAGGCAAAAATGCATACAAAAGAACAAACACGAAAGACATAATAACAATCATTACAAGCGTTCGAAGTATCATAAAAAGTTCCATTAAATTAGAAAGTGACGGGAAGTAACCGACAATAATATCTACAGCAATACCGCCGTAAACCATGATAACCAAAAGCAAAATAATGGCCGCAAGCATCATTATCGTATAAATTGTCGAAAAGAGTCTTACGAGAAATCCGTTTCTTTTTTCAGAATAATGTTCAATGGCATTTAAGCCGTAAACAAGAGAATTGAAGCCTTTTCCTGCGGACCATAAAGCAGCGATTGCGGAAACCGAAATAATACCGATGGATTTATCGTATACTTCCGAAATCATTCCGGAAATAATCGACATTGCAAAATCCGGAAGTAAGTTATCAAAAAACGACAACAAATCAGCTTCGGAAACAGGTGTATAAGGAAGAATTGCAAGAATTACAATAATAACGGGAATTAATGAAAGAAACACAAAAAACGCACAGCTTCCCGCATATGCGTTTACATTATCATCCTTTAACTGTTTGCCGAATTCTTTGCAAATTGAAATAAACTTTTTCAAAACAATCTCCCAAAAGAAAAAGGCGACCTATAGCCGCCAATTAACCCCCAAATGCGACTCCTGCCTTTTGACTCCTAGATATCATCTAGGTGGGTAACCGCAAACACATTTCTGCCTTCCACTCTATGGAGGCCTGACATCGATGTGAAGATATAGGAATCCCGTTTAAAGTAACTGTAGGTTCAAAAATAACAGGAAATCAACACTTAGGTTGAGTTAATTATATATCTTATCAATTAAAAAAACAATAAAGACATCCATAAATAAATCTTTACGAATAATCAACTTTAATCAGACACAATCCGCACGCCGGTGCAGTCATACCGGCCATTTTGCGGTCTTTACATTCAATAAGATCGTTCATTGATTCAAAAGTTCTTTGCTTAAATCCCACTTCAAGCAAAGTACCCGTAAGAATTCTTACCATATGCTGTAAAAATCCCGAGCCGTGATAAGTAAATTTAATGTAATTACCTTCTTCCGTTATAGTAATACTGTCGACATTTCGAACAGTAGATTTTTTCATTTTGGGGTTGGAACAAAAAGAAGCAAAATCATGTTCACCGCGTAATATCTCGGCGGCTTTTTTCATAAGATCAATATCAGGCTTTTTGTCCAGAGAATACACATACTTTCTGTCAAACAAAGCTTTATTCTCGCCATAATAACATGTATAGCAGTAAGTCTTTCCGGTTGCATTGTATCTGCTGTGAAAACGGTCTCCCGCTTTTATAACCGAATTTACGCCAATATCATCGGGAAGATATTGATTCATGTATGCTTTTATTTCGTCAACAGACATATCTGTATTAAGAAAAGCATTGGCAACCATTCCGACGGCATGTACACCGGCATCCGTTCGGCCCGCACCGAGAACCTCAACTTCTTCACCGGTCATCTTCGAAAGGACGTTTTCAAGTTTACCCTGAATTGTCATATCGGTATTTGGCTGATGTTCCCATCCGTAATATCTCGTACCGTCATATTGAATAATAAATCTGTAATTGTTCTTCATAATCCATACCTATAAAAATACCCCGAAAGGCAAGGCCTTCCGGGGTAAAATTCATTGAAAAATTAGAGAGAAGCTGCCTCATTAACAACTTTCTTTAATGCTTCTAATGCTTCATCAGGAAGCTTGTCATAGCCTTCCTTCTTTGTAGCGAAGCCTTCAACAGCGTCTACACGGTTCTGCATAGCGTTCTGAAGAGCCTTTACATAATCCTTATCATTCATGTCAGGCTTGAAAGCATCTGATGTCTTTCCTGACCAGTCATACATGATTTCGATATCAGAGAAAGGTCCCCACTTCTCGAACTTAGCCTTGCCTTCAACGATTGTTTCAAGAATACCAAGTGTATCAGCGGGCTTACATTTTGTTCCCATGAAGTCACCTGTATTAACGATGTAGCAATCTACATTCTTCTCTTCAACGAGTTTCTTGAACTTCTCATAGTCGTTTACAAGAGGATATGTACGGAAAGGATTTGCGTAAGGAACGATACGAAGTGCGTTCATATCTGTACCTGCAGCAACACGTTCTGCTGTAGATGTCTTTGTAGCAAGTGTAGCACCCATAACAGATGCAAGAGCAGCGCCCTTAAGCTTAACTACCGGAGGAATTGTAGGATCCTTCATGATCCAGAAGATTGCATTAACGGGAGAATCAATCTTGTCAACGCGGTTAGGAGACCAAAGCTTTGACTTAATTGCACGTCCGTTACCGTTACGGATATCTTCTGTAACGATCTGAATCTTGTTGTCCTCGTCAAGTGTAGCTGAAACGTTCTGAACTGTAAGTAAGAACTTGTTATCAGCACAGCCTGTAGGATAATCTGCTGTCTTATCGAAGTATGTAGGCTCCAATGCTACAGATGAACATGTATCTGTGTTGATGATGAAAGCATCATCATGAAGAACCTTGATACCACCGAACTGATCATATTTACCATTGTGCTTAGCATGTGTAAGTGTTGACTTACCTGATCCTGAAAGACCATAAACAGAAGCAACGAACTTCTTACCGCCTTCAAGGCTGTATTCCTTCTGTCCGCCGTGGCATGATGCATAACCGTTTCTGTTAGCGATAGCCCAAGCGATTGTAAGAGTACCTTTCTTGTGCTCACCAAAGTACTTCATACCAAGAATAGCTGCGCAGTTAGCGTTTGTATCGAAGTAGCAAAGAGTTAAAGGATCGCTTAAGCAGCTGAAGTCAACGTCGGGAGCTTCTTCGGGAGACCACTGAGGATTAGAGAAGATATAAATATCAGGCTCTTTTCCATCGCCGACAGGCTTAGAATCCTTGTACATCTGAACATACTTGTCAGACATATACTGGAAGTTAAGCATCCAGTTGTAAAGAAGGTTTTCTTCTCCTTCGGGAAGAAGAAGGTGAGCCTTTACCATGAATTCGGGATCAAGACCGATAAAGCACTCTGCATGATACATTGTCATCCAACGTGTCTTGTAAACAGCGTCCATAACAACCTTATCAAGCTTTGTCTCATCTACACCGGGTTCGCCTTTGATACGACGAGCTGCTGCGTAACGACCTGTAACAGCGCCATCGTTGAAGCAAAGAACCTTAGTGTCTTTCTCAAGACCCTGCTCTTCTGCTCTGTAAACGGGCATATCTGTTACGATAGTTCCGGGTGAATTTTTTGCTAACTCGTAAGCTTCTCTTACTGTGTTAACCTTAACAACGTTGTTGCCGTAAAAAGCAGCTTCGATAATAGAACGAGTCTTTGAGAAGCCAACCTTACCGGCACCGATTTCAGAAATCGGATAATAAGCTTTTGTTGACATAATAGTCCTCCTTATTTATTGTCTCGTATAAAAATACGAATATTGGTAAAACTAACTTATAAAAATACCTAAAATATTATATCCGCGTGTTTATACAAAAGTCAATATAAACATTATAAATAAAAGAATAATTATAAAGGTCTCGTAACTTCATAAAGCCACGTTCTTTCCTCTTCGTTCATATAGTCTTTTGTAAGCTCGTAAACCTTTTGATGATAAGCATCAATGTTCTCTATATCGGCCTTTGACAAATACTGTTTGTCCAGCGCTTCTCTGTCGATGGGTGTATATGTCAGATTTTCAAAATACATAAACTGACCGTCTGAATTTTTAACACCTTTTCTGCAAAGAATTTCATTTTCTGTACGAATACCGTATTCATTTTCAATGTAAACACCGGGCTCGTCGGTAATAATCATTCCTTCTTCAAGAACGGCTTCCGAAGAATCCTTTACATACTTCCATCTAATGGACTGCGGACCTTCATGGACATTTAATATATATCCGACGCCGTGACCCGTTCCGCACTTGTAATCCATATTCATTTCCCATAAAGGAAGTCTCGCGAGTATATCTACATTTCGACCCGTGCAACCATACAAAAACTTGGCATTGGCCAAAGAAAGCATGCCGGCCGCGACCTTTGAAAAATGGCATTTAAACTTATCCGAAACTTCACCCAGGACAATTGTTCTCGTAATATCGGTCGTACCTTTCATGTATTGTCCGCCCGAATCGACCAATAACGCTCCCATGGGACTTAACACCGCATGGCTCTCTTTTGTAGCCTCGTAATGCATCATTGCGGCATTTGCGTTATAACCCGAAATTGTAGGAAAAGAAAGGCCTAAAAATCCGGGAATTTTGCTTCTTAAATTATCAAGATATTCTGCGGCGGATACTTCGGTAATGGTCTTTTTGCCGATATTTTTCTTTAGCCAATATATAAACTTGGTAACAGCAGCGCTGTCTTCAATGAGAATCTCTCTTAATCGTTTCAACTCTGTTTCATTCTTGACAGCCTTAAAGCCTTCGGTCGGATTCGGTTTCTTGACAACCTGCACTCTGTTTTCAAGAATGGACATAATTGAAAAATTAACATTGTTTTCGTCTACAAGAACGTTCAATTCCGCCGGAATATCCGAAACATAATCAAGAACTTCGTCGTAATCACTTATCTCAACATTATTCTTGTCAAAATAAGCCTTGATTTCTTTGGAAACCTCTTTCTTTTGAAGGAAAATCACAGTCTTATCAAGTGTCATAAATAAATAACTTAATGCGACAGGATTGCAGGGAATGTCGTTTCCTCGAATATTAGTAAGCCACATGATATCGTCAAGCTTGGAAAGGAAAAATGCATCCGCATCATTTTCCTTTAAAGAAGCTTTAACTCGCTCGATTTTCGAATGCATACTTTCGCCGCTTACATCATCGGGCAAAACAAAAAGATTCGAACAAGGCTTACCGGGACGTCTTTTCATCAATTCTCCGGCGATGTCACAGCCGTACTTCATATCAGCCTTGGACTTCTTGAAAATATTTTTCACTTTATTTCCGAAGCTGTTTGAAACAGTTCTTCCGTCAAAAGCAAGACATTCGTTTTCCTTAACATTGGCTTTCAAAAATTCAATAACCGTGGGAACATTTTCTTCACCCATTTTCATAAGTTCGATACCTGTTCCTTCAAGTTCATTGGCCGCCTGTATAAAGAAACGACCATCGGTCCACATATAAGCGTTTGTACTTCCGATTATCAAAACGGCATTGTCACCGGTAAATCCGGTATAGTATTCACGAACCTTAAAATAATCCGCTACATACTCCGAGCCGTGATAATCTTCCGAGGAAATTAAATACCATTCAATTTCCTCTTCGCGCATTTTTTTACGAAGTAAACTGATTCTATTGGCAATTGCATTACTCATAAATTTTATTTTGCCTCCAAAATAGAAATTGCCGATGAGGTACCTAATCTGTCGGCACCAAGTTCCAGGAATTTTTCCATATCTTCCTTGGTACGAATACCGCCCGCAGCTTTAATCTTAACGTCGGGACCGATATTGTCGGCGAAAAGCTTAACATCATCAAAAGTAGCTCCGCCGGTACCGAAGCCGGTGGAAGTCTTGATGTAATCTGCCTTAGCCTCTGTTACTATCTCACACATCTTCTTCTTTTCGTCATCCGTAAGATAACAGGTCTCGATAATAACCTTTAAAATCTTGTTTCCGCAGGCTGCCTTTATAGCCTTGATTTCTGCCAAAACCTTATCGTAATCTTTATTCTTGACATCAGAAATATTAATTACCATATCAACTTCATTGGCTCCGTCCTCAATAGCCTTTTTAGCCTCAACAACCTTGCTTTCAGTTACGGAATATCCTAAAGGGAATCCGATAACGGTACAGATATTTACGCTTTCCTTATACTTGTCGTGAATTCTTTTAATGTAGCAAGGCGGAACGCAAACCGAAGCGGTATTGTATTTAACTGCCTCGTCGCATAATTTAGCAATGTCTTCCCATGTTGCAAATGCCTTAAGCTGAGTATGATCAACATGCATTAATAATTCTTCGTTGTTCATTTTGTAAGCCTCCAATACTGTTTTATAAATATGTGCACCAAATAGTACACTTAAAAAAACGGAGGAGAAATCTCTCCTCCGTAAATATACTTAACTTTCAAATACTATAATTCCAAGCTTTCGAATGTTCTGTCTGCTATAAAGTTCAATTTCATCAAATACTTCGTTGTATTTGGAACGGTCAGCCGTCTCAACCATTATAACACTATCAACATTATTAAGCAAAGCAAGTGATGACGAATCGGTAAGTACGTTGTTTACAACAACAGCATCGATATCCAAAGCCTTCAATGCTTCTTTAATCTTATTGCATACATCGCCCTTATGCTCATCCATTCTAAGTCCCGAAATGGCAAGCTTGTTAATCTTGTTAGTAGAATTAATAACACTTACCGATGAAGAAATACGTTCAATACTTTCATCTTCGGATGAAGCGGAAATACCTGCATAATTAATCTTATTGATGGCTCTGTTAATAAAGAATTTCTTCTTTTTGCATGACTTTACTCTGTCAAAAGAATAAAGTCCGAAAATTTCATAGTAGTCATCCTTGAAGGAAATCTTACCCGAAAAGATTGTAGCGAAGAAAACAATAACACAATAAAGTGCAAATGCACCGGCAGCACCCGCAGGTACAAGCAATGAAAGCGGAAGGGTTTTCTTCTTATGAATCTTGGGTGCTTCGGTTTCTGCAGGTTCTTCCGAGTATACAGTGCTCGGATCAACATAAGTTACGGGACTGAACTGCCAACCGCAACCTCTGAGATTATATAATGCCTGCTGATAAGCATTAAATAAACTTCTGCGGTAATTCATTGTCGAAAGTTTTTCCTGACAAAGTAAAGTAAGTTCACTCTTTTTGTTCTTGAAATAATATGTAGCCGCTCTGGATGAACCCACATGAATCTTGGTAGCATATAAATTAGCGCCCTGACCGTTAAACATATTCATAACATCAACAACATACTGATCAAGTGCGGCAATAACACCGTCATTTTCAGCAGGATTTTTCAAAAAGAAATAGATGGTAACAACATTTGATTTCTCGGTATTATCAATATTCCCGCCGACAAAAGCATGGAAATTATTTGCGTTGGAAGCATAATCGAGACCTGCACTTTCTATCCATCCGCTCATCTTTCCGTCATCAATATATGAACATAATAAAGAAGCATAATCATAATTATCATCCGAATCGGGACTCTTTATGACATATTGCATCTCTATTCCGGTGGTATACGAAGCAAAATTCCAAATAGTACTGTAAAATGCCTGATTAAAAATAATCATATCCGTTTCAAGAGCATAAACATCGGAAACCTGACTGGCAAATAATTTTGCTTTCAGCTCATCCTCGGAAAGAGATAATGCCTCATCTACTACGGCCTGCTTCTCTTCCTCTGATATTGTATTTGTGCTCTCGACCACAACAGGCTTAAGGTTATCGTTATATACTTTTACTTTGGCATTATATTTCTTACCGAAAACAAAAGCCACTCCGGCAAAAACTACCATCATAATGATGAGTGTGGGCCAATTTTTAAGAACACGATATACCACATCGCTCCAAATAATATCACGATTATTTACTGCAGATTTTCTTGTACTCATAAAACTCTCCAATTCATTTAAAACAAATATTTGTTCTGAATCTTAACCGAAAAAACGGAATATAAAATAAGGCTTACGAAATAGCAGGCAAAAAGTGCAATCGAAATCCAGCTCGGAATGGCATAGTAACCGACAAAAATACTTACAAGCGAAATCAATACCAAAGAAACCCCGAAATAAACATTGGGAAGAAAAATCGCTTTGATATAACCGTCCACATCACGGGCCTTTTCAAGATTAACTTTTTTACTAACAAGCGGAGCCGGAATGGTACCTTTCTTCTTCATAATAAATGTATTAATCAAAAGATAAGCTCCAGTCAAAAGAAACAGAATATCAATTGCCATAAAGTAATACCTCAATATATTTCATTCGGGTTAAAGAAATGAGGTTTTGAACCATTTTCTTTACGCGAAAAAGAAAGTGCCAGATTGGCGTTATTAAATAACTTGGCAAAGCTTTTGCCGTCATAAGGCATAATCGAAACGCCAACGGCAACCGAACTTAACGAATTATCTTTCTTAACAACAGAAAGCTTACCGTCGATATTATCGATTAAGTTAACAACACGAGGATAAAGTTTATCAACATTAACCGCATCCTTCAAAAAGACAAGCATCTTTTCGTCGGAATTAATCGACACAAAATCATCTCTGTGAATGAATGAACTAAGGCAATCCAGGAAACGATCATGGACGTTATTGTTACTAATATTACCGTTTTCATCCTTTAAGCCCAAAATATTGCTAAGGTCAAGCAAAAGCAAAGCTCCCGAGCCATCCTTTTTGCTAATGTTTTCGATAGTATCAACGAAAACATCCAATTCAATAACAGAAGGTGCAAACGAATTGTAATTTTCCAAAATATACTCAATTCGCTTTAACATCTCGACAGGTTCAAAAGGCTTTTTGATATAATCGGCCGCACCCATTTTCCGACCTTTAATCTCACTTTCGTCGGCTTTATCGGCGGTAAGAAAAATTACGGGTACCGAACTAAGCTCTTCATCTTCCTTCATATGGCTGAAAGTTTCGTATCCGTCCATTTCGGGCATCCTAACATCAAGAAGAACCAAATCGGGCTTGGTCTTCTTCATAAGTTTTAATGCCTGAGCACCCGATTTTACCATTGAAACCGAATAAAAGTCCTTCAAAACTTCACCAAGACATCTTAAATTGGTTGTAACATCATCAATAACAAGAATGTGTTTTCGATTTTTCATCGTATACCCCTATATGCGTTACACTCTTATAAGCCCATATTCTCCATAACGAGAGATTTCATTTCATTTACATCACAAACCGTATCATGAACGATAACGGCATTTCTGATATCTTCAATAGCCTGAGGTACATCAACATTTGAAGTCTTTGAAAGAACATCAATAAGTTCAAAATCATCAGAATCGGCATACTTTGAATCAATAGCCGTAATAACGCTCTTAAGGAATTTGAACGGACTTGCCGTTGATGCAATAACAACCGGCGATGAATCGCTTGTAGCCTTGGCATATTTGTCATAACCTGCAGCGGCTACGGAAGTATGTGTATCAATAACATAACCTGTATCTTCATAAAGTGACTTAATCTTTTCGGCGCAATCGGCTTCGGACGCAAATACACCTGTAAAATCTTTTATGAATTCCTTCATGTCATCGGTAATAACATATTTGCCGCTTGTCTTCAAATCATTCATCAAAGAAGCGTTTTTCTTATCGTCTCTTCCTGTTGAAAGATAAATAAGTCTTTCGAGATTGGAAGAAATCAAGATATCCATTGAAGGTGATTTTGTCAAAATAAAATCTCTGTTCTTGTTGTACTCTCCGCTTTCAAAGAAGTCGAACAATACTTTATTTTCATTGGATGCACAAATAAGCTTATTTACGGGAATACCCATTTTGCTTGCAAAATATGCGGCAAGAATATTTCCGAAATTACCTGTGGGAACACAGAAATTAACTTTATCGCCTGCATTTATGCGCTTTTCCTTAACAAGCTTACCGTATGCATATACATAATAAACAACCTGAGGAACCAAACGACCGATATTAATCGAATTGGCTGAAGAAAACTGAAAGCCCTTATTATTCATTAACGCCTTAAGTTCTTCATCGGCAAAAAGTTCTTTAACCTTGGACTGGCAATCATCGAAGTTTCCGTTAACACCGATTACTTTGGTATTGGATTCCTTTTGGGTAACCATCTGAAGTTCCTGAACCTTGGAAACGCCATGCTTGGGATAAAAGACAATAATTCTTGTACCCTCAACTCCCGCAAAGCCTGCCAAAGCAGCCTTACCGGTATCGCCGCTTGTCGCCGTTAAAATAACGATTTCGTTATTGCAATTGTTCTTGCGGGCAGCAGTAATTAATAAATGCGGTAAAATCGAAAGCGCCATATCCTTAAAAGCTATGGTCTTTCCGTGGAAAAGTTCCAAATAATACTGACCTTTAGCTTCTACAAGGGGAGCAATCTCATCTGTATCGAACTTGGAATCATATGCACTGTTAATACAGTTTCTAAGTTCCTCTTCTGTATAGTCATCCAGAAATCCCTTCATTACTTCATAAGCAAGATCCTGATAAGAAAGATTGCCTATCTCAGACAAAGGAATTGAAAGTGTGGGAATCTTTTCGGGAACAAAAAGTCCGCCATCATCAGAAAGGCCTTTAAGTACTGCCTGTGAGGCCAAAAGTTTTACGGAATTATCACGTGTACTTGTATAATACATATTCTTATACCCTCTTCCTATAATATATCTATTCTAAGATATATGAAAACCAAAGATAATTCAATAGAAAAAAGGCATAAAAAATGAGCCCCGGATAAATCCGAGGCTCACAATTTTTATAAATTATTTGTTCTTCTTAACGAGCTGTTTAGCAAATGTCTGAACACCTTCGATAACAAGAATTACAGCAAGTACAACCATTGCAAGAGCAAAGATTAACTGGAACCAGTCACCCCATGCTGCTGCGCCTGCACCAACTGCCTTTACCTTGCCGATAATAGTCATAACAAGGCTTGTAAGTGTAGCGATAAGCATGAATGCCATAGGAATGAAGAACATCTTGTTGTTCTTTCCAACTTCGCCGAGCCATGCAGCAACTGCCATAAGAGCAATACCTGCAAGTAACTGGTTAGCTGCACCGAATAATCCCCAAATCTGTGAAAGTGAAAGACCACCGAGGATACAGCCAACAACAACCATTAATGTTGTACCGAATAAAGGATGAGCAAGAAGCTTTCTTACGCCCTTGGCATCTTTCCATGTCTCTTCATCATCCTTAAGGAATAATTCCGAAAACATGAAACGTGAAAGTCTTGTACCTGTATCAAGAGATGTTAATGCGAATACCGAAACAGCAAGTGTAAGTAATGCATAAACTGTCTTGTACTGAGTTGTTCCTTCACCGCCGAACATGATACCGATACCTGCTGCAAATGCAGCTGAAGGTGAACCGAATTCTCCGGCAGTATATTTTTCAAATACCATACCAACAGCGATAAGTGAAATGATACCTAAAGCTGATTCGATAAGCATTGAGCCGTAACCGATAGCCTTGGCGTTCTTTTCGTTGTCAAGCTGCTTTGATGATGTACCTGTTGAAATAAGTGAGTGGAAACCTGAGCAGGCGCCACAAGCAACAGTAATAAACAATGCGGGGAACAAAGTACCAATCTTTGTGCTCCAGCCTGTAAATACAGGAATGCTGAATGCTGCTGTACCTGCAAAAGCTGCTACTGCAATACCGATGATTGCAAGAGCAATCATGAAGTAAAGTAAGAAGCTTGAAAGGTAATCACGAGGCTGTAAGAGAATCCATACAGGAACAAGTGATGCAACTGCAATGTAAATACCGATTACAACAATCCATGCTGTACGGCTCATTGCGAAACCTACATTAAGACCAAGTACTACAGAAAGAACAACACCGATAAGTCCGATAATGGTTGCGGGAACTGTCTTCATTCCGAGCTTGTTGGTAATAATACCGTAAATAATAGCAAGAACGATAAATAAAAGTGAAATAATAGCTGTTGTTTCATTACCTGTAACATTGGCACCGGTTGTGAATCCGAATGTATCTGACTTGAATGTTCCGGCAACAACGTTTACGAAAGAAGCAATAACAAGGATAAGAACCAAAAGTGCGAAGATAATGAATAACTTCTTAGCCTTAGTTCCCATTGAATCCTTTATGATTTCACCAACAGATTTTCCTTCGTGACGAATGGATGCGAAAAGTGAACCAAAGTCCTGAAGACCGCCAAAGAAAATACCACCGATAACACACCATAAGAATACAGGAAGCCATCCGAATACGGAAGCCTGAATAGGACCATTAATAGGACCTGCTCCGGCGATTGATGAGAAATGATGTCCCATTAATACTGCAGGCTTAGCTGCAACATAGTCTACACCATCTTCCATTTCAATAGCAGGAGTCTTTTTGTTGGGATCGATACCCCACTGCTTAGCAAGCCATGAACCATAAAATACATATCCAAGAACAAGCAAAGCAATTGCTGCAATAATGATAAGTAATGCTGTCATGTCTCTTCTCCTTATAATGTTAAATTAATATATTGCCAAAAAGTTTCTTTAATGAACGCCCCTGGCGGTTATAAGCGATCCGTTTCAAAGAAACTTCTATTGCAACCACTCTGAAGTTGCTCCAACCCTGAAATCCCCAATAAAAGGATTTATAATGGCGAAGTTTTTTAACCTGCTCGAAAGCATCCTGATTAATACGGTCTGCAATAATAATCAAAGTAGTATCGGAATTTCGATGACTCGAGCTGGGCACTATTCTCGACAACCCGGTTTCCCATGCAATCTTTTCGATTTCATTCAAACGATCTAAGGTTAATACTTCGCAGCTGTCCAAAAATACGTATTCGTTGGAGTCTATATCAGCGACCTTGGCCGCTTTTATAAGATAATACTGTTCGTTATGAGACTTAAAAATCGCCTCAGCTTTAAACGGTGCGGTAACATCGTCCAAGATAATGTTGTAATAACGCTTATATCTTAATAATGCTCTTTCAAAAACTTCATCCCTGTTCATATGTTACTCCTTCTCGGGACATACAAATAAAGCAGACGGTGCTCTGTCTTTAAGTTTATCAAGAATTTTAACGGCTTCTTCGGTAGTCTTTATTCCGAAATTGGCAACTTCCTTACCCGAAGACATTATTACAAGAGCTTCCATACGATAATCTTTTCTGTTACCGTTGGAAATAAGCATAACTCTTCTGAACGCACGCTCTATTTCAGCGTATTCGATGAAATACTTTTTGAAGCCTTTAACACAAAAAAAGTGACTTGAACCAAAACAGAAAAAGCCCTGTTTTAATGAGCTTTTGTACTCTGCCTTAATCAATTCACTGTTGAAATCACTTTTGGTTAATGAAAAATATCCCATGGCATACCCCTTGAAAAATCTATGTTAATTCTAATACCGTTATGAAAACTATTCAACTGTTTATTTATATTTATTTTATTTTTATTTAATATCTGATAAACTGAAAAAAGAGGAAAACATAATGGAAAATATCAAAGGTGTTTACGTAGATAAATTAAAAAACGGACAATATAATTACCGTGCATCCGTCACGGTTAATAAAAAGCACATAAGTCTTGGAAGCTATCCTTCTCTTGAAAGCGCCGCCAATGCTTACTCATATGCACTGAATCTTTATAATGATACAACTGTTTTCCTTTCTTCATATTCCGATGACTGTCCGTTAAAATTCGAAAAGTTCATTACGATTATTAATTTGCGCGATAACAATATTTATTTTTCCAACCCCATTTATCTTAGAAAAAGTTATTTCAGTTATTTTCTTTCGCCTGTGGATGAACTCAAGTTTGATATGGACGATTTATTTTATTTTTCCTCACATAAAATAATGAAGCGCGGAAATCACTTCTTCGTTTCGGATTTCGGCATGCAGGAATCCGTTTTGTCACGATTTAACATCCGCCCTTTTTCCGTCGTGGGAAGAGATTTTGTTTTTGCCAATGAAGACCGGCTGGATTTCAGGCGCGAAAATCTTGAGATAATTAATCCCTATTTCGGCGTTCTCAAGAAAGAAAACGGTTCCGACATATATTATGAAGTTCTGGTTCACGTAAACGGAAATTTAAAGGTTGGCACTTACGAAGACATAACGGTCGCCGCAATCGCTTACAACAAAGCCGTCGATACGTTAAAGAAAAACGGGATAAACAAAAATTTCATGCAAAACTATCTTGAAGATTTATCTTCCAAAGAATATGCCGCCATTTATTCAGCTACACAAATTTCAGATAACATATCCGATTACAGGCAAAAATAAAAAGCTCTCTTTACCCAAAGACCTACCTCAGGATAAAGAGAGTTTTTCATATTGTCTATTTACTTTCGTTTATTATTTCGAGTTCCTTCTCCACGCCTTCAAGCGTTGACTTGCATAAAGCGGCAAGCTTTGTTCCTTCCTTATAAAGCTCGATTGCATCGTTTAATGCAATATCTTTATCGGAAAGCTTGGAATTGATTTCTTCAAGCTTTAAAAGACCTTCGTCCACATTAAATTCTTTATTTTCCATAATCATTCTCCGATTTTACTGATATTCACTTCATTTACGGTTGCATTTATTACGCCGTCCGACATCGTAATCAAAACATCGTCACCTATATTGGCATCCTTTACAAATCGTAACGGTTCATTACCTTTGGAAACATAACCGAATCCGTTTATAAGCTTTGCGGTGGGCGATAAACCGTTAAGTCGCTCAAGCGCTACTGCGAACCGATGCTTTTTAAAGTCAAGTATACTCAAAATGTTATCGTTTAGTTTCTCACAAGACCTTAAAAGATTATCTTTCTTTTCCTTAAGCTTTCGCTCGGGGCTGTTGCTTTCAAGGCTTATCGAAAGATTCTTGACTTTGCTCATCAAAAAATCGAGCTTTGAAAACATTGTTCTTGTCATCTCAGCCTTTAAATTATTAACCCTTTTAATATCGGACATAACATCCGGGCAAACCTTTTCGGCCGCCTCCGAAGGAGTAGCCGCTCTTTCATCAGCCGCATCGTCAATCAAAGTCCAATGGCCTTCGTGACCAACAGCGGAAACAATGGGCGTATTAGCTGCATAAACCGTTCTGGCGATAGCTTCTTCATTGTAAGCCTTAAGCTCTTCATCCGAACCGCCGCCGCGACCTACGATAATTACATCCAGATTTAAATCATCAAGATACTTAATGCCGGCAACAACAGTTTCAACCGCATTCCTTCCCTGAACATTGACATGATATAAAATCAGCTGAACATAAGGATTACGCCTTTTTGAAACTTCACAAATATCCTTAATGGCCTGTCCGTCCTTGGAAGTAACAATGCCGACTCTGGTGGCATGCTTGGGAATCTGCTTTTTATGATCAAGGTCAAAAATACCTTCCGCCTTAAGCTTTTCTTTTAGCTTTAAAAAAGCAATATTTGCTTCCCCTTCTCCGACCTCAATAATCTTTAAAACTCTTAACTGGCTCTTGCCGGTAGCCGCATAATATTCAATATAGCCTTTTAACGCCACCTGCATGCCTTTTTTAAGAACAAAATCTTTGTTGATTGCCGCTTCGCCTTTAAACATAATGCACGGTAAAAGGCTGTAAGCATCTTTTATGGCAAAATAAAAAGTATTTCCGGCGTTACCGTTATAATTGGTTACTTCTCCGACAACAAAAACATGCAAAAATTCCGGAGTATCGCGAAAAGCATTCGAAATCATGTCATTAACCTGTGAAACGGTTTTATATTTCGAATAATCATCAAGCACATTTTTATATTGATCCAAAGAAGAAGTATTGGATGAAACCATATCCGCATCCGGATACCATTTCATAAGTGCATCCGGCAAAGAATCGCCTTCAAAATACCAATATTTTTCAGTGAAATTAAATTTGGCGCCATATCTCTTGGCTTCATCCTTTTCCACAAAAGGAACATTTAATTTGTAATACACATAGTCCTCCGTTTACTACTTTAACGAGAAATCGGTGAAACTGATATTTAAATTGACCGGACCTTTTATACCGTCAACCGAGCCGACACTGTTATACTGCCACATTGCAAATTTGTAAGGAAAATCGGGAATATCCATCGAAGGCTCGCCAAGCCATATGTCAAAATCTCCGATAAGCTTGGACAGCTCCACATACTTAAGTAACCATAACTTGCTTCCGTACAGCATGGGTTTATATCCGGATTCCTTAATGTAATTTAAGAAAGTTCTTGCGATAATCGTCTTATCCTGTCTGTTAAGAATCTCAACACGTGAAACCTCATTTTCGGTAAGCTGCATGACATAGCAAATCGGATAATCAACGTCGTAATTTTCTATACAGGAAGTTACAAGCATGGCTTCTTCCAAAGCCTCTTCCTCATTAATTGCCTGCGAAATAAAATATACGCCAACTTTAAGCCCCGCATCTGTTGCACGCTTAATATTGTCCGTAAAGTATTCATCTATCGAAAGCTGACCTGTCTGATATCCTCTTGCACCTACACGAATCATTACAAAAGAAACACCGGCTTTTGCAACCTTGTTAAAATCTATATAATCGTTATCCTTGGAAATATCTACGCCGAAATAGCTTGTAACCTTGTCGTTCTCCCAATATTCCATAATGCCGGATCTGTTAATAAGATTGGTGAAATCATAATCATGCGTAGGAAGATAAGGGCTTATTGCAACCCACTCTTCGGTTCCGTCCTGCCATACGATTTTCGTATGCTTTCCGTCTTCGGATTCGTCTACATTTTCTTTTTCCAGTTCTTCCTTCTCATCGGAAGTCATTGCGGAGGCAACTTCGGGCTCCTCTTTGGGATACATGTCATAAAAATCCAAATCGGAAACTGTAATATTACTGTCTTTGTAAGCTGAGGCAAATGAGGAAACAGACGTTCCCACCGAAGAAACTTCGGAAACGGGCGATGTTGAAGCCGAAGTATTTGCACCCTTTTTAGCGGATGTATTTTTCAAAAGAACAATTCCGAGGATAGTTACTATTGCCAAAATGGAAATTATTCCCGCAACAGATACAGATTTGCCTCTACTTGTGTTATAATCATCATATTCATCATTAAGTCTCATAAATAATTACCTCAAAAACATATATTCATAATGTATCACATAATGATGTGTACAACAAGAAAACATGGAGTGAAACAGGA
Source organism: Lachnospiraceae bacterium (assembly GCA_045642905.1). GTDB lineage: Bacteria > Bacillota > Clostridia > Lachnospirales > Lachnospiraceae > UBA1258. The sequence continues at coordinate 43,334 of JAZUJT010000046.1, read as the reverse complement.
CGTTAAATGAGAAAAAAATTGTTAATATTATTAATAACGGCAATGCTGTTTTTATCCGCTTGCGGCAAAGAACCGAGCGGTAATTACTATTCGGATTACTCTCTTGACACAATAGTATCATTAACAATATACGATGCACACTACAATCAAAAGCTTATTGACGGTTATTTTAAAATCATCAGAAACTACGATGACATGTGGAACGTATCCAAGCCCGAATCCGACATTTACAAGATAAACCATTCACACGAAAATCCCGTAACGGTAAATGAAGAAACGGCATTACTTTTAAATGAGTATTTGAAAATCAGCAATAAAACGGATTATGTCATCAATCCGCTTATTGGTTCCGTAACAGGCTTATGGGATTTTTATCAGCAAAAAGTTCCTTCCGAAGAAGCCGTTAAAAAAGCTTTACAGTATTTGGATCCTTCCAATATTTCCATTGATGGAAACACCGTAACATTGAAAGACAATTGCAAAGTCGATATAGGATGCATAGCCAAAGGATATATTGCAGACAAGCTTTTTGATTATCTTATCGAAAATGAAGTACAATCGGCCATAATCAATCTTGGCGGAAACATAAAAGTTTTGGGAACAAAACTTGACGGAAAGCCTTACACAATTGCGATAGATGATCCCGAATCACAGGACGGATATTCAAAGCTTTTATACGTAAGTAATTCATCCGTTGTTACAAGCGGAATTTATCAGCGAAGCTTCACATTGGATGATGTATTTTATCATCATATATTGAATCCCGAAACCGGATTTCCTGTTGATAACGATATCTATACAACAACCGTTGTTTATGAGAACTCACAAATTGCGGATGCCATGTCAACGGCGCTCTTCATCTTAGGACCCGATAAGGCATCATCAATAGTAAAAAGTTATCCGGGAATGAAAGTAATCTATGTAATGAAAGACAGGTCAATACTTGAAGTTGAATAAAAATACCTTGAGGATTTTTCCTCAAGGTATTTTTTTAACTATTTTAAAATTTCAATTACTTTCTTGGGACATTTTTCCTGACACAAACCGCAATTGATGCATTTGTCCGTATCGATTGAGGCATTGAAGTCTTTAACTTTTATTGCATCCTGCGGACAATTCTTTTCGCAAATTCCGCATCCTACGCAACCAACCTTACACTGTTTGGCTGCAACTCCGCCCTTTTTGGTGTTGGAACAGGCAACAGCAAACTGTGATTTATAAGGAATAAGCGAAATCAAATGTTTAGGACAAACAGCAACACATTTACCGCAAGCTTTACATTTCTCCCGATCAACAACCGCTACACCGTCTACAACGGAAATAGCACCAAACTGGCAGGCCTTTACGCATGAGCCGAATCCCAAGCAACCTTCATTGCAGGATTTGGGACCGCCGTTAGGTACAAAGCTTAACATTCTGCAGTCTTCAACTCCGTAATACTCATAGTCGTAAGTAACATCCGAGCAATGCGCTTTACATGCGACAAAAGCAACTTTCTTTTCCGTTTCAACCTTTTCGGTACCCATTATCATTGCAATTTCGGAAGCCACTTCATCTCCGCCTACCGGGCATTGATTAACGGGTGCTTCATTGGATACAATTGCTTTGGCAAGCCCCGCACAACCGGGATATCCGCATCCGCCGCAATTGTTTCCGGGCAAAGCTTTCAAAACCTCTTCTTCCTTCGGATTGGTCTTTACCGAAAATACAATTCCGGCAAGTCCCAAAAAAGCGCCTACAAGAATTCCCAATACGGAAATAATAATTAATGCTGTCAAAACCGACCAAAAATCCATTATATTATTACCTCCTTACATAAGTCCCGAAAAACCGCAAAAGGCAATTGCCATAAGTCCCGCCGTAACAAGAACAATCGGCATTCCTCTAAAGGGTTTCGGAATATCATTATATTGCATTTTCTCACGAATACCTGCAAGAATTACTATCGAAATTGTAAATCCCACACTCGTTGCAAATCCGTTTACCACACCTTCCAAAAGCGAATAACTCTTTTGAACATTTGTAAGTGCAATACCTAAAACCGCACAGTTTGTGGTAATGAGCGGTAAATATACTCCCAAGCTTTCATAAAGAACGGGAATATACTTTTTCAAAAACATTTCAACCAGCTGAACCAAAGCGGCAATTACGAGAATGAAAATAATGGTCTTCAAATATTCAATACGAAAAGGAACCATCAAATACTCATAAATCAAACCGGTCACAAGAGATGATAAGGTAATAACAAAAATAACCGAAGTTCCCATTCCAAGAGCTGTTTTTATCTTCTTGGAAACACCCAGAAACGGGCAAAGGCCAAGGAACTGACTGAGAACAACGTTATTTATCAATGCTGAACTGACCGCAATCAATAATAATGTTTTCATTATTTGTCACCCTCCTCTTCCTTTAAAGTTTCTTCAGCTTTGGAAAGCATAAGCATTGCTTTATCCATGCTTGCCCTTCTGTTTACAGGCTTCTTGGGCTTATCGTTTTTATTCTTTTTGTTTTCGCTTAATGCCCTCTTATAATCAGATAAATCAATAAGTTCAAAATCATCCGAATCGTCAACGATTAAAAGTTCTTTTTCCTCGACTTCTTCGGAATCAATCTGCTTCTTTCCTTCGGTATCTTTATCTTCCGAGAAAGTATTTTCCTTATCTTTGAAATTATCCTCCTTGGAAGATTTATCAGCCTTTGAAGCTTTTTCCTTCTTGGAAATTTTCTCTTTCTTTAAAGCTTTATCTTTCTTGGAAGACTTTTCTTTAGCGGAAGCCTTATCCTCCTTTTGAGGTTTCTCCTCCTTTTGAGGCTTCTCTTCCTTCTGAGGCTTTTCCTCATTTAGAGGCTTATCTTCCGAAACAGAATTATCTTCAATGGGCTTCTTCTCTTCCAAAGACTCCTTAAGTTCCAAAGCTTCATTGTTTTTTTCAAGATCCTTGGATTCCAAAGTGTCCTTGGAATTTTTCCCGGATTCATCAACGTCATTTAACGGCTCTTCCTTGGAAGCTTTTATAAATTTGAAAAGTGACTTCTTTGAAGTGTTCTCCTCTTCCTTGGATTTTTCTTTACTATCGGAGCTGTTTATTGAAGAATTTGTATCATTATCCTTCGTTTCGGACTTGTCTTTCTTCTTATCAAGCTTCTTATCAGCGCACTCCAATGAACATTCAAAACAATTTCCGCCACAGCCTGACTGAATCTTGGACATGTCTTTTCCGCGCTTCTCACCCTTTTCTTTAATGACATTTTGAATCGCGGTAAGAGCAGCCAATACAAAGAACGCACCCGGTGCCATAACAAAAATGCTTACGGGAATAAACGAGTTCGGCATAATATTGTATCCGAAAATGCAACCGCTACCGAGAATTTCTCTGATACTACCGATAATTGTAAGCGCAATCGTAAATCCCATTCCCATTCCGAGACCGTCAAAAAGCGAAGGCAAAACAGGATTTAAATAAGCATATGCTTCTGCACGTCCCAAAATTATACAGTTAACAACAATAAGCGGAATATAAAGTCCGAGCGAATCGTATAACGAAGGAATATATGCCTTCAATAACAATTCCACAATTGTTACGAATGAAGCGATAATAACAATAAATGCCGGGATACGTATCTTGGAAGGAATAATCTTTCTAAGAGCCGAAATCATTACATTACTGAGTGCCAAAACCGCCAAAGTCGTAAGACCCATTCCCAATCCGTTCATCGCAGAGGTAGTAACCGCAAGTGTGGGACACATACCCAACAGAAGAACAAATGTGGGGTTTTCCTTAAGTAAACCGTTTATAAGTCTTTCAAAAATTTGAGAAGATAAGGTATTTTTCTTATTCATTACCGTTACCTCCTATCAAAACATTTTTAAAATAGCAAATTGAAGCATTTACTCCGTTTACAACAGCCTTTGAAGTAATCGTTGCGCTACTGATGGCATCGATTTCATTGTCCAAAACGGCATTTTCTTTGGTCAAAACAAAAGTTTCGGCATTTCTTTCAATAAACTGAGGTCCCAAAACTTCGGCTGCATTCATGCCAAGACCAACCGTCTCACTTATGGACGTAATGGAAATACCGTTTGTCGTACCGTTGTTCATAATACCGATGCTGAAAACTATATCTCCGCCAAAGCCTTCATGAGAAGTAACTTCAATTACATAACCCTGCAAATCATTATTGGAGGAATATGCCTCCAATACGCCGGTTATATCGACTTTATCAAAGCTTCCTTCAAAAAACTCCTTCATCTTCTCTGTATCAACGGGAATTTCTTTGAAAGATGCGGCGTATGAAAACACTGCCTTGTTGGCATCATCCTTAACCTTCTGTTCCATCTTGGTAATGGGATCTAAAGTAACGGCATGAACAACACCTAAAATACCGCCGAAAACAAAAGTAATGGCGAAAAGAATCAAGGTGTTTTTCAAAAGTTCCATAACTCTTTCCCCGGTAAAAAGTTTTTCGGAAGTCTCCACAACAAGCACTTCTTCATTCAATTCGTTTTCAACCTGTTCATTGTAATCTTTCATTATGCTGCTCCTTTCCCGAAGAAAGAAGGCTTCGTAAATTTATCAATTAACGGCACCAAAAGGTTCGAAATAATGATCGCATAAGAAACGCCTTCGGCCATAGGGCTGAAAACACGTAAAATGCAGGTCAAAAATCCTAAGATAATGCCGTAAATGAACTGACCTTTATAAGTAACCGGTCTTGTAACATAATCGGTTGCCATGAAAAACGCGCCAAGAATAAGTCCGCCTCCTACAAGCTGTGCGCAAATGTAAGTAACGTCAAATCCGTGTCCGCCCATCAAACCCATGAAGATGGCAAAAGAAAATAAATAAGTAGCCGGAATAACCAAATCGATTACACCGCAAACAACCAAAAATGCCGCACCGATTAATAAAGCTATTGCGCTTGTCTCACCGATAGTACCTGCGGTATATCCTTTAAGCATATCGATAATATCAACGGTTCCGCCGTCCTTCATGATTCTTAACGGAGTCGGGCCGGTGTATGAATCGATATTGAAATTGGTCATAATGGAAGTAAACGAAATCATCAAAAAGCATCTTGCACCAAGTGCAGGATTCATAAAGTTCTGACCGATTCCGCCGAAAAGCATCTTTACTATAACTATAGCGAAAAACGAACCGACAAGAGCAATCCACCAGGGTGCTCTCGGAGGAAGATTCATGCCGAGTAAAAGACCTGTTACTACGGCAGATAAATCACCGATTGTCGTCTTTCTTTTGCATAAAAGGTTAAACAAAAACTCAAAAAGAACACATCCGATGATTGAAACAAACAAAAGCAGCAAAGCATTTAAGCCAAAATGAAATACACCGAAGCCTGCAGCAGGAAGAAGCGAAATAACAACAAGAAGCATAATACTGCTTGTTGTAATGTTCGATCTGATATGCGGATTCGATGAAACATTAAGTAATCCGTTCACAACAATTTCCTCCTACTTTTTCTTCTTATTGGCAAGGCACATCTTGCGCATGGATTTTATATTCTGAGCCAAAGGTCTTTTAGCGGGACATACGTAACTGCAGCATCCGCATTCAACGCACTCAAGACCATGTTCCTCAAGAAAAGCTTCTTCATTGCCAAACTCGGCGTGATTTGAAAGGTCTTTGGGAACCAGCCGGCTCGGACAGGCTTTGGTACAAGCAGAGCAATTTATGCACGCAGACGATTCGGCTTTCGAAATATCATCATTTGAAAGACACAATAACGCTGAAGCCGATTTGGTAACCGGAACATCAAGATCGAACATACAGGTTCCCATCATGGGACCACCCGAAATAATCTTCTGCGGTTCTTTCTTGAATCCGCCGGCGGCTTCAAGAAGTTCACTGTACTTGGTACCGATTCTAACCTTAAAGTTTCTGGGATTTTTAATACAATTACCTGTTACGGTTACGATTCTGTAAAGTAACGGAATGCCCTTATATATTGCGTTTCTGACCGCAATAACGGTATCAACATTATTTACGACGCATCCGACATTGGAAGGAAGCAGCTTGGAATTAATCTCTCTTCCCGTAACCGCGTAAATAAGATGTCTTTCCGAGCCTTGCGGATACTTGGTCTTCAAAGCCTTAACCGTAATACGGGGCTCCTCTTTGGTAAGTGCCTTAAATACTTTAATACAATCGGGCTTATTGTCTTCGATTGCAATTATTCCTAGAGAATAAGGGAAAAGTTTAAGATAGACCTTAAGTCCTTCCAACAGGACTTCGGGTTCCTCTATCATCTTTCGATAATCACTGGTAAGATAAGGCTCACATTCGGCACCGTTAACGATGACATAGTCAATCTTCTGCGGTTCTTTAACAGTAAGCTTTACATGAGTAGGAAATCCGGCTCCGCCCATACCGACAATACCGGCTTCCTTTATACGATTTATGATTTCCTCATCGGTCATCTCTTCCAAAGGTTTAACCGACCAGGGATCCATATGAATATACATACCGTCATTTTCAATAACAATACACATAGCATCGTTACCGGAAATAATGCGGCGCTCGCAAACATCCAATACTTTACCGGAAACCGAAGAATAAATCGGAGAAGACATAAATCCGTCCGCTTCCGCTATTTTCTGTCCCGCGTAAACATGATTTCCTTTTGCAACGATTGCTTTCGCCGGAGCACCGATATGTTGACTCAACGGATATATTAATTCTGTACCCGGCTTCAATTCTTTAATGGGAATATCCTTAGACATCTCCTTGCCGTCATAAGGATGTATGCCTCCCGAAAAAGTCATTTTTGCCATAATTGTAATCCCTTCGCTTAATTAATTTTGCTACTAAGCCCATATAAATAAATATACTATTTATTGCAACCTATGTCAAAAAAAACAGTTCGAAAGAAAGGAAAAATATAATAAAATATTAAACATAAAGTCGTATACTTGAGAGAAATAATTATGGATGTTATCATAGTAGAAAATAAAGGAGAATCTCATGGAAACCATACGTCATATTTTAGATAACATTAAGCTTTCATATCCGATATCAACAATATCCAATCCCGAAGACATTTTGTTTATTGATATTGAAACTACCGGATTTACCGCAAAAACATCCAAGTTGTATTTAATAGGTTGTGTCTTCCATGAATATGAGAAATGGCAAACCGTCCAGTTCTTTGCAAATGATTACAGCGACGAGGCTGAGCTTTTGGAAGAATTCTTTTATTTTGCCCAAAAATTTAAAAAGTTAATTCACTTTAACGGAAACAATTTTGATATTCCCTATATACTTGATAAATGCAAAGAATTTAACCTTGATTATAATTTCGATTCATTTGAAGGAATTGATATTTATAAAAGAGTACAGCCGTTAAAGCCTTTGCTTAAGATTGAAAACTGCAAGCAGAAAACCATAGAAAAGTTTTTAAAAATCGACCGCGAAGACATCTACAGCGGCGGCGATTTAATAGGAATCTATCATGAATATGTAAAGAGTAAGGACGAGGACCTTAAAGAGAAGCTTCTTCTGCATAATTTTGAAGATATTGCAGGCATGCTCGAACTGCTTCCGATACTCTCATATTCCGACCTTTTTAACCAAAAGGTGAAAGTTTTGAAAGTAAGTGCATCATCATTTATTGATATAAACGGTGCCGATAAAGAAGAACTTCTGATGGCCTTCGAACTTCCAAATCCATTCCCGATACCGGTAACATATTTATCCAACGGAATTTATTTTACCGGAAACGGAACTCAGGCACTTTTACGAGTACCTATTTGCAACGGTGAACTTAAATATTTCTTTGCGAATTTTAAAGATTACTATTATCTTCCTTTCGAAGATATAGCACTTCACAAATCGGTTGCAGCCTTCGTTGATAAAGATAAAAGAGAACAGGCCAAGGTTTCAAACTGCTACACGAAAAAATTATCGAGATTTTTGCCTCAATGGGAACCGATATTTGAACCGTTCTTTAAAGAAAGCTATAATTCCAAGATTACTTATTTCGAACTTACCGACGAGAGAAAAACCGACAGACAACTGTTTTCCGATTATGCCAATCACATCTTGGCAAATCTATTGTAAAAGCAAAGCCACATGCAATGCATGTGGCTTTAATAATTTAAGGCTTATCGTAATAGAAAGAATTCTTTCTGGCAAAACCCATATCCTTATAATTGATAATCTGTTCCGTGCTTCCGATAAAGAGAACGCCCTTGTGGCAAAGAGAATCGGAAAATCTTCTGAAAATCTCATCCTTCGCCTCTTCGGTAAAGTAAATAAGAACGTTTCTGCAAACAATCATATGATAATTTGTAGGGAAATCATCCTTCAAAAGATTATGCTGTGTAAATTCAACTCTTGCCTTGATTTCATCGGAAATCTTGTAGGCTCCGCCAATCTCGGTGAAATACTTCTTCTTTAAGTCGTCGGGTACATTTTCAATACTCTTCGCATTGTAAAGACCCAGCTTAGCTTTCTCAAGAATCTGCTTATCAATATCTGTAGCGTAAATCTTAATCTGATTTAACGGAACATGTCTTGAAAGCGCCATAACCAATGAATACGGCTCATCTCCCGTAGAACATGCTGCGCTCCAAATCTTAAGGTTCTTACCGAAATTTTTGATAAGTTCGGGGAAGATTTCCTTATCCATCAATTCCCACTGTTCGGGATTGCGGTAAAATTCGGAAACGTTGATTGTAAGATAACTTACAAACTCTTCAAACTTCTCCTTGTCGCTTTTAAGTAAAGCAACATACTTATCATAGCCCACAACCTTATGCTTCTCAATAAGAGTATCGATACGACGTTTCATCTGCTTCTCTTTGTAAGCATTTAAGTCGATTTTAGTCATATCGTAGATTGCCTTCTTGAAATACTCATAATCGAAAGTCATAGGTCTACCTCATCAATCAAATATTTATGCTTCTGTATCCTGTGCAATAACAGCTTCGATGTCAACACTGGCAACATCGCCATCTTCCTTAACTTCTTCGGGAGCTGTCAAAGCCTTAACCGAAATGCTGACTCTCTTATCTTCAAGATTAAAATCAACAACCTTGGCTGTAACTTCATCGCCAACCTTTAATACATCCGAAGGCTTCTCGATGTGATCCTTTGAAATCTGAGAAACATGTAAAAGAGCATCGATTCCTGATTCAAGTTCAACAAATGCACCGAAATCAGTCATTCTCATAACCTTACCGGTTACCGTATTTCCGACTGCATATTTCTCTTCGGCGTTAATCCAGGGATTTGTATCGCTGAACTTTAATGATAATGCAATCTTGTTCTCGCTGATTTCCTTAAGAAGTACATTAAGCTTATCGCCGGGCTTGTAATTCTTCTTGGGATTCTCAACACGTCCCCAGCTCATTTCCGAGATATGTAAAAGTCCGTCAATACCGCCGAGATCGATGAATACACCGAAATCCGTAACGTTCTTAACTGTACCTTCAACTACATCGCCTTCCTTGATAGATGAAAGAAGTTTCTTCTGTAAAGCTTCCTTTCTTGCAACAAGGATAGACTTACGATCGCCGATGAAGCGACGCTTCTTGGGATTGTATTCCTTAACAACGAATTCAATTTCCTGATCAAGATACTTTGAAAGGTCTTTCTCGTATGTGTCTGAAACAAGGCTTGCGGGAATAAATACTCTAACCTCTTCAACTACTACACAAACGCCACCGTTCTGTACCTGTGAAACCTTGGCTGTAAGAATTTCCTGTGACTCAAATGCTTCTTCAAGTCTCTTGGAGCCTCTGTCTGCAGCAAGTCTTTTATACGTAAGAAGTACCTGGCCGTCACCATCGTTAACCTTGAGTACCTTAACATCTAAAGTATCGCCAACTTTGATGACTGATGTAAGGTCGACATTCTGTTCATTGGTATACTCTGCCTTGCTAAGAACACCGTCAGACTTGTAGCCGATATTAAGTATTGCTTCATTGGGCTTAACGTCGATAACAGTACCCTCTACAACCTCTCCCGTATGTATTGTTTTAAATGATGCGTCGAGCATCTGTTCAAAAGTCATTTCTGACATAGTTTTGAACCTCCTCAATAATATATTTTGGGGTTGAAGCCCCGGCTGTTATACCAATAGATTCGACCGATTCCGGAATTTTCCCCTTAATGTCATCAACCGTTTCTATAAAGTATGTCATGCTACACCTCTCGCTACAAATATCATACAGCTTGCCGGAGTTTGAACTTTTAGTGTCACCGATAATAATCATGGCATCACATTTTTCGGCCAAAAGCTCCGCTTCTTCCTGTCTGATGGCAGTAGCATCGCAAATTGTATTCATAACATTTATATCATAATCTTTTTTATTGAAAATATCAACTAATTCTTTAAATTTATTGCGATTAAAGGTAGTTTGAGAAACAATAGTAACCCTTTGATGCGAAGAGTTAGAAAACAAAGTCGCTTCATTAAGGTTTTCGATTACCTCCGCCTTATTAACGCACCATCCGACAATACCGATAACTTCCGGATGCAAGGGATTACCGATAACTACTATTTTATCGCCTTCCATACTCTGTTTTTCAACGATTCTGTGTATGCGCTTAACAAAAGGACATGTCGCATCAAATACCTCAAACCCGGTAGCCACAATCTTTTCGTAAGTTTCTTTGGGCACACCGTGAGATCTTATGATAATCAGTCCCTTAGGAAGCTTTTTGAACTCTTCCACATCATCAACAACGCGGACACCCTTTTGTGAGAAACCGTCAACAATCTTTTTATTGTTAAGAATAGGGCCGTAAGTATAAATGGGCATATCCTTCAAAAGAGCATTTTCAACGGCATCATACCCTCTTGCTGCCCCGAAACAAAAGCCCGCATGTTCGGCAAGAGTTACCTTCCGATTCATATAAAGCTACTCTCCCTTTTTCTCATAATATAACTTCATAATTGCTTCTTTGACTTCATCGATGCTCATATAAGAGCTGTCAATCAATGTAGCTTCGGGAACTCTTACAAGCGGCGAATTGTCTCTGTGCATGTCCCTGTAATCTCTTTCCTTCATTTCCTCGAGAATAATATCAAAATCACAGGATTCTCCTTTTTCCGTAAGCTCGTCAAAACGTCTCTTGGCTCTTACCGATACATCCGCATCAAGATAAACCTTAATCTCTGCATTGGGTAAAACCGCCGAAGCAATATCTCTTCCGTCCATGACAACGTTCTGTGAAAGAGCAAGCTTCTGCTGCAAGGAAACCATCTTTTCCCTTACCTTTTTGTGCACCGAAACCGCCGAAGCAAAGTTACCGACCTCGGGAGTTCTTATAAGTCCGTTAACGTTGTTGCCGTTTAAGATAACAACCTGCTCTCCGTCAACATAATCTATCGAAACATTCATGTCATCAAGGCGACTGTTGACAGCCTTTTCATCGGCAGGGTCAATTGAGTTTTCAAGACAGAAAAGACCCATGGCTCTGTACATGGCACCCGTATCAACATAAATAAATCCAAGTTCCTTGGAAACCTTTCGAGCAATTGTACTCTTTCCCGCACCTGCGGGACCGTCAATCGCAATGGCAAAAAATCCGTTCATAAAACCCTCCTATTCAAGCCCGGCGAGATAACCCGTCGACCAGGCGATTTGAAGATTGTATCCGCCTGTCATTGCGTCACAATCTATTATTTCTCCGGCGAAATAAAGTCCCTTGACAAGTTTAGATTCCATCGTGGAGGAATTGATTTCCTTTACGTTTACACCGCCCCTTGTAATAATGGCTTCCTCAACCGGTCTTGTTCCTTTTATGTCAAAAGAAAAATTCTTTAAAGTTTCTACAAGTCTTTTTCTTTCTTCTCTTGTAATCAAATTAACCTTCTTTAAAGGATCCGTGCCGCATTTATCTATAACAACGGGAATCAGTCTTTGAGGCAACAGATTATCCAAAGAATTCTTGAAAACCTTGTTGTTGTTTTCTTCAAAATCCCTGAGTATGCGTTTGTCAAGCGTTTCAAAATCAAGTCCGGGCTTTAAATCAAGCGAAACAGAAACCTTCTTTCCCAAATCTTTACAATTTTGATAGTACGCACTTAATGAAAGAACCAAAGGCCCGGAAATGCCGAAATGAGTAAAAAGCATTTCACCGATTTCCGAAAAAATCTTCTTTCCCTTCTCATCAACAAGGCTTAATTCAACATTCTTTAAAGATAAACCCATCAGGCTCGATACCCAAATATCTTCACAGGTTAAAGGAATAAGTGAAGCCTTGGGTTCCATTATTGTATGTCCGAGATTTTTGGAAAATTCGTAACCGTCACCCGTTGAACCGGTAAGCGGATACGAAATACCGCCCGTTGCAAGAATAACCTTATCGGCAAAAACACGCTTTCCGTTCTTTAATAAAACACCCGTAACCGCTCCGTTTTCAGACAATATCTTTTCAACCGGAGTATTCAAAACAATATTGACGCCCTGATTTAAAACCGCTTTTTCCAAAGCTTTTATAATGTCCGAAGAATGGTCGGATACCGGAAAAACCCTGTTTCCTCTTTCCACCTTCAAAGGACACCCGTTTGACTCAAAAAAGTCCATGACGCAATTATTGTCAAAGCCGTAAAATGCACTGAATAAAAACTTCGGATTTCGATTAACATTCGAAAAGAAGTTCTCGGCATCGGAAGCATTGGTTACATTGCATCTTCCCTTGCCGGTAATAAACAGCTTTTTGCCGACCTTTTCGTTTTTCTCAAATATCGTAACCTTATCATGAGATAAAGCCGCAGAATACGCTGCCATAAGGCCTGCGGCACCGGCTCCGATAATAACAGTATTCATCAGTCATCCACCTCATCCGTATTCTTGTTGAGTGAATAATTCAAGACAGGTTCATCATCAATAAAGTTAATCTCATCATTAAGATAAATCTGATAATTGGCCCAAACTTCTTCAAGAGTCTCGAGATTCTTCTTAACCTCATCGGGAAGCTTAAGGCATAATGCAACGACAAGGGCATTAATAACGCTTAACGGAGCAACAAGAGAATCAACAATCGAAACCATGTCGCTTCTTGCCAATAAATTACATGACGAATAAAGATTCATGGGTGAATGAATGGAATCCGTAATCGAAATAATGTTGGCATTTCTGTCCCTTGCAAATTCAAGTGCCTTTAAAGTACGCATTGAATATCTCGGAAAACTTATACCGATAAGACAGTCATCCGCGGAAATTCGAATCATCTGTTCAAACATTTCACTTGCGCTGGTGGTCTTTAATAGGTATACATCCGGGCGAATCATATTAAGATAAAACTGCAAAAACTCTGCCAAAGGTTCGCATGAACGAATACCTACAACATAAATCTTTTTGGACTTTAAAATAATATCGACAGCTGTTTCAAAAGCGTTAACATCAAGATTTTCAATAGTATCTTCAATCTTCTCAATATCCGCATGCAAAACCGAAGTAATAAGTTCGGACTGTGAACTTTTACCGTACTTTACACCGATTTTCTGAATGCCGTTCATCTTGTCTTTGTACCAGTCTGTTAAAGCCTCGGTAAATTCGGGATAACCGTCAAACCCCAGCGCAGTCGCAAAACGTACGACGGTAGACTCACTTACACCTACCGTTTCGCCAAGCTTTGCGGCCGTCATAAAAACTGCCTGATCGTATCTGTCAACAATATATGCCGCAATAAGCTTGTGGCCTTTACTTAACTTAGGATATTTTTCATTAATTAATGATAAAAGATTATTCTCGTCCACTAAAAAACCTCACAAAATCAAATATTAATAAATGCCTTATAAGCCTGTTCGAGCTGTTCCTTGGTTTCATCCTTGGAAAGGTCGTAATCACCGGTAATTGTCATACACGCCGCACCGTGAATAAGCATCCACATTTTCATGAAAATCAACTCGGGATTCTTAACACCGTCGGCCCGAGCGGAATTCATTTCACTCATAACGGCTCCGGTTCTTGAGTTTAGCTTGGAATAAAGATTAACCTTATTGGATTTATCATTAATAAAAAGAAAAGAAAAAAGATTCGGTTCTTTTTCGGCAAAAGAAATATATGCCATACCAAGATTCACAAACGCTACACGGCTCTTCTTACCGTATTGCCTGTAAAATTCATCAAAGAATAAAAGACTTCTGTCAAAAACAGTATCAATACACTCGTCCATTCCCGAAAAGTGACGGAAAATAGGCTGTGTCGAGCAACCGGCATAAGAAGCAAGCTTTCTTGCAGTAACTTCATTGATGCCCTGCTCTCTGGTCATTGAAAAAGCGGCATTCTCCAAATCCGCTTTACTTATCAGTTCTTTTCTGGCCATTATTAACCCCCTGAAAAAATAAATTCATCACTCTAACCCGGTACCATAAATATAAAGTCGAGATAACAATCGTTATTATACTATCAAATCGTTCATTTAACAACAAAAAAACTGCCGAAGCATAAGCTTCGGCAGTAATTTTTTAATAATTAAACAGGGTAAGCACCATTCTTGGTATCAGCAGAGGCAACATCAACCTTTGTCTGCTGAGCTTCACGATACTTAAAGAAGTCAGTAGCAACCTGAGGGAACAAAGCGTATGAAAGAACGTCTTCATCCTGCTGCTTGTACTGCTTCATTTCAGCTTCAAGTGAATCAAGCTCGGGCTTTGTACGGCCTGTAGCTTCAGCTGAACGAGCTGTAGATCTGGGTTCACCGGGGATAACCTTATCGATTACTTCCTGGCTCATAGGCTTAACGGTCTGACCGTAGTTACCACGAAGCAAATCCTTAAACTCGCCTGTAGCCATCTTATATCTTTCGCCCATAAGTACGTTGAAGATAGCCTGTGTACCAACAATCTGTGAAGAAGGAGTAACAAGCGGAGGCTCACCGCAGTCCTTACGAACTCTCGGGATCTCTTCAAGAACTTCCTGGAACTTATCTTCAGCATGCTGTTCCTTAAGCTGTGAAACCATGTTTGAAAGCATACCGCCGGGTACCTGGTAAAGTAATGTCTTGATGTTTACGCCAAGAACCTTTGTAGACATAAGGCCTGACTTTAAGCACTCTTCTCTGTAAGGAGCGAAGTGATTTGCGATTTCAGCAAGAAGGTTCTGATCGAATCCTGTATCGTAAGGAGTTCCCTTAAAGGTTTCAACCATAACTTCTGTTGCGGGCTGTGATGTACCCATAGCGAAGGGGCTCATTGCACAGTCGATTACGTCAACACCTGCTTCAACAGCCTTAAGGTATGTCATTGAAGCAACACCTGATGTGTAGTGTGTATGTAACTGGATAGGAAGCTTTGTGTTCTCCTTCATAGCCTTAACAAGCTCTGCAGCCTTGTAAGGAACAAGAAGACCTGCCATATCCTTGATACAGATGGAATCTGCACCCATCTCTTCAATCTTCTTTGCTGTATCTGCCCAATACTCAAGAGTATAAGCATCACCTAATGTGTAAGAAAGAGCAACCTGAGCTTCGCCGCGTCCTTCCTGCTTTTTGATCTTGTTTGTAGCATCTACTGCAGCCTGTAAGTTTCTTAAGTCATTCAAGCAGTCAAAGATACGAATGATATCAATACCGTTTGAAATAGACTTCTCAACGAAAGCATATACAACGTCATCTGCGTAAGGACGATATCCAAGGATATTCTGTCCACGGAATAACATCTGAGTCTTAGTATTCTTGAGACCGTCACGAATCTTGCGAAGTCTCTCCCAGGGATCTTCTTTTAAGAATCTTAAAGAAGCATCGAATGTAGCACCGCCCCAGCACTCTACTGAGTGATAACCAACTTTATCAAGCTTATCAAGAATGGGAAGCATGATTTCGGTAGGCATTCTGGTTGGAATTAAAGACTGATGAGCATCACGGAGAACTGTTTCGGTAATGCCAACAGGTTTCTTTTCAATTTCTGCCATTTTTATTTTCTCCTTATTAGTATATTCAATAGACATAAGCATTCATAAGATTAATCTTAGAATACTCCGAAAATAGCCATAAATGTACCGGCAACAACTGCGGTACCGATAACACCTGCAACGTTAGGACCCATAGCGTGCATAAGAAGGAAGTTTGTAGGATCTGCCTCAGCACCAACCTTCTGAGATACACGAGCTGCCATAGGAACCGCAGAAACACCTGCAGAACCGATAAGCGGGTTAACCTTACCATGTGTAAGTACGCACATTAACTTACCGAACAATACACCGGCAGCCGTACCGAATGCGAAAGCAACAAGACCTAAAACAACGATCTTAATAGTACCGAAGTTAAGGAATGCTTCTGCACTTGTTGTAGCGCCGACTGAAGTACCGAGTAAGATAACTACGATATACATCATTGCATTTGAAGCTGTTTCTGTAAGCTGTCTAACTACACCTGACTCCTTGAAGAGGTTACCAAGCATAAGCATACCAACAAGGGGAGCTGTTGTAGGAAGAATCATACAAACAACTATAGTAACGATAATAGGGAACAAAATCTTCTCTAACTTAGATACAGGACGTAACTGAGCCATTTTAATCTTACGTTCCTTCTCGGTAGTAAGAAGCTTCATAATCGGGGGCTGAATAATCGGTACAAGTGACATGTACGAATATGCAGCAACTGCGATAGGTCCAAGTAAGTTAGTCTGTCCAAGTTTTCCGGCAAGGAAAATGGATGTAGGTCCGTCAGCACCACCGATAATGGAGATAGCTGCAGCTGCCTTATCATTAAATCCTAAAGCGATAGCTCCGAAGTAAGCAGCGAAAATACCAAACTGTGCTGCAGCTCCGAGCCAGAAGCTCTTGGGGTTAGCAATAAGGGGACCAAAGTCTGTCATGGCTCCTACTCCCATAAAGATAAGGGAAGGTAAGATAGCCCATTCATCAAGTACATAGAAGTAATACAATAATCCACCTGCCGAACCGTCGCTTCCAGGAGGAGCGATGATGTCGGGATAAATGTTAACAAGTAACATACCGAATGCAATCGGCAATAACAAAAGGGGTTCGAATTCCTTGGCAATTGCAAGATAAAGGAAGAAACAAGCAACCGCAATCATAAGGTAGTTACCCCAAGTGAGGTTAAAGAATGCTGTCTGATGTACCAGGTTGTCTAAAGTATTTAAAATATAAGACATTGATTAATTCCTCCCGGTAAATTATTTTAATGTTGCGAGTACTGCTCCTGCTTCAATTGCATCACCAACTGATACGTTAACAGATGCAACTGTTCCATCTTCGGGTGCAACTACGGGGATTTCCATCTTCATAGCTTCGATGATAACAACTGCATCACCCTTCTTTACTGCATCTCCAACGTTCTTTTCAATCTTGAATACCTTTCCTGCTGCACCGGCTTCAACCTTAACTCCGCCCTGTGCGCCTGCTGCAGCCTTGGGAGCTGCGGGTGCTGCCTTGGGGGCTGCCTTGGGTGCTGCCTTGGGTGCTGCTGCTACGGGTGCGCCTGCACCTTCTTCAACTGTTACGTCATAAACATTTCCGTTAACGGTAATGGTATAGTTTTTCATTATTAGTTCCTCCTGTTTGCTCTTCTGATAGATCTTACGACAAAGCCATCAGTAGAAGCATTTCCTTCATATGCACTGATTGCTGCCATAATAACTGCTACTAATTCAGTATCATCTGAAAGTTCTTCACTCTCTTCTACTGTATTTGATACTGTTTCAACCTTTGCGGGTGAAGCCTTCTTCTTATCGCCGTTAAATAAATTGAATGAAGCAATAATTCCGGAAATAAGAATAAGCAAAATAAATACGGTACCCATACCAAGAACTGTGTTAAGTCCGGCATTTCCCATATGCTTGCCTGCCTCAGAAAGTTTCTGCGAAATAGATGTCTTTGCGGTAAACTCACCTGAAACAAATTTTGTGAATATATCATTTGTAAATGTAACAACATAAGTACCGTTACAATTTACACCTTCAAGAGGCATTGAAATTGTAATTTCCTTACCGTTAATATCATATGTGCTGTTACCTGTGGAAACAATTCCGCCCATGGCATCAACAGTGTTGTTGTATGTGGTAAGAAGTCCCTCAAAAGCTCCGAATTCGGCTTCGATTGAATTACCGAACTGGCTGTAGAACAATGACTGGAAGAAATAAGCAAGTTCCTGCTTATTGTAATTAGTCGTAAGTTCCTCGATAGACTCGGGATTACCATAAGCCTGTGCCAACGCAAAAATATTGTCGGCATACTGTTGACAATACTGAACCTTCTGATTCTCAACATCCGAAAGAGTCGTCTGGCTTCCGCAAGCGGTTAAAGCAAATACGCAGGTAAGTACACATAAAAATGAAAGTAATTTTTTCATATGTATTATCACCTTTCTGTTAGATTGTGCCGTGCTTCTTTGCGGGACGATCTTCAAGCTTTGTATAAAGCATTTCGAAAGCACCGATTACGTACTTTCTTGTGTCACAAGGCTCAACGATCTGGTCAACATATCCTCTCTTAGCTGCAGAAACAACATTGTTCTGTAATGCAGCATATTCAGCAGCCTTAGCATCAATAACTTCGGAAGCTTCGCCGGCAAACATAATCTTTGCAGCCATCTTGGCATCCATTGTACCGATTTCGGCATTTGGCCAAGCGATTGTAAGATCACATCCGATAGCCTTTGAGTTCATTGCTGTATAAGCGCTTCCGAATGCCTTTCCGATAACAACGTTAACCTTCGGAACAGTAGCATTGGCAAAAGCAAAAGTAAGTTTTGCGGCAGCCTTGGCCATCTTCTGTTCAGCTTCCTTGGTAGCCTTGAAGCCTGCAACATTTGTAAATGAAAGAACGGGAATAGAGAATGCATCGCAGAAGTTAATGAAAGCTGAAGCCTTTTCACATCCGCAAGGACATAAAACGTTATCAAACTTTTCAGCAACCTTTCCGTCTTCTCCGTAAACTTCTGTTCTGTTAGCTACAACACCAACAGTATTTCCGTTAAGTCTGATGAATCCTGTAACCATGGACTTTGCAAAATCAGCCTTAACTTCAACGAAGTTATTGTCATCTGCGATCTGAGAAATAAGAATAGCTGTATCGCCTACGCAGCCTTCGATACCCTGACATGCTCTGTTAAGATCATCTTCGGTTTCTGCATAGTCTTCTTTAGCATCATTGTTAGAAGGCAAAACAGATACAAGCTCGCGAATGCTTGAAAGAACGAAATCCTCGTCTCCCTTAGCGGTAGCAACACCGCTCTTGCAAACGTTTTCTGCTGAAGCAGTATCACATTTTGCTGTATAATTTCCATCAAGTGCGTTGGGAGAATTTACAAATAACTTACCGTTCTTCTCCTCAACAAAAGTAAAATCTGCCATTGCGCTGCTAATAGCAAGACCGCCTCCGCAATTGCCGAATACTGCGGCAATCTGGGGGATTACGCCTGAAGCCATAGCCTGCTTATTGTAGATTGAAGCCATTGCGTCAAGGGCATCTGTCGATTCCTCAAGACGAAGTCCTGCAGAATCAAGTAAAGCAATGATAGGTGCACCCATCTTTAATGCCATATCATAAAGATTGGCAATCTTTCTTGCATGCATTTCACCAACTGTTCCGTTTGAAACAGAAGCATCCTGGCTATACACATAAACAAGTTTTCCGTCGATAAGTCCGTATCCGGTAATAACACCGTCAGAAGGAGCATCGACCTGTTTCGAAGTAAAATCGGTATTTCTTGCAGTTACAAGAGCGCCAATTTCAACGAAACTGTTTTCATCGAGCAGGGAAGCAATTCTCTGGCCCGCTTTTGAAGAGTTACTCATTTGGTTTTACCTCCATTTATATTAGAATACATAATAAACCACATTCGGAAGGTAGTATAGCATAATGCAACCTTAAAAGTAAAGAAATAATTGCTAACTTATTCTTATTCCTTGCTCAAGAAAATGAACATTCTGTGTCCTTTAAATTTTCTTTGGGCAAAAGAAAAAGGAACCCGTAAAAGGATTCCTTGAAACAGCAAAAATTATATTGGAAGCGACATCTGAACTTCCTGTTCGGCCTGGCGTTTAAATTCTTCCAGCTGCAACGTATTCATTTCCGGCAACTCCTTAAGGCTCTTAACACCGAAGCTTCTTAAGAACTCTTCCGTCGTACCGAAAAGAATGGGGCGACCGGGCGCATCCTTTCTGCCGAGTTCCTCAATAAGATTGTATTCCAAAAGCTTGTTTATCTGGAAATCGCAGCTGACACCTCTTATATTTTCAATTTCAATTCTGGTGATGGGCTGCTTATAGGCTACAATTGAAAGTGTTTCGATAACCGAATCCGAAAGAACCATCTTCTTGGGAACCTTCGCAATCTTAATAAGCGATTCATACATTCCCGCTTTCGTAACAAGCTGAACACTGTCTTCAAGTCTTATAAGTTCAATACCGCATTCGGGGCCTTCATATCTTTTTGAAAGCTCATCGATAAGTTCATTGGCTTCGTCTTCTTCGATTTCCAAAACCGATGATAACTTGGATACTTCAACCGAATCACCCATTGCAAACAATATGGCTTCTATTGTGGCAAGTTTTTCCTGTCTTTCCATTTATAAACTCCTAACATTCATTTGAAGAAATCATAATATCATCAAAAAGATTATCCTGAACGATTGAAATCTTTCCAACCTTCATAAGTTCCAGGATAACCAGAAACGAAACAATAATCTCCTGTTTACTATTCTGCTTCAGCAAAAGCTTTCTGAAGGAAAACTTTTTGTTTTTCCTGATAAATTCTTCTATATAAGAAGCTTTCGCTTCCATGTCGACCGCTTCCTTCTCGATTTTGCCGAAGTTGTTACGAATCGGGTCAATCTTGTCGGTTTCGCGTTTCAAAAGTTCGTCAAAAATCTCATGAAGCTTTGAAAGATTCATGTCGGCAATAAGTGCCTTATAATCTATCGGCTCTTTGAAGTTTCTGACCTCATCGGGAAGCGTTTCCTTCTTGGTAACAAAGCAACCCGCATCAATCTGCATGTCTTTAAGTTCAAAGGCCATGTATTTGTACATCTTGTATTCCAAAAGTTTGGCAACAAGTTCCTCTCTGGGATCTTCTTCCTCACCGTCTTCATTAACCTCTTTGGGAAGAAGCATACGACACTTAATATCGACAAGAGTAGCCGCCATTACCAAAAACTCGCTCATCACGTTCATGTCCTGTGATTGCAAAAGCTTGATGTATTCAAGATATTGATTGGTAATCTCTACAATGGGAATATCATAAATATCAACTTTATTCTTTTCAATAAGATGAAGCAAAAGGTCCAAAGGGCCTTCGAAAACTTCAAGTTTTACAGGAATCGGCATAAAAAATCTCCGTCAAATAAATTGGCCTAAAGAAAAATTTCTCGGTCACACGAAAAACATTTTATAGGTTTTCTTTTTCTTTTTCAAGGGTAATATAAGATATCTCACCGGGGTTGTTAAACCTGATGGGAATAGTATGCATTCCAAGCCCCCTCGATAAAATCATCGTTGATGAACCGTCTTTGTAAACTCCGCCGTCATACTTGGGAAAAAGAACAACTCTCGGCGAAACAACGCCGCCCAAAAGCGGAAGTCTCACCATTCCGCCGTGAATGTGTCCCGATAA
Organism: Lachnospiraceae bacterium; assembly: GCA_045642905.1. GTDB lineage: Bacteria > Bacillota > Clostridia > Lachnospirales > Lachnospiraceae > UBA1258. The sequence goes on along the minus strand of JAZUJT010000046.1, from coordinate 21,787 downwards.
AATAAGCTCGGAACCGTATGCGCAATAGTCTTTAAAATAATCGGGATTGTGCGCAAGAAGAATCTGAAACGAATCCTTCTTCTTGCCGATTAATGAAGAAATATAGTCTTCCTCCATCTTAACGGTACAAAATCTTCTGTAATATTCTCTTTCAAGCGAAAGACCGGTAATGGTAATTCCGAAATCATCCATGCTTTCGTTATCAAGAAACTTAATGCCGATACCGTCAAGCAGCTTAACGTAATCGTCATACATCGAACCGTAAACCTCGGGATACAGCCTCATGCGGTATTCATGATTGCCCATCGCATAATATACAGGCGCAATCGAAAGCAACTCCTTAACCAAGGAAAAAGCGATTTTAAGCGATTTTCCCGGTCTTGCGGTTACTATATCTCCGCCCAGAAGGATAAAATCCGGTTTCAACTCCTTGATTTTTAAAATAAGCTTTTGATTATTTTCGCCGTAAACCTTATTGTGAAGATCCGAAATGAAGACAAAAGAAACGTTTTGGGAAATAAGTTTGTTTCTTACAATATATTTTTCAACGACAAAACGGTTGCTGTCATAAATAATGACACCCACCAAAGTCAAAACCAACACTATGAGAATAAAGATAATAATATACATATGCATAAGAAATTTATATCATAAACGCTTAAAAGAATAAAGAAAAAAGTCCCCGAAACAAAATCGGGGACTTTAAAAAAATCTGATTAGTTATATTTACGCTTTCTGGCTGCTTCAGACTTCTTCTTACGCTTTACGCTGGGCTTCTCATAATGCTCACGCTTACGGATTTCCTGCTGGATACCTGCCTTAGCGCAGCTTCTCTTGAAACGACGTAATGCGCTGTCTAAAGATTCATTTTCTTTAACAATAATGTTTGACATCTAATTCTACCCTCCCTTCAGTCCTATGATACTTGACCGTTAGGTTATTTCGTGTTTACACACAATAATGATTATAACAAAAACTTTTCATTCGTCAATAAAAAGTTTTATATTATTTAAGCTGACCTTCCAAAGCGTTCTTGGCTTCTTCCAAAGCCTTGGGAATACCGGCTGCATCCTTACCGCCGGCCTGAGCCATATTGGGACGTCCGCCGCCGCCACCGCCTACAAGTGAAGCGACTGCTTTGATAAGATTACCTGCGTGAGCGCCCTTTGCCATGGCATCATCGGTTGCCTTGGAAACAAGATTAACCTTGCCGTCTTGCTCGGAAGCAAGTAATACAACACCGCCGCCAAGCTTTTCACATAATGAATCGGCCAAATCTCTTAATCCGTTCATATCAACGCCGGGAACGGAAGCTGCAAGGAATTTAACTCCCTTTACTTCAACGACATTATTTAATACATCGCCCAAAGCATCTTTGGCTGCCTTAGCCTTTAATGATTCGATTTCCGAAGACATAGCCTTGATTTCAGCCTGCATTGAAAGAATCTTCTTTGCAAGCTCATTAGGCTGAGCCTTGGCTGCATTGGAAGCCTCGTTTAACTGAGCTTCAAGCTTTTTGTAATATTCAATAACATTGGCACCGGTAATGGCTTCAATACGTCTGATTCCGGCAGCGACACCGCTTTCGGAAAGGATCTTAAAGTTAGCTATATCGGAAGTATTCTTCACATGAGTACCGCCACAGAATTCCTTGGAGTAATCACCCATGCATACGACACGAACGGTGCTGCCGTACTTTTCGCCGAACAACGCCATGGCTCCTGTCTTCTTGGCTTCTTCAATAGACATAACCTTGGTATCTACGTCCAAAGCTTCGTTAATCTTTTCGTTAACGATAGCCTCAACCTTGGAAATTTCCTCACGTGTCATTGCCTGACCGTGCGAAAAATCAAATCTTGTACGATAAGGATCCTGATATGAACCCGACTGTTCAACATGATCTCCCAAAACTTCCTGTAAAGCTTTCTGAAGAAGGTGAGTTGCGGAGTGGTTCTTGCAGGTAGCGCTGTGAGAAGCTTTATCAACCTTCAATGTAACCTTATCGGAAACCTTAAATGTACCCTTTGTAACCTTACCGATATGTCCGATACGTCCTTCGGGAAGTTTAACGGTCTCTTCAACCTCAAATACGGCACTTGAAGTTATGATTGTACCTTTATCACCCTTCTGACCGCCCATGGTAGCATAGAAAGGAGTTGTTGAGGTAACAACCGTACCCTTGGTGCCTTCCTTAAGCTCATCAACCATGCTTTCTTCATCGGCAAGAGCAACAATCTTATCATCCGCTTCAAGTTTATCGTAACCTACATATGTACATGTAACAGAGCTTTCAAGAGAAGCGAACAAATCGGCATCAGCGGACTTCTGGGAGAAGTTGGAATTCTCTCTGGCCTTCTTCTTCTGAAGTTCCATCGATTCCTTAAAGCCTTCTTCGTCTACGCTAAAGCCTTCTTCTTCGGCCATTTCTACCGTAAGTTCAATCGGGAATCCGAAAGTATCATACAAATAGAAAGCTGACTTTCCGTCAATAACCTTATCCTTGGAATTCTTGGTATCGTCAGCAATCTTTCTGAACTCTTTCATACCGTTTTCAAGAGTTGTTTCGAATCTTTCGATTTCTTTCTTTAACTCATCAAGAATAAATGAACGGTTCTTAATAAGTAAAGGATAGCTGTCGTTATAAACCTCATCAATATAAATCGATGCGATAGTAATCATATCCTGAAGCTTAAGAGAAAGTGAACGACCGTGACGAACGGCACGTCTTATAAGTCTTCTTAATACGTATCCGGCACCTGTATTGGAAGGCAAAAGCTTAGCTTCATCACCGATAAGCATAACTGCTGTTCTGAAATGGTCCGCAATAATTCTCATTGACTTTGTAGACTTTTCATCCGAACCGTACTTAACATTGGAAGCCTTCTCAATAGCCGCAATAACAAGTGTGAAAAGGTCTGTCTTATATACGTCATCAACACCGTTTAAGAAAGCAAGGTTTCTTTCAAGACCCCATCCCGTATCGACGTTCTTCTTCTCAAGAGGAGTAAGTGTACCGTCCTGATGCTTTTCATACTGCATGAATACATCGTTACCTACTTCGGTATACTTTCCGCAATGACAACCGGGTCTGCAATCAGGTCCGCAGGGCTTTGCATCCGATACGAAGAACATTTCGGAGTCGGGACCGCAGGGACCGTATTCAAGTCCCCACCAGTTATCTTCGGCGGGAAGATAAAATACGTTTTCCTTCTTAAAACCGGATTCGATTCTGTACTTGGCACCTTCTTCGTCTCTGGGCGCATTTTCATCGCCTTCGAATACGGTTGCTGCAAGATGGTCTCTGTCAAATTGGAATACCTGTGTTAAAAGTTCGTAACTCCACTGACATCTTTCTTTCTTGAAGTAATCTCCGAGACTCCATGAACCCATCATTTCGAAGAATGACAAGTGGCTCTTGTCTCCGATAGAGTCAATATCATTGGTACGTACACATCCCTGTACATTGCAAAGTCTCGTTCCGAGAGGATGCTTCTTGCCAAGTAAGTAAGGCATAATGGGCTGCATACCGGCAACGTTGAACATGGCACCTGTTGAGCCGTCGGAAACAAGTGAAACCGCACCGACATCAACATGTCCTCTTTCAACGTAAAAGTTTATCCATTCTTTTCTTAATTCTTTAGAAGTAATCTTTCTCATTGTTCACTCCGGATTAAAATGTAAATTTATCAGCAAAGAACTTATCAAGATCGGCAATAGCTACTCTTTCCTGTTCCATTGAATCACGGAAACGAACGGTAACCATGTTATCTGTTTCCGAATCAAAGTCATAAGTAATGCAGAAAGGAGTACCGATTTCGTCCTGACGACGATATCTCTTACCGATATTTCCGCGATCGTCAAATTCGCAATTGTATTTCTTGGAAAGCTGTGCAAATACCTTTTCAGCGCCCTCGTTAAGCTTCTTTGAAAGAGGAAGCACACCGATCTTTACGGGTGCAAGTGCGGGATGGAAACGTAAAACGGTTCTCATATCGGGAGCTTCTTCGGTTCCGAGGTTCTCTTCATCGTATGCTGCGCATAAGAAAGCAAGAACAACACGGTCTGCACCGAGTGAAGGCTCAACAACATAAGGAACATACTTTTCATTGGTCACATCATCAAAATATCCCATGTCTTCACCGGAAACATTCTGGTGCTGGGTAAGGTCGTAATCAGTACGATCCGCAATGCCCCAAAGTTCGCCCCATCCGAAGGGGAATAAGAATTCGATATCTGTTGTACCCTTTGAGTAGAAGCATAATTCTTCGGGATCGTGGTCACGAAGTCTCATCTCATCTTCTTTAATGCCGAGGCTGATAAGCCAGTCACGGCAGAATGCTCTCCAATACTGGAACCACTCAAGGTCTGTACCGGGCTTGCAGAAGAATTCAAGTTCCATCTGCTCAAATTCTCTTGTTCTGAAAGTAAAGTTACCGGGTGTAATTTCGTTACGGAAAGATTTACCGATCTGACCGATACCGAAAGGAACCTTCTTACGTGATGTACGCTGAACGTTCTTAAAGTTTACGAAAATACCCTGTGCTGTTTCGGGACGAAGATAAACGATGTTCTTGGCATCTTCGGAAACACCCTGGAAAGTCTTAAACATAAGGTTAAACTGTCTGATATCGGTAAAGTTATGCTTACCGCATGTAGGACATAATACGTTATTGTCCTCAATGAAGTTCTTCATTTCTTCCTGAGAAAATGCATCGATAGGCTTGGGAAGTGTAATGCCCTTCTCTGCACAGAAATCTTCGATTAACTTATCAGCACGGAATCTTTCATGGCATTCCTTACAATCCATCAAAGGATCTGCGAAACCACCGAGATGACCTGATGCAACCCATGTTTGAGGGTTCATCAAAATAGCACAGTCAACACCTACGTTGTAAGGATTCTCCTGAACAAATTTCTGCCACCATGCTTTTTTAACATTATTTTTAAGCTCAACGCCCAGGTTACCGTAATCCCAGGTATTGGCAAGTCCGCCGTAAATTTCGGAACCGGGATAAACAAAACCTCTCGACTTGGCAAGAGCAACAATCTTTTCCATTGACTTTTCCATAAGTTTTCTCCTTATTGTTAAAATTATACCGATTAATTATAGACATAATTTTTTTATATTTCAACCGAAAAAGATAATGTTTTCAATGTTTTCAATAAAAAAGAGCGTTATATGAACAAGTCGTACATATAACGCCCTATATAGATTCATTTTATTTTGCAAAAGAAAGATCTATGTCTCCGGAAGTTGTTGAAACTTCAACCATTCTTCCGGTACCTTTTTCGGTTTTATATTTCTTCTCCAAAGATAACTTTCCGCATTCAATATTACCGCTTGTTGCGGATAAATCGAAGTCATACTCATCCTCATTGCCCGTAAGATATAAAGTTACGTTACCGGATGATGCCTTGGCAAAAACGCTGTTTACCTTTTCAAACTTAAACTTGTTGTTTCCCGATGTAGTCTCTGTTTCCACTTTATCGACAGATATCTTTTCAGCCTCTATATTTCCCGAAGATGCTTCCGTATTAAGCTTAAGGCAAGTTAAATCGTAAATTTCGATATTTCCGGATGTTGTGGATGCCTCAACTTCATCAGCGGCCATATTCTTTACTTCAATGTCACCCGAGGATGCTTGCGAATATAATGTTTTTACGGAAATTGTGTCAAAAAGCGTTCCTCCCGATGAAGCTTCTCTATTAATCTCATTGAATTTGCAGTTTTTGATATCTGCATCTCCCGATGAAGTAACTACTTTACAAACATCGCCCTCAATATTTTCAATTGAAATTTCCGCAGATGAAGCGTCAATTAAAACTTCATCATATTTCTTATCCGAAGGAACCGTAAGCTTATAATATATTTTCGTAGCAATATCAAAAGTGAAATTGAAGCTTACATTTACCGAAGGCTGCTTAACATTTAAGGTCTTTCCCGAATATGAAACCTCCGGCACATATTCCTTGAAAACGGAATACTCAAGCTTGCTTTCATTTCCGGGAACCACAATAACATCAATGCTTGATACATCGAAATTTATGTTATCAAAATCTTCCAAATCAATCGTTCCGGTAACAACCTCTCCGTCACTTACCTGCTTATTATTATAGCTGTCCTTGTAAAAGGAAACAGAAAAAGGTTTGTTTCCGTTAAATACAAAACCGATTCCGCAAAGAAGTGCACCCACAACAAAAATGCATCCCAAAATACCAAAAAATTTTCTATTCATTATTTATTTCTCCTTAAACTGATCTTCTTAATCGATTGACCCATTGTCGGAACAATGAATCCGATAAACTTAAATAAAAGATTAATCAAAACAATACCCAATACAGTTGCCATGATTCCAATGCCCGAAAAGAACAATTTCTGTCCAAGACTTCCTGCCCACATTAATGACAAGGGAATCATTGAAAAACCACCTACAATAATAGCCGCTACCGTTGCAAGCAATGCAATCAGCAAAGCAAAAACAACAATTACAACAACCAGCACAACAGCAATCGCAACGATTGCAAGCGGAAGGGAAATGGGAAGTGAAAATATAGCCAGAATAATAAACCAGATAACTGCGCCTGTTCCCTTAACCGTTTTCTTTTCCTTCTGATTATCAATAACCTTCTGTGTACAGTCACCGATAATCTTTGAAGCGACTTCCTTGGGAGTTCCCAAAATCGCCTCCACATTATCATTTTCGCCAAGTTCCATATCGTTGATATACTCTTTGTAATATTCCACGGCATCATTTCGATCGTCCTGCGGAATAAGCCTTAAACGATATTCAAGGTCTTTTAAGAATTCACTACTGTTCATCTTTTGATTCCTCCGTCATCAATAATCCGTCGATATTCTTTCTGTATGCCAACCATTCGTTACGATAAAAAGATAAAGTCCTCTTTCCTTCCTCCGTAACAGAATAATATCTTCTGTTGCGTCCCTGGTAGGGAACGTCATAAGTCCTCAGTAAACCATTCTTCTGTAATCGTCTGAGAACCGGATATAAAGTTGATTCGGAAATATCGATAACCTTCTGCGCATTCTGCGTAAGCGTATAGCCGTATGTATCTTCTTTATCAACTATACCCAGCACGCACGCATCAAGTAACGGAGCTGTAATCTGATATGTCATGCATTTTTCTCCTTTCTTGTTTCTGTATAATACTATACGGCGTATAATATATATTGTCAATATAATATTGTGAAATTTTCAATATTATTTTTGGCAAAAGAAAAAGAGCCCGATTTTCAAGGCTCTTTGTACATCAATTCATATTTAAAATACCATGGTTTCCAATATTTCCAGGCTGTTTAGCTTCTTATCAATCAAATGCTTTCTCTGATATTTGTTAAAAGAAATAAGCTGATTTAAGACACTGTCATCAACCGGATACTTATATAAATCTTCTATCGAACACTCCTCATAGAAAGAAAGCGCATCCAAAAACTCCTTTGTAAAGCCGCCGTCCGATGAAGGCGGAATCATTTCTCCTTCTATTATAAAGAGTTTCGTCTCAAACACTTCTTTTACAAGACTGTTTGAAAGACCTTTAACCTTCAATCCCTGCAAAGCTCTGTAAACGCACAGAAGTAAAAGTGCTTCATCATTTTCTTCTCTTGCGTAATAATCGGAAAGTTCCAAAAAGTACATTCCGTAGTAAGCAGCTTCCATATCGGTTCTCAAAAACTCAAAGTAGTTAAGAATTTCCGCATTTTGAACATTATAGGCATCTTTTCCCACATAAAGTTCAAATGTTCCGAACACAAAAAGGTCCGTAGATGCCGCAAAACGACTTCCCTGTTTGCGGGCACCGTTTACAAATGCAGTAATCTTGCCGTGTTCGCGGGTCAAAAGAACAATTCTTCTGTTGTAATCTCCTTGAGGGAATACCTTGATAACCATTCCCGTGACCTTCAAAAAATCCTGCACAACGGCCTCCGTAAGCTAAGGATAAAAACTACTTTTTCTTTTCCACCTTAAAATCATTCTCGTTATAACCGAAATTTTTAAGCAAGAACTCCGAGTCGCGCCAATCCTTTTTTACCTTGACAAAAAGCTTAAGATTAACCTTCTGTTCAAGCATTCTTTCGATTTCGAAACGGGCATTCGTACCAATCTTTTTAAGCATTGCACCGCCCTTTCCTATAATAATACCTTTATGAGAATCTCTTTCGCATACAATCGTCGCCATAATTTCAACAACAGGTTTTGAGAAATCCATCTTTTCAATCATAACCGCGATGCCGTGAGGAATCTCATCATTTAATGCATGTAACGCTTTCTCTCTTATCATCTCCGCCGCAATCTGTCTTACGGGCTGATCGGTTACGGTATCCTCATCATAAAAAGGCTCACCGTAAGGAAGATACTTAAAAATGCATCTTACAAGCTCATCTACGTTGGTTCCGTCCTTGGCACAGACAGGTACTATTTCGTCAAAGCTTAGCGTCTTTGCATAATATTCGATAGTCTTGGGAATCTCTTCACGTTTAATGGAATCGATTTTATTTATAACCAAAATCTTGGGCTGTTTATTATTTTTAATGGAATCAAAATACTCAAGAGATGAATTATATAATTCTTTTCCGGCTTCCACGATCCAAATGATGACATCTGCGTCATTAATGGTCGAACCGGCAGCGGACATCATATAGTTTCCAAGCTTATTCTTGGCCTTAATAAGTCCGGGGGTATCAAGAAATACAATCTGGCCTTCATCGGAAGTATAAACCGTCATTATACGGTTTCTCGTAGTCTGAGGCTTATTCGATGTAATGGCAATCTTCTGCCCGATTATCTGATTCATTAAAGTGGATTTGCCTACATTGGGTCTTCCGACAATGGTAACAAATCCGGATTTTTTCATATCACTCACTGATTGTCCCTCTCTGCCTTTATAAGTAATTCATCATAATCAAAGTCGCTATAGTAATTTTTCAAACCGTCAAGATAATTCAAATAATTATCTTTCGTAATAATATGCTCTTCATTATACATCATATTCATAATTCTGCGGTTTACATTCTGACGGCAATGAGAAAAATCACAATACATATTCCAATCGGAAGTTATTTCATAATCGTCCATGAAAGAATAGACCTTTATATTGTCTGTCTTAAGCAAAGCTTCAATAACCGCCTTTTCTATCATAAACTCCGTATCAAACCGATCGATATTTTGAAGTATTTTGAAATATGAAGCATGATACGGCGGAATAAATACAATAAATTCGGTGTCCGGATGTTCTTGAGCCGGATTTATAATATTAACGGTTACATTTATGACCGATGTTTCCACAGGATTTGCATCTTTTGAATAATCTTCCATGGCCTTTGAAGATAATGTCTCCTCAAGCATTTGATATCCGCCGAAAACACGGGAATCTTCCCAATTGGAATACATATCCATATTCCAGGTTTCTTTTCCTGCCCTTGTATCCGAAATAACTGCCAGACACTTCTTTATCATCTGCAGATTAAAAAGATATCGTGCATCGTTTATGACATTCTTGTCGGAAAGATAATATTCATCCCTTTCATATCTGTCGACATATGCATCCTTACATACCGAAACAGGATTAACAGGCATAATAACAAGCTTAAGTTCTCCCTTTGCATCAAAAGCAGAATCCAAAAACCGCTTCGTTTCGGAAAAAGGTGCACCCTGATTGGTAAGCTTAACGGTTTCATATCCCCACAAATCCTTCACATCGGATGCAAAGAAATTCTGGCAACAGCTGTCTCCCACAATAACGGCATCGTAATCATAATGACGGGCAATTCCGGGATTTAAATAAAATTCATCCTTTAAAGGATACGAAAGCCCTTTTAGCGGAGCATGAAAATGCATCATCGGATCGATAACCGCAACAAGAGTACCCGCCACAACAAGTACCGTAATGACAATTGTAAGCGTAAGCTTTATGAAGTTTTTTGAAGACATCTCATGTTTTTTCATCGCTCACCGTTAGAAATTGAAATATATAAAGCGTGTTATTGCTCCCGACATGGATAGAATGGAAATAAGCAGTAACACTGCACATAAAACCGAATTAAACAAACTGTTTTTTCTTTTGCGGGAATAAAGATTCGGAAAAAGAAAACAAATAATCAACCCTGCGGCCAATACAAAGACCGAGAAATAATCGGAAATAATATTACCGAGTAATCCGAGTTTCGAAACAATCGTACTGTTTGCGATAGTTGTATCGGCCATGAATACGGCAAAGTTCGAACCGTATTCGGTCTTTCGAAACAGTCCTCGAAGCACCATTAAAAAGCTTTGAAGATCCGGGGCTCTGAACAAAACCCAGCCAATGTTCACAATTACAAATGTAACAAATACTTTCACATAATGGTTGATACGTGAAAATACATTTTTGCCGGCTCTTTCGATTACCTGACATACTCCGTGCAAAAGTCCCCACAATATGAAGTTAATCGTATTTCCGTGCCAAATGCCCGATACAATAAATACAAGAAGAATATTTATATACGTTCTTGCCTTGCCTTTTTTACTTCCGCCAAGCGGAAAATATACGTATTCACGCAAAAAATCCGTAAGTGAAATATGCCATCTTTTCCAAAACTCCGTAACCGACTCGGCTTTATACGGAGAATTAAAATTAACGGGAAGCGTGATATTAAACATTTTTGAAACACCGTATGCAATATCGCAATATCCCGAAAAATCCATATAAATCTGCAATGTATATCCCAAAATTACGACAAGTGAGGATGCCGTACCGAGATAATCCAAAAGCATGTAACCGGCATCAACATATTTGCTGATGCTGTCCGCTATAAACATCTTTTTGAACAGACCGATTGAAATGCAGAATAATCCGTCCGCAATATTATCGTAATTTACCTTCCTTCTCGAATCATCTCTCAGCGAAGAAACGAATTTAACGGGATTTGCAAGCGGGCCCTGCGAGATTTTGGGAAACCACAATACATAAAGTAAATATTCCGATAAAGAAAAACCTTCCGTATTTCCCTTATAAGTTTCGACAACATAAGCTATCTGTTCAAAAGTTATAAAACTGATTCCCAACGGAACAATAATGGAATCAAACCTTATAAATCTAAGCACAAACAAAGCGCAAAGATTTAAAACAACAGAAACCACCATGAATAATTTCGAAAAACTGTTTCTTTTCTTTCCGATAAATGTACAAAACAGGTAATTTACAATAAGTGATGCCAAAATAAAAATTATCGCATCTCTTTTCGCAAAAGAATAAAAAATCAAAGATACGAAAACAAGCCACCAGTCAGAAACCGGTGGCTTTGTTGTCCTTGTTAACACAAAATAAGTAATAATACTTATCGGCAAAAACAAAAGTATGAAGATATAGGAATTAAAAATCACTTATGGTTATCCTCATATAAATAAATTATTTTATTGCAGATTTTCTTTATTGGCTTCTGCTGTCTTCTGTGCTTCACTTGAAAGCTTGGCCGCACGCTCAAATTCCTTGCGGGCCTTTTTCTTGGATGAAGATTTTTTAATACCGCGAATAATAAATACAATAGCACATACGATAGCGGCAATGAATATAAGTCTGGGAAGTGCACCCACAAACCATATTGCAAAATTCTTCAAACCTTCAACAAAATCAGCAATGCCTTCTCTAAATGAACGTGAAATCTTCTCGCCGAATGTCTCGGTCGCTGCGGGAGTATACTGAACAACCTCGCAGATGTTCAAATATACGGTTGCATAATCAACAAGATTGTCATAGGTACGCAACTGCGACTCCATTGACTCAAGCATATATCTGATTTCGGAAAGACGATTTTCAATCGAGATAATATCATCAATCGAATAAGCCTGTGCAAGCAAATCGTTTAATGTATCACGCTCGATTTCATAAGACTTTTTACGGCTCTCAACATCAACGTACTGTAATGTAACATCCTGAACATTCAAAGTCTTGTTCGTAACATAAGCGGCAGTTCCGACATAATTTACAAATTCATCAAGCTTGGCCTGAGGAATACGAACTGTATAGTTGGAGCTTCTGTTTGAACGATAATTCGAACTTCCGTTATAAGAATTAAGGTTTTCAACATAACCGTGAAGTGCATCGATTTCAGTTTCAATATTCTTTATGCATTCATCATAAGTTTCGGTTTCAACTGTAAGGTTGTAATTTTTGATAAGCTTTCTGGCTGAATCATTGAATTCTTCCTGCTGTACATTACCCTCAGCCGCAGCCGGTTCTTCACGATACTCTTCCTCATAAGCATAATCCGCAAACCCGGGACCGCTTTCCTGAGCAGCTGCGCTTTTATAGTTATTGGTCGAATAAGCTACATCCGATAAAGGATTCGATGAACCGCATGCGCACATCATAAGGCACATGGCAGCCATTGAAAAAAATAATAATTTCTTCTTCATAACAATCCTCCCTGTGTGATAAACACATATAAAGAATAATAAATCAAAAGAACAAATTCAATACACTTAAGCAAAACTTAATCCCCAAAGTTACGAATAATGGGACTGATATCGTCAAAAAGATCTGAAACATTCTTAATGACGGTTTCATTACCGACCGTACAAACAGCGTTGTCTTCTATAACGGCCTCAACGTATTTGGAAAGCTCCCGGATATCCTTTGCGGTACATGAAATGAGATTATTTCTGTCGTTATCCATCATTTCATTGGTAATGCTGTTACGATACATCGTGTAAGCCCTGTCGCTTTCTCCCGATGCGGTAAGCGGAGAATCAACCTCACCCACGGTAGTAATAATATATCTTTCCAGCATATTGTCTTCGTTATTGTAATCCTTCAAATATTGAACGGACTTTCTGTAAATATCCAAAGTCTTCTCAACATTGGGATCTCTGTAAGAAACAAAGAAAGTATCTCCGTTTCGCGAGAAAGTACAAAAGCAGCCGTATGCTCCTCCCAGAATACGAACATTATTCCAAAGATAATCATTGGAAAACATGTTGCGTATAATGCTTAAGCGTGAATCATAGTCATAACCGTGCTTTTTGAAGTTACCCGCAAGAGCAACATACTGAACACGCATTGATGAAGTAAGTGCCGAATTTCCTTTAAGCTTTTCTTCCTTTTCCAATACATCGGGATATTTCTTATCGGGAAGTTTATTGTAAAAATCGGTTAAAGCCTTTTCAAAAATACTTTCATACTTATCAACATCTTTGGACGCGCCGTATGCGACCATGAAATTGCCTTTTGTAAAAAGAAGGTCACCGATTTCCTTTAAATCGGCAATAACGGATTCATAACGATTATCGAAATCCGCAAGTAAATCCTCAAGGAATCTGAACTTATCAAGGCCGAACAGCTTCTCTCTCATGACAGCATTGTCACTTACTTGTGCAAGCGCACGTCCGTATGCCAATACATGACCGGCCGAAAGAATGCCGTCCTGCTCTCTTTGCTTGGCTTCTTTAATGACTTCAAGAAATCTTTTCTTGTCATCGAATTTATTGCAAAGCAAAACTTCATAAACAAGTCGGAACAAGTCTTCGATGTTTTTGTAGAAAATCTTGGACCTTACCACAAAGTCAAGATCAAAGTTATCCGCATCATCCAAGTTATTCGCAATGGAAAATCCGATATTCATTCCGCCTGTTTTTATGTTTATTTCATTACATAAATCTGCGTATGAATAATGCTCTGTATCCATTAAGAAAAGTATATTTCTAAAAATAGAAGCGGCACCCAAAAGACGTTTCGGAAGTACGTTTGCGTTAAACTTCATCGTAAAGTACATGATACCGTTCGAATCCGCGATATTTTTTAAGACATCAATGTCATTTACCTTTCTTAATGTATATTCCGTGCGCCTTCCGGTCCCCGGAATATCTTCCAAAGAAAGTGTCGGAATCGTGGAAAGAGCTTCGGGCGAGTCGGGCATTTCCTGATACTTTTTAAGTTCCTTATTCTCTTCTATCAGCTTTAAAATATCTTCTTTGGAAAGAGACTTTTTATATTCCTCGAGCTTCTTTTCAAGCTTATCGTCAATCTGCTTCTGAAGACCTTTCGAAGGTGCAAGAACAACAACCGATTTAAAATTATTATCCAAAATCAATTTCTTCGTAAGTTCTTCGAAATAATTTCCCTTGGCATATTCGCGAAGCTTGTCAAAAACCGTCGATTGTTTTAAAAGGCGGAAAACATCATCATCCGAATAAATATAGCCATCCATAATCATCATGGAATAAACAATACCCTTTGGATAATTACCGAAGTCCGCTTCTCTGTATGCAAACTCCTGATTGGTAATTGCCGCTTCCAATGCGTTCTTGTCATATCCGTTTTTGATAACCTCACGTACGGATTCTTCTATTAACGAAACGAATTTTTCTTTGTCCCCGGCATTGGCTCCTTCGGCGATAATGGAGAAAACATTTTGTGCAATCTCTGTGGAAAAAGAAGAATAAACGTCCTTTCCGATTCCTGCCTTGATAAGTTTTTCTTTTAACGGAGCACCTGCAATTGAGCATAAAGCGTAATTAATAACATCGACTGCCTGAGAAGTTTCAATATCGGTGTAATCCGAAGCTATAACGTTATATGACAGATACGTCATATCCTTTTCGGATTCATCTTCACCTATAGGATAAAAGTCCTTTATTTCAACCGGCTTATCGAAAGGCTTCTCTAAATCGATATGAGTATCTATGTCAAGATAATCATATCCGGACAAATATTCCTCATCTATAAACTTAAGTTTTTCCTCGAAATCCATGTTTCCGTACAAAATGATACGGCAATTTGACGGATGATATAAGGTCTTATGAAATTGTACAAACTGTTCATAAGATAAGTCAGGAATACACTCGGGATTTCCGCCCGCATCGAAGTTATACGGGGTGTCCTTTAAAAGAGAACGTGTAATCTTATCTCTCAAAACTTCATCCGCAGATGAATATGCCCCCTTCATCTCGTTATAAACAACACCGTTTACGACAATGGGAGCATCCTCATTATCAATATCGTAATGCCAGCCTTCCTGCATAAAAATCTTAGGCTCGCTGTAAACTCTGGGCTTAAATACGGCATCAAGGTAAACGCCGAGAATATTCATATAATCCTTATCATTACATGTAGAGAAGGGGTATAAAGTTCTGTCGGGATAAGTAAAAGCATTCATGAAAGTATTTACGGAGCCTTTTCCGACTTCGGTCATCGCATCCTTTACGGGATACTTGGAAGAACCGCATAAAACAGAATGTTCAAGAATATGTGGAACGCCGGTTGAATCTTTGCAGGGAGTTTTGAACCCGATTGCAAAAGACTTATTATCATCCTTACAATCAATCAAAACAATTCTTGCTTTCGTAACATCATGTGAAAGAACATAACCGGTTGCGTCTATATCGGTTAATTTTTCCTCGGACACAATCGTATAATTTTTACAACCTTTAAACTCAGGCATTTTGTGACACCATCCTACTCATTTACTTCTATACCGTCTATCTTGTTGGCGGTCAATTTCATGGCTTTTTTAATCATGGATTCGGAAATGCCGGATTCCTTGGACAATTCCTCAATTGAAACCTTTCTTCCGAGAAGCGCCGAAAGTTCTTCCGCAGCCTTCGAAACCTTATTTACATTTTTAACAAGCTTTTCCTTGTCGGAATTGTCATCCATTTCGGCAGCAATCGCATCCTGCATAGCGTCCATAACCATTTTTCCGATAAAGCCTTCCGCTTCCGAAGGTTTTTCAAGCGATCCGAGAAGCGAAACGGCATTCAATAAAGCAATATTTCCCTCTCCGATCAAATCCTCCATTAAAACGCCCTGACCGGCATAAAGCTTGGCAATCTCGACAACATCCGAAAGATAATCATTGATAATGATATTTACGGCATTACTGTCACCTGACATTGCCGAAATGGTATAAGCTTCTCTCTCGCCCTTTGAAAGCTTGTCAATTTCCGAAAGCTCCTCAAGGTAAATGGAAAGATAGTTTTTTTCGTCTTCATTGAGGTAGTCATTATAATCAACCTTTTCATCAAGACCGATTTTCTTTTCCTTCAGGAAATCAACTATAAGCTGCTTCTTCTCGGGATTATCGACCGTCTCGGGGAAAATCGATTCCAACTGTGAAGTGAAAATAACATTCTCCTGATCGAGCGCAATTTCCGTAATTTCTTTAATTCGATTAATAAAAGCTTCCTGTTCGTTCATATTTAAGCCTTTCATTCAACATGAGTATGAGTAAATAAATGTTCGCTGCAATATTCGTAATTGCCGTTACATTTTGAGCAAAATCTGAAGGACAAATCCGGTGAATCAAGCTCGGTTCTTCCGCAAATTGCACATTTGTGCTTGGAAATACCTTCGGTAGCTTTCTTCATGTCGTTATTAAATTCATGTCGCCTTTTCGCCATTTTAACTCTTTGAATCGGAGTACCTTTCATTCTGTTTCTTGAGGCAAAATAAAAGATAACGAAATTTAAAAGTGAAGCGACAATAATTGTCCTGTCGTAACCCGAGGAAACAAAAGCCATATAAGCAAGACCTGCGGCATAGAAAACACCGAGCCACTTTACTTTAATCGGAATGATAAACATTAAAAGCACACTCGATTCGGGGAATGTAGCCGCAAATGCCAGGAAAATTGACATTGTAACGTAATATGTCGATACACAGTCTCTTGCCACAGCAGCCATTACTTCGCCAAGTCCGTATATGTTTACAAGCTCATTGGGGAACAAATACAAATATCCCATAATCAAAAACGTTGAAAGTACCGTAAACAACATTCCGAGGAAAATATATACGTTGTACATAAATTCACCCCAGGTATTTTCCAATGATTTACCGATTATGAAATAAAAATACAAAGTAATCAAAGTGAAAAGATCGAATCCCGAAGGCGGCATCAATATCCAGGTAAATATTCTCCATACCTGACCGTGTAAAATCTTATATGGATTTAATGAAATGAAATCGATAATAGCACCTGAACGGTCTATAAAGGAAATCAGATAGCCTATTGCATAACAGATGACCAAAACCAATGAGAGGTTTTTAATCGCGTATTTGGAAAACTTTCTTTCAAACTTACCCATCAAAAACTCCTTATAACAAAGATGGATTCATTTTAGCATTTTCAAATCCCATTGTAAACGAACTATCATTTTCTTAATATATTTTAGATTTTTTTAATGATATTTACAGCATTTGTTACATTGATATTTAAAAAAACTTATTTTATAATACATCCTAATGTGTTTATATTTCTACTTATTTATATTAAACAATAATTTATTTTTTAGGAAACGGTGATATAAAATGTACTCTTTGGGAATAGATATCGGCTCCACCACAGTTAAGGTAGCCCTTCTTGACAGCGATAAAAATGTTCTTTTTTCAGACTATCAAAGACATTACGCCAATATTCGCGAAACCCTGTATTCGTTAATAAAGAAAACATACGATTCGGTCGGTAATCTTTCTGTTCATCCCATGATAACAGGTTCCGGCGGACTTACTCTTGCAAACCACCTCAATATCCCTTTCAATCAGGAAGTTATAGCAGTTTCAACCGCTTTGCAGGAAATGACATCGGGTTGTGACGTTGCAATAGAGCTCGGCGGTGAAGATGCCAAGATTATCTATTTTGAAGACGGTAACGTCGAGCAGCGAATGAACGGTATTTGTGCAGGCGGAACCGGTTCCTTTATTGACCAGATGGCATCCTTGCTTCAAACCGATGCATCGGGACTTAATGAATACGCTAAATCATACTCTCTTCTTTATACCATCGCCGCACGATGCGGAGTATTTGCCAAGTCGGATATTCAGCCTTTGATTAACGACGGTGCCACCAAGGAAGACCTTTCAGCCTCCATTTTCCAGGCTGTTGTAAATCAGACTATTTCCGGACTTGCCTGCGGAAAACCCATTCGCGGTCGTGTCGCATTTTTAGGCGGTCCTCTTCATTTTCTCTCGGAGCTTAAGGTTGCCTTCATAAGAACCTTAAAGTTAGACGACGAGCATATCGTAAATACCGATAAATCCCATTTGTTTGCCGCAATGGGATCTGCTTTGAATGCATCAAAAGATGTTTATTTTGACCTTTCAACACTTGTTGAAAAGCTTTCGAAAGACATCAAAATGGATTTTGAAGTTGCAAGAATGGAGCCTTTGTTTGTAAATGACGACGACTACAATAAATTCAGGGAGCGTCACGAAAAGGCTACCGTTAAGAAGGGTGATTTAAAGAACTATCACGGAAACTGCTATCTCGGAATCGATGCCGGTTCTACCACCACCAAAATGGCTGTAGTTTCCGAAGACGGTACTCTTCTTCATTCATTCTATTCAAGTAATAACGCAAGTCCTTTAAAGACAGCAATCGAAGCTTTGAAGGAAATTTATACCCTTATGCCCGAGGATGCGAAAATCGTTCGCTCCTGCTCGACAGGCTACGGCGAAGAGCTTATGAAATCAGCTTTCATGCTCGATGACGGAGAAGTTGAAACGGTTTCTCATTACTATGCTGCCGCATTTTTCGCTCCCGACGTTGACTGCATACTCGATATCGGCGGTCAGGACATGAAATGCATCAAGATTAAAAACGGTACCGTTGATTCGGTTTTACTTAATGAAGCATGTTCCTCAGGCTGTGGTTCATTTATCGAAACATTCGCAAAATCCTTAAATTATACGGTAAAGGATTTCGCAAAATGCGCGCTTTTTGCAAAGCATCCCATAGACCTGGGTACACGATGCACCGTATTTATGAATTCCAAGGTTAAGCAGGCTCAGAAGGAAGGTGCTGCTGTATCGGATATCTCCGCAGGACTTGCCTATTCGGTTATTAAAAATGCTTTGTTCAAGGTTATCAAGGTTTCGGATGCACAAAGCCTTGGTAAGAAAATCGTTGTTCAGGGCGGAACCTTCTACAACGATGCCGTATTAAGAAGCTTCGAAAAGGTTGCCAAATGCGAAGCTGTCCGTCCCGACATTGCAGGTATCATGGGTGCCTTCGGTGCCGCACTTATCGCACGTGAGCGCTACACGGATGACTATAAGACCAACCTTCTTGATTATGAAAAGCTTTGCGGTTTTTCTTTTGAAACAAGCATGGTTAAATGCAAGGGCTGTACCAACTCCTGCCGACTTACAATTAATACATTCTGCGACGGACGTAAATACATTTCGGGAAACAGATGTGAAAAGGGAATCGGCGGTAAGAAAAACGCCAACAATATCCCCAATCTTTTTGACTATAAGCTCAAGAGATTTTTCGATTACACACCGCTTTCCAAGGAAGAAGCAACAAGAGGAACGGTCGGAATCCCCAGAGTGCTTAACATGTACGAGAACTATCCTTTCTGGCACACGTTCTTTACCAAATTGGGATACAGTATTGTTCTATCGCCCGTTTCGAATCATAAAATATACGAGCTCGGTATCGAATCGATTCCCTCGGAATCGGAATGCTACCCTGCCAAGCTTGCTCACGGACATATAGAGTGGCTTATTTCGCAAAAGCCCGATTTTATCTTCTATCCCGCAGTTTTCTATGAACGCGACGAGATAAAAGATACGAACAACCACTATAACTGCCCTATCGTTACTTCCTACTCTGAAAACATCAAGAATAACGTTGAAAGTATTTCCTCGGGAAATGTAAAATTCAGAAATCCTTTCATGGCATTTACCAACAAGAAAACCGTTTACGATGCTTTGTCCAAGGAATTTTCGGAAATCGGCAAGGGCGAAATCAAGGCCGCTGTTGATGCGGCTTTCGACGAGCTAAATAAGGCTCATTTGGATATGCAAAAGAAAGGTCTCGAGGTAATCGAGTACCTTAAGGATACCAATACACGCGGAATTGTTCTTGCCGGACGTCCTTACCATATTGACCCCGAAATCAACCACGGTATTCCCGAATTAATCACATCATACGGAGTAGCCGTGCTCACCGAAGACAGTGTTGCATTTAAGGGAACACCGGAACGACCCTTGATCGTGTCCGACCAGTGGATGTATCATTCAAGACTTTATGCAGCCGCAAGCTACGTTAAAACAGTAGACTTTTTGGACTTAATTCAGCTCAATTCCTTCGGTTGCGGGCTCGACGCCGTTACTACCGACCAGGTAAACGATATTCTTTCGGGCTCGGATAAAATATATACCTGCCTTAAGATTGACGAGGTAAACAACCTCGGTGCGGCAAGAATCCGTATTCGTTCGCTTTTAAGCGCCATCAAGGTACGAGAAATCAGAAATTACAAGCGCACGATTCGTTCAAGTGCAATTAACAAAGTAAAGTTTACCGAACAGATGCGTAAGGAATATACAATTTTATGTCCTCAGATGTCTCCCATTCACTTTGACCTTTTAGAGACCGCATTCAACAATGCCGGATATAATCTTGTTATCTTAAATAACGACAATCGCTCGGCAATCGACGCCGGACTTAAGTACGTAAATAATGACGCCTGCTATCCCTCGCTTCTTGTAGTCGGCCAGATTATGACGGCACTTGAATCCGGAAAATATGATTTAAACAAAACCGCCGTTATTATTTCGCAGACAGGCGGTGGCTGCCGTGCAACCAACTACATCGGATTCATAAGACGTGCCCTTAAAAAGGCAGGCATGGAGCATATTCCGGTTATTTCATTAAATCTTGGAAAGATTGAAACCAACCCCGGCTTCAAGATTACTCTCTCATTTTTGAAGCGCGGAGTATTCGCCGTTTACTTCGGAGATATTTTCCAAAGATGTGTTTACAGAATGCGTCCTTACGAAAAGGTTAAAGGAACGACCGATGCCATGCATGAAAAATGGCTTAAAGTATGTCGTGAATTCATTTCCGAAAAATACGTAAGCTGGTTCAAGTTCTGGAAGTTATGCCGTGAAATAATCGAGGATTTCGACACAATCGAGCTTCTCGACATCAAAAAGCCCCGTGTCGGAGTTGTCGGAGAAATTCTTGTTAAGTTCTCTCCCACCGCCAACAATCACGTAGTGGAACTTTTGGAAGCCGAAGGCGCCGAAGCCGTCGTTCCCGATTTAATGGACTTTTTACTTTACTGCTTCAAGAATCAGGAATTTAAAGCCAAGAATCTCGGAACACCCAAAATCGGTGCATTTAAAGCAAAGCTCGGAATCGACTTTATCGTCCTTTGCAGACGCGCCATTACAAAGGCCTGCAAAAAGAGCGTTCATTTCGACGTTCCTGCCGACATAGATGAGACAGCACTTAACGCATCAACTATTGTTTCCATCGGAAATCAGACCGGTGAAGGCTGGTTTTTAACAGGTGAAATGATTGAGCTTATTAACAACGGTGCCACAAACATCGTATGTGCACAGCCCTTCGGATGCCTTCCCAACCACGTAGTCGGTAAAGGTGTTATCAAGCAGCTTAGAAAACACTTTAAGGGAAGTAATATCGTAGCAATAGATTACGATCCCGGTGCCAGCGAAGTTAACCAGCTTAACCGTATCAAGCTTATGCTTTCAACAGCACACAAGAATGTTAAAGAAGATAAATAAATATAAGCAATCGAGTAGGAGGAATTTCTCTTAAATGAGAAATTCCGACCTCTCACACCACCGTACGTACGGTTCCGTATACGGCGGTTCAATCAACTTAACAAGTAACACACCTTTCGGTGTAGTAATCTAACATAGAGACTAGTCCAAATGCGGCTAGTCTTTTATTGTTTATCGCGACATTCACAGCCCCTTTGTTGCATACGTAGGCTATTCTTCGACCTGTGTAAGCAACTCGTCTTGCAGTGTCCCTGTCGATTCCAAG